>NZ_CP031946.1:2855000-3202500 GCF_003443535.1 Ruegeria sp. AD91A | reverse complement strand
ACGTGAAGAAGAATTGTTGACCGAAGTTATAACCTCAACCCACGCCGCGGCTGAGTCTCCGCTGGCTTTGGCGCGCTTGGTGGAAAAACGTTGGTCTGAACGCAAAACCGTTTCTTCCCAGGAACTTGATCTGGCGGCGTCTTATGCGGTCGAGTTCAGGCGATCGGAACTGGGTCCGATTATGAACCGTACCTATGCGATCGCTCTGAGCCTGAGCCAGGAATTCGACCGCGCCTTCGACGTGATCAAAGCGCTGCCACCCGGCCCCGATAGCGACAGCGCCGTCAATCGGCATCTGCATTTGCTTTCCGAAAGATCGGACGACGCAACCTTTCTACACCAGACGATGGAGGTAATGCAGCCGGACATGGTTGCCGTATTAACAACCGAAACTGCAATTGCATTGGCCAGCCGCCTTGCTGATCTGGGCTTTGCTGAGCAGACATTCGCGCTGGCGAACAGACCGGAAGATCAGTCGCGGCGCTTGGATCGGGCTCGGTTGCGGGCTCGGGCCGCTCTGCTGTCGGGGCGCCCTCATCAAGCCCTGTTGGAGCTGGCTGATGACAATTCCGATGAGGCGCTTGCCTTGCGCGCGCAAGCGATGGTTTCAACAGAAGATTTTGCAGCCGCAGGTGATATGTTCCGAGGCCTCGAACAAAACGAAGCGGCAAACCGCTATTTCTGGCTGGCCGGGGTGTCGGATGAGAGGCTGGAGCCTACGGGCGGGAAATACGCGGCATTGAAACAAACCACCCAAGCCTTGTCTGACCTGCCGGTACGGTCGGCGGAAAGACCGCTGGCGGACGCGGAAAACCTGTTGAAAGACAGCCAGTCCGCCCGTCAGCGAATCGAAGATATGTTGAGCGCTGTCGGGATAGAATGACGTATTTCGCGACTTTTCCGGCTACACCCGGAAAAGTGAACGCAGTTCCCGACTCCGGTATACCCTGCGATGCGTTTCAACTTCTGGCAGCGCTGGAAGCCTTGTGCCGTTGCTTCAAAGCCGATCCAATCAGGACGCCCGATCAGGCGGGGATGCAAATATGGCTCTAGCCTTTTTCAGAGATGCAAGGTTCCGGACATGACGCCGAAGAACAGGCCGCCGAATTTCAGGCCACATTCCTCGATCAATAAGGTCACGTCGGCTGACCGCCCGTGAAACAACCGGTGCTGTGGCATTTACCGCAGATATGTGAAAACGAGACGCCATATCAGCGAAATACGGCGGCAAAGGTTCCGCGTCTTCAATGAGTTCAGTGGCCAGAAAAATCGCGGACGAGTATCCTCACCGGGCCGGGCCAATCGGCTGAGGATGACAGCGTCTTTGAACACAAATTCTGCAAAACCCACTTTTTCAACACGCTGGCAGGCATCGGTGTTGTCAGAGCAGTATACCCAGCCACTGGCTGGCAGGGCGTTTCCTCTGCTCCCGGCATCAGACACCGGCAGCAGAGACGTCAATAACAGCGGACAACCGTCCTTGATTCAGTACGGAGCCTCAACATCATTCATCGAGACATAGACGGTTTTCATTTCCGAGAAATGGTTGATCGCCAGTTTCGAGTTCTCGCGTCCGACACCGGACATTTTCGACCCGCCAAACGGCGCCTCGACCGGGGCAAGGTTGTAGGTGTTGATATAGCAAGTGCCTGCTTCGAATCCGGCCACGATTCGATGCGCCCGGGTCAGATCGTTCGTGAAGACACCTGCGGCCAGACCGAACTCGGTGTCATTGGCGCGGGTCATCACCTCTTCCTCGGTCTCGAAATCCAGCACCGACATGACAGGGCCAAAGATTTCCTCGCGCGCGATGGTCATGTTGTCCGTGACGTCAGCGAAAACCGTGGGCTGTAAATAATAGCCGTCCCGGTCGATCCGCTCGCCGCCAATAATCAATCTTGCGCCTTCGGCTTTGCCCTTTTCGATATAGCTCAGGGCGATGTTCATCTGGTTCTTGCTGACCATCGGTCCAAAGCTGACGTCCTCGTCCATTGGATCGCCGATTTTCGCGTTGACCAGACGTTCGGACAGGCGCTTCAGGAAGGCCTCTTTGATACCTTTTTGTACAAAGACGCGGGTGCCGTTGGAACAGACCTGACCCGAAGAATAGAAATTGCCCAGAATCGCACCTGAAACAGCGTTTTCGATGTCGGCATCTTCGAAGACAATCATCGGGGATTTGCCGCCGAGTTCCATGGTCACGTGCTTCATGCCATCCGCTGCGGCAGCATAGACCTTGCGGCCCGTCGGAACTGAACCAGTCAAAGAGACTTTGGCCACACGCGGATCGGTGACCAGCGAAGCACCGACATCGCCGTAACCCTGGATCACGTTGTAGACGCCTTTGGGTGCGCCAGCCTCGACCAGAATTTCAGCCACTTTCAATGCCGAAAGGGGCGTAGTTTCCGAAGGCTTGAATACCATCGTATTGCCACAAGCAAGCGCTGGGGCACCTTTCCAGCAGGCGATCTGCGTGGGATAGTTCCAGGCGCCGATCCCGACGCAAACGCCCAGCGCCTCGCGGATAGTATAGACGAAATCACCCCCGCCCAGCGGAATATGCTCTCCTGTCAGAGAGGCGGCCAATCCACCAAAATACTCCAGCGCATCTGCACCCGAGGTGGCGTCGGCCACTGTGGTTTCCTGAATCGGTTTGCCTGTATCATGGGTTTCCAGAACGGACAGGTCGTAGTTGCGTTCGCGCATGATATCGGACGCGCGGCGCAAAATTCGGCCACGTTCCGTCCCGGACAGTGCCGCCCAAGCCGCCTGAGCATTTTTTGCGCTATTCAGAGCCTTATCTATGATCGCCGGCGTCGCTGAATGCAGACGCGCAATCACTTCGCCTGTTGCGGGGTAAATTACTTCAAGGGCAGCGCCGTTTGCATCTTCGACATATTCGCCGTCAATGAAATGGCTGGCTCTGGGCTGAAAGTTCATACCGTGTCCTTTTCTTTCGCACTCGTCTGGACGGGACAAATGGTCCGTTGAAAATCGGCCTATCGGTTATTGATTGACCAGTCAATAAATTCATCAAAAAGGCGACTTTACGCCTGCCAGACCCCGCAAACCTTGAAATTTTTGGTTAATGTTCTATTTATGTTCTACTCAGTCAGAGGAAAAACCGATGACCCAGCAAGCACGTCACGCAGCCCTTAATGGGCCAAACAATGATTACCACCTGCTTCCGGTGACTGACCGGCAAATGCGATATGCGCGCGCGATCGCCGAGCAATCGGCACTTGAGATCCCGGTTGAAGCACAACGTGACCGGCGGCTCTTGTCTGATTGGATCTCGGCCCACAAACCGCGTGGTTCTTCGAAATTCGACAACTACCCGACAGGTAAGCAGGTTGCATTTGCCGAGCGGATTTCACGCAGTAAACGCCGCCCGATCCCGACCGAGTGTTTCCGTGACAAGAAAATGATGTCTCGCTGGATCGAGCAGAACAAATAGCCCTTATTAGGGTCTTTCCTGATTGTGATTACGGGCGTAAAGCGAAACTGCTGCGGCAACAAACATTCCCAGCAGGATATATCCCGTCACGGCTTCGGACACGGCGAGCCCACGGCACAGACCGGTCGGGGACATGTCGCCATATCCGACTGTGGTGAAGGTGACGTAGGAAAAATACAGAATATCACCCGGACCCTCTGCGCCGATGACACAGTGGTCGTTGTACCCGAAGGCGCCGTAAACCGCGGCGAACAGGAAGGGGACAACCTGTATGAACGACACCCCCATCAGAAACAAAAGCCTGCGGGGCGACTTCACCTGGGTCATGTAATACCAAGACTGCGACACCAGCCAGATCAACAGGCCAACCGAAGCGATTGTGCCAATCGTGTCGCCCGCAGCCGCCTCGCTCAGGCGCGAAAGACCATACCAGGCAAGAAAGCTCGCCAGAACCAGCCCCAACGCTGCAATCAGGGTTGATTTCCATTCATCCAAAGTCGTGGGTTTGCGGTGCATGAACGCCCCTTCAATCTGGCCTGCGAGCAGATCATCCGATCTAACGCAAAGGCCTGCAACCCGAATTCAGTCCTGCCGCAGATGCGCCTCACCCCGTTCGCGCGCCAGCAGAATCTGCTTTTGCCGCTCGCGAAAGCGCATTTTATCAGCCTCGGAAGTCTCATCGATGCATTGATGGCATGAAACGCCATGCTCGTATTCCGGGCGCTTCACATCCTCCGGAAGGATTGGACGCCGGCAGCCGTGACAGAGCTTGTGCGGCCCTTCAACAAGCCCGTGACCAACCGAAACACGATTGTCGAACACAAAGCATTCCCCCTGCCACGAACTGTCTTCAGCGGGCATTTCCTCAAGATACCGCAGGATACCGCCCTTGAGGTGATAGACATCCTCGACCCCCTGACCCAGCAGGTAGTTGGTGGATTTCTCGCAACGGATACCGCCCGTGCAGAACATGGCGACCCGCTTGTTGTGAAAGCGGTCCTTGTTCTGTTCCCACCATACCGGAAAATCGCGGAAACTGGCTGTTTCAGGGTCTATTGCGCCTTCAAACGTCCCGATTGCCACTTCGTAATCGTTTCGCGTGTCGATCAGCACCACATCTTCAGAACGGATCAGGTCATTCCACTCCTGCGGGTCGACATAGTAACCGACACGGGCGCGCGGGTCGACATCGGGCTGACCCATGGTCACGATCTCTTTCTTCAACCGCACCTTCATCTTGCCGAAAGGCGGATGGTCCGAGGTCGCTTCCTTCCACTCCAGATCAGCACAGCCCGGCAAGGATTGGATATGTGTCAGCACGGCGTCGATTCCGGCACGCGGGCCAGCAATTGTGCCGTTGATCCCTTCCTGTGCAAGCAGCAGCGTACCGGTGACGGACCGCTTACGGCACAGGTCCAGCAAGGGGTCGCGCAACGCGGCTGGATCCGCGAAACGGGTAAAGTGATAGAGGGCAGCGATTGTGTACATATGCGCGATCTACCTTCGCAGACCCAGAGTCGCAAGGGATTGCATTGACGCCCTGCGCGCCGCCGCCTACCGATAGAGTAAATACAGGAGACCGCCATGACCCATGCCCTGCTCGTGATCGACGTCCAGAACGACTTTTGCCCCGGTGGCGCACTGGCTGTGGCAGAGGGGGACGAGATCGTCGCACCGATAAATGCCATGATGGACGAGTTCGACGCCGTGATCCTGACTCAGGACTGGCATCCTGCAGGGCATTCTTCGTTCGCAAGCTCCCACGATGGCAAAAACCCGTTCGAATTGATCGAATTGCCCTACGGCCCACAGGTTTTGTGGCCCGATCACTGCGTACAAGGCACCCAGGGCGCGGGTTTTCATCCCGAATTGCGCACGGATGGCGATTTGATCCTTCGCAAAGGGTTCCGCGGTGCCATCGACAGCTATTCCGCGTTCTTCGAGAATGACCACCAGACACCGACAGGTCTGAAAGGCTATTTCGATACCCGAGGCATCGACCATTTGACCCTTGTGGGATTGGCCACCGATTACTGCGTCCACTTTTCCGCTGTGGACGCCGCCCGGTTGGGTTTCGGAGTCACAGTTCGCATGGATGCCTGCCGCGCGATTGATATGGACGGTTCGCTGGCAGCAGCCGAGCAGGCGATGCGGAACGCCGGAGTCGTATTGACCTAAGGTGTGGCACCTGCGGCGGCCAAAAGCTTGATCATTACGAACAGAACAACAGCCAGACCCAGCGCAAACCCAATGCGTCCAGGTACAGTGCGACGTTCCGGGTTGGTCTGGCTTGACGGTGGTGACGGAACGCGCATCGGCCGGCTGCGTACGATCCCCGCCATGGGCTGCGCTGTTCGCACATAATGCAGGAAATCCCAAAGGTTGAAATCGCCGCAATATTCACCCTGAATTCCACGCGCCCTGATGCTTTCAAACAGCGACCGCAGAATTCGCACCCGATCCGCCTGATCTTCGGCTGGAAACACACCAGGCACAATGCCGCTGTTGCGCGACTCGAGACTGAATCCGGCATCCAGAAAAATCTTGCGGATTTTCGGTGATGTTCCACGCAACGCGTCCGCGGCTCTGATATCTCGGAACACTGCACACACCCGGCGTTCCGTATCAGAGTCAGCACCCAGCTTTTCGGGGTCCAAATCATCCAACGCTACGTTAACAATATCAAAATCGTACTCGATACCCATTTACAAACTCAGTTTCGTCTTTCCATCCCCTCTTCTCACTAACCGGTGAAAACAATGCACAATATGCCGGTATTGTGACGTCAAACTGGCATTGTCACCAAATCAGCGACTCTTGCCATTTCCGGAGTCGATTGATCTAACTACGGAAATCGCAGGAGTTCCCCATGGTCGACATCGCGACCCGCGTCTACAATCACAAATGGAAGATTGACCCGATTGTACGGTCTTTGATCGATACTGACTTCTACAAACTGCTGATGTGCCAGTCAGTGTTTCGAAACAAGCCCCAAACAGACGTTGTATTTTCGCTGATCAACCGGTCGAATCACGTACCTCTGGCGCGTTTGATCGATGAAGGCGAACTGCGGGAACAGTTGGATCACATCCGGTCCCTCAGCCTCAGCCGGGGGGAAAGCACCTGGCTGCGCGGCAACATGTTCTATGGGAAACGGCAGATGTTCCGCTCCGACTTCATGGAGTGGTTCGAGAATATGCGCCTGCCGCCCTATCACCTTGAACGCAAAGATGACCAATATGAACTGACCTTTGAAGGCAAATGGCACGAGGTCATGTTGTGGGAAATCCCCGCGCTGGCGGTGTTGATGGAATTACGCTCGCGCGCTGTGCTGAACGATATGCGCCGGTTCGAATTGCAGGTGCTGTACGCCCGCGCGATGACCCGAGTTTGGGAGAAGATCGAAAAGTTGAGCTCGATAAACGGGCTTGGGATCGCGGATTTCGGCACCAGACGGAGGCATTCCTTCCTGTGGCAGGATTGGTGCGTGCAGGCGATGATCGAAGGGTTGGGCGAATCCTTTACCGGAACCTCGAACTGCCTGATCGCCATGCGACGCGAGGTCGAGGCCATCGGCACCAATGCGCACGAACTCCCCATGGTCTATTCCGCGCTGGCCGACACGGATGAAGCGTTGGCGCAAGCCCCTTATGACGTGCTCAGCGACTGGCATGACGAGCATGACGGCAACCTGCGCATCATCCTGCCCGACACCTATGGCACCAAGGGGTTTCTGGACAATGCTCCTGACTGGCTGGCGGGTTGGACCGGCATTCGCATCGACAGCGGAGACCCGGCAGCGGCAGCCGAGGTTGCCATCGACTGGTGGAAAGCGCGCGGTGAAGACCCGACACGGAAACGGATCATTTTCTCTGACGGTCTGGATGTAGAGAAAATTCAGGAATTGCATGCCCAGTTTGCGGGCCGCGCCAATATTTCCTTCGGTTGGGGAACCTTGCTGACCAACGATTTTCGCGGGCTCGTTCCCAATGACGCGCTGGCGCCGTTCTCATTGGTCTGCAAAGCGGTATCGGCCAATGGACGCCCGACGGTGAAACTGTCGGACAACCCGGAAAAAGCGATGGGGCCGAAAGACCAGATCGAGCGCTATAAGCGGGTGTTTGATGTCGGAGAGCAAAAGGCGATCGAAGTGATCGTCTGAACCACGGCGGCGAGTTCAACATTTGTCAGCAACTCACCTGATGCTAGTTTGGAAAGCATTCCCAACGAGCAGTAAGGTTGAGATACAATGATTTTTGAACCAAAGAACTTCTACGAAACCGGCGGATCCCGAGACGAGCTTTCACTTTTTTCCTACGCCGCATACCTGATATCCCGCGCGCAGTTTCTGCAAGCCGAAAACAATGACAGCGACCTTTTCCTGTTGGACCGCGATTTGGAAGAAACTGACGATGCCGTTCTGTCCAAACAGCTTGTCATGCTCGGATTCCGACCAATTGACGACCGCCAAATATCCGCCCACGAATACATGCGTTTCTTTATTGGCCCCGGCGACCTAAGGCCCGTTGACCTGCTTACTTCGCCAGAGCCTGAGGGGTATTACCAACGTTTGTTCGAGGCGATCAGAGCAGCAGAAGAACAGCCGAACCTCGAACATATTGACGCTGCTTTGAAGCTTGGTCTGGCAGCCCCTGATTCAATTGTTGCTCTTGCCGCACTGAGTTCGTGCCTCAAACTGTATTCGCCGGAATCTTTTCCGCCACGTCTTTGGCTTGGTGTGTTTACGGCACGTTGGGCGCAGTTGGAGCCGCTCTCGCAAGATTTGCTTACTGTGTTGTCGTCCGCTCTGATTTCAGACCCGCTGGGTTCGAAGGTTCCAACGGCGCCCGCGCAACAGAAAGCCGGTGTCCCGGGGTTGCTTCTTGTTCATGGCACGCACTTCGAAGTCAATCCCGACCCCACATGGTACTATCCCCATGTCGGAGATCTGCATAATTACATCAAGCCGCATCGCAACGACATCTTTTCAGGGCGGAACTACTATGAATGGGAGGGCCGGTGGTCCGACCGCGGCCGACATATTGCTGCCAAACACCTGAAAAACTGGATAGATCTTGAGGCTTATCACGGCTGCGATGTGGTTGCCCACAGCCACGGCTGCAATGTCGTCATGAAAGCCGCCGAGATGGGGGCACAATTCAACAAGGTCGTTTTCCTAAGCTGCCCGGTACACTGGCACAAGTACAACCTGAATTCAGGCCGGATCAATGCGCCGTATTCAGTTCGGGTCTAGTTTGACTTGGTGATCCTGGCAGACGGCGGCAGACAAAAGTTCCCCCCCAGCGCCAAGGTTTCCGACGAAGTCGTCGGAGGTTGGTTCAGTGGGCATTCTGCCACGCGGACATCACAGATTTGGGGCAATCACGCATTGGAAGCAAAGCTGATCTGAACTGCCTGGGTAAATGTTACCCGTGAAACGCGGCAACTGTCTTCAACTGTGAAAAGCCGTACAAAGCTTCGAACCCTTTTTCGCGGCCATGGCCGGATTTTCCCACCCCACCAAACGGCAGTTCAACGCCGCCGCCTGCACCGTAGTTGTTGATGAAAACCTGACCTGAGTGCAGCGCTTTCGCCAACCGCATCTGTCGCGCACCGTCCCGCGTCCAGACGCTGGCGACCAGGCCGTATTCCGTACTATTCGCTATGGTCAGAGCCTGTTCTTCGGTGTCAAACGGGATCAGAACCTGAACCGGGCCGAAAATCTCGGCCTGTGCCAATTGATGATCTGGTGGCACGTCTGCGAACAAAGTGGGCCGGACATAGGCTCCGGTTTCTGGCGCGTCATCGACAATCTGCCCCTGCGCAGCGATAGTCAGGTCCGTGGCTGTTTTCAGAAAGCCCCTGACAATCTGTCTCTGCCGGTCCGAGATCAACGGCCCAACGCGCAGATCCTGCATCGCCGGCCCGACGGTCAGTTCTTCATAGGCCTTGGCCATGCGCGATCTGACCTGCTCATAGACGCCCCGCTGCACCAGGATGCGAGATGAGGCGGAACAGGTCTGGCCCGCATTTTGGACACCCGCATTCACCAGAAACGGCAGCGCTGCATCCAGATCGGCATCGTCAAAAACCAATTGCGGGGATTTCCCGCCCAATTCCAGCGTCACGGGCACCACGTTGCGTCCCGCCGCCTGCTGCACAAGGGCCCCTGTGGCAACAGAACCGGTGAACGAGATGTGGTTTACACCCGAATGTCCGGACAGCGCCGCGCCTGCCTCGGCCCCCAGACCGGGCACGACGTTCAATGCTCCGGCTGGCAGCCCGGCCTGTTGCGCAAGATGGGCAAAGGCCAACGCGGTCAGGCAGGCCTCTTCCGCTGGTTTCAGAACACATGCGTTGCCCATGGCCAACGCCGCCCCGACCGAACGCCCGATAATCTGCATCGGATAGTTCCAGGGCACGATATGGCCCGTCACCCCATGCGGTTCGCGCAGGGTATAGACGGTGTAGCCATCGAGATAGGGAATGGTCTCGCCCATCACCTTGTCCGCCGCACCGCCGTAGAACTCGCAATAGCGCGCCAGGGCGACCGCGTCTGCCCGGGCCTGCGTCAGCGGTTTGCCGACATCCATCGCCTCAAGCCGCGCCAGATCGTCCACCCGTTCCTGCACCAGTTGGCCCAACCGGGTCAGGATACGGCCGCGCTCCAAGGCCGTCTTTCGCCCCCAATCACCCTTCAACGCAGATCGGGCAGCTTTGACCGCCGCGTCGACATCCACCTCGGACCCTCGGGCGATTCGGCAAATCTCGGTCCCGTCTGAAGGGTTGATCAAAGGCAGGCTGTCGCCCGTATCCGCTTGGGTCCAGCGCCCGCCGATCAGGCACAAGGTGGGATCAAACCAAGTTTTCTGAGTCATTCTGGGCCTCCAATCAGGCTCTAAAAAAGGATTTTACGCCGTCAGTGGCCTTATCTCGGGCAACTGGGGCGCAGCGGCAATCAGGCTTTGCGTGTACAGGTGCTGCGGGTCTTCGAACACCTGCTTTGTCTGACCCTGTTCAACGATCCGCCCGGACTGCATCACCATCACACGGTCGGTGATCGTGCGGACAACGCTCAGGTCATGGCTGATGAACAGATAGGTCAGGTCATAGGCTTCACACAGTTCGGCGAGCAGATCGAGGATCTGAGCACGGACCGAAACATCGAGGGCCGAAACCGCCTCGTCGAACAATATGAGTTTGGGCCGAATGATCAGGGCGCGTGCAATAGCGATCCGTTGTCGTTGCCCGCCCGAAAACTCATGGATGTACTTGCCCGCGTCGTCGGGGCCGAGGCCGACCGCCGTCAGAATTTCAGATATCTGATCCTGTCGTTCTGATCCGGTTGGCGGGGTGTCCAGCAAATGGAAAGGCTCGGTGATCAGGCGCGCGACACGGTGGCGGGGGTTGAAGCTGCCATATGGATCCTGAAACACCACCTGCATCTTCCGGCGGACTGCAAGGTTGGGTTTGTGCCCAGTGAAAACCGGCTGACCACCCAGTTGGATCTGGCCGGACTGAACGTCCTCCAGGCCCAATATTGCCCTCGTTAGGGTCGATTTTCCACATCCGGATTCACCTACCAAACCCAACCGCTCCCCCCGGTTGAGGGAGAAACTGACACCATCCACTGCCCGGTGATGGCGCGGCGCGTCCAACAGGCCTTTTCGGGGCAGGCGGTAGTCCCGGACAACTTGGCTTACCTCCAGCAACGTTTGTGGTTGCGCGGGTTCCGGCAAAGTGACCTGATGGCCAGACGCCTCGAACAGCATTCGGGAATAGGGGTGTTGCATGTGACGCAGCAGGTGCTGTGTGGCCCCGCTTTCAACCACTTCTCCGTGGCGCATGACGGTGATCTGATCCGCCATATCAGAGACAACGGCCAGATCATGGGTGATCATCAGCAGCCCCATGTCATATTCGCGCACCAGACCCTTGAGCAGGTCGAGGATCTGCGCCTGTGTCGTGACGTCCAGCGCTGTCGTCGGCTCGTCCGCGATCAACAGCTTGGGGCGCAGAGCGATGGCCATGGCGATGACCACGCGTTGCCTTTGCCCGCCGGACAGCTCATGCGGGTAGCGTGAAAGGGGGAGCCGATCAGGTAGCAGGCCGACGCGGGTCAGCACCTCTTCGGCGCGTGTTCGGGCCTGAGGCTGGGGCATCGCCTTGTGGATCAGGATCGTTTCCATCACCTGTTCACCGATGGTTTTCACCGGATTGAGCGCTGTCATCGGTTCCTGGAACACCATTCCCATGGCCGCACCGCGCAAAGTGCACATATCGGATTCTGACCGTGTCAGCAGATCCTGACCGTCCAGCCGGATCGCACCTTCCACGCTGGCCCCATGCGGCAGCAATCGCATCACCGCCAAAGCGGTCATCGATTTGCCCGAGCCGCTTTCACCTGTCACGGCCGCGATCTGACCAGGGGCAATGGACAGGCTGACCTGTTTCAGGATCGGTGTTCCGTGGATCATCAGCGACAGGTTTTCAATCTGCAACAAACTCATGCCCGCGCCACCCTGATCCGAGGGTCCAGCCAGTCGCGCAGACCATCGCCCAGCAAGTTCAGACCCAGCACTGTAACGATGATCGCCAGCCCCGGAATCAGAGCCAAATGCGGGGCAAAACTGACCATCGTCTGCGCATCTGCCAGCATCCGGCCCCAGCTGGGCGTCGGAGGCTGCGCGCCCAGGCCGACATATGACAGTCCCGCTTCGGCCAGAATACCAAGGCTGAACTGGATGGTCCCTTGCACAATCAGCAGATTGGCGACATTGGGCAGAATATGTTCCGCTGATATCCGCGCCACTCCTTTGCCCGACACACGGGCGGCGAGGATGAACTCTCTCTCCCAAAGTGACAAAGCTGCCCCGCGAGTGATCCGGGCAAAGACGGGGATGTTGAAAATGCCGATCGCAACAATGGCGTTGATCGCTCCGGCGCCATAGACTGCCGTGATCAGGATGGCGATCACCAGTGACGGGAAAGCGAAGACCAGATCGTTGCCACGCATGATGACCTCATCCAGCCATGAGCCTTTGCGCGCGGCCGCTGCCAGGCCAAGAGGAACGCCAAGTGCCATGCCGATGCCGACGGCCACCAGCGCCACCGCAATCGACGTACGTGCACCGACCATGATCATCGAGAACATGTCGCGGCCGAAATGATCGGTTCCAAACCAATGCTGCCCGTTTGGTGGCTGCAATTTATCGGGAATGTTCAGCACGGCATGGTTGTAGGGGGTCCAGACGAACGAGACCAACGCGGCCAGAACCACCAGCGACGACAGCAAAGCTCCAAGGATCAGGTTCCGGCTCATGTCCTGCTTCTCAGTCTTGGGTCCACGGCCGCATAAGCAAGATCGACAAGGAAATTTACAGTTATCACGGCAAAGACCAGCAGCATCACGACCGATTCCACAACGATGAGGTCTCGGGCAGAAATGGCCTGAAACACCAGCCGCCCGAGACCCGGCAGATAGAAAACCTGTTCAATGATGATCGATCCCGCCAGCAGGAAGGAAAACTGCAAGCCTATGATGGTCATCACCGGGATCAGCGCATTTCGCACCCCGTGCCGCCAAAGGGCCTGACGGCGGGACAGGCCCTTGGCCCGAGCCGTACGCATGAAGTCCTCACCCAGAATGTCCAGCAATGCCGACCGCATGACACGCGCCAGAATCGCAGCCTGTGGCAGGGCAAGAGCCACAGCAGGCAAGGTCAGCGAATGCAGGCCCGCTAACACTCCGTCGCCCCAACCCACAAACCCGCCTGCATTGAACCAGCGCAGGTTGATAGCGAAGATCAGCACAAGCATCATCGCAAACCAGAAATTGGGCACAGCAATCCCAAGCTGCGTCGCCCCCATCACTGCAAGGTCCCCCGGTTTGCCCCGACGCGCAGCGGCATAGATTCCGGCCGGAAAGGCAATCAAGGTGGACAGAGTCAGCGCGTAAAGTGCCAAGGGTAACGACACCCAAAGCCGGTCCGCGATCATCTGCGACACTGGCGTGCGGTAGGTGTATGAGGTGCCGAAATCGCCCCCCAGCATGCCACCCACCCAATTGAGGTACCGCTGTATCTTGGACCCATCCAAACCCAGCTCGACCCGCAACGCGGCCAGCGTGTCCTCCTGCGCGTTGACGCCCAGCATGAACGATGCCGGATCACCCGGGGCGACCTCGATCACCGCGAAGATGACCACCGAGGCGACGGCCAGGCTGACAAGCAAGGAAATCAGTCGTTTGAGGACGTAGCGGAGCATTGGCACCACGTTAGGGTCACATCACGCGCGGGTCCAGCGTCTAAGGCACCAGAAGGAAAGCAGAAACCGCATAGGCCACGATCGCGGCATACCCCAGTGGATAGATCCATTTGATCGCATAGTTGTCCAGGGTTCGCGCCGTTCGCTCCTTGCCGGACACTTTCAGTCGTCGCAGTGCGACGTTGAACACGATCAGCGCCCCGGTCATCAGAAACATGCACTGAAGGACAAAATCCAGAAAAGTCAGATAACCCAGCTTGGGCAGATCAGCGGATATTGCCCAGTTGAACGCGACAAAGACCAGAAGGTTGCCGCCTGCAATCTCGATCCTCCGGCGGTATTCATCCAGAAAAAACAGCGCCCAGCCGACCGAGATCAAGACAAGCATCGGAAGGAAAACCCGAATGACGTAGTATGTCAGATGTCGATTGCCTTCAAAAACAAGCGCGACCTGATCGCTTTCTTTGCCGGATAGCCCCAGGACCCTGGACGTTTCCAACCGGGCATTGTTCAAAATCCACTCTTCTTCGCCCAGCTGATCTCCGAGGCCAGAGAATTCGTTCAACGGATGGTAAGTGACGTATTCAGACGGAAAGACCGAAACGACCTCGAAATGAAACTCCTGCGTGTCGAACGGGTATTTTCGGAAATTAAAATGTGGCGCCTGGAGTGTAAGAGACGATTTTTCGACATACAGCACCCGTCCGTCGTATCGCAGGGATGCAGCGGATTCGTGAATCCATTTGTTGGACTGCTGATTGTGAATGACAAAAGCCGGCAGAACAGAACCGATACTTGCGGCATGATTGGCAAGGTCGGGTGGGTTGAAGACCCGGACATCCCTCCGCTGTTCCTCAGGATCAAACGCCAACGCAGGATCGGTCCATTCCACCCGCAAGACCACAACCGCGCCGTAGTTTTCAGCCTTTTGATCAACACCGGTGATCTGATCGATGCGAATGCCGATCCCAACATCCAACGGGTTCTCGGGCGTTCCGGACAGGGCATCCAGCCGCCCACCCAACACATTCTGAGCCGTGGCGGCGACCGAAGAACTGAACACCAGGAAAACACCTAAAACCAAGACGGGAATGGCGTGGAGCAAGAACATGCGTGAGAACACCCTGACACAATGGAAGGCCGGGCCGCCCAGCGCGGCGCAGGCTGTACTATTACTCAGACCAGCTGATCTGAGTCAGATCGATTGCGGCGGTGGGCGCATTCTCCCAAAGGCCTTGAACTCCGACTTTCGCAACGCCCAGCTTGGCCAACTGGAATAGGTACCCATTGACATAGTCGCTTGAAATAAGGCGCTGTGCCTCACCCAGCAAACGGGTGCGTTCTTCGGGGTCGGTGGTAGTGTTCAGCGTGTCCATCAGCGCCTGAAAGTCCGTGCTGTCATACTGGAAGTAATAATCAGGGCGCGCATAAATGCCGATATCCATCGGCTCCGTGTGGCTGACAATAGTCAGGCCGAACTCCTTGCCCTTGAACACCGTTTCCAACCATTGCGCCCATTCCACATTGATGATCTCGGCAGTGATGCCGACCTCGGCCAACTGCGCCGCTATGATTTCGCCCCCACGGCGGGCATAAGACGGCGGCGGCAGATGCAACGTGGTCTCAAACCCGTTTTCGAATCCTGCCTCTGCCAGCAACGCCTTTGCTTTTTCAGGGTCATAAGCCGAATTGCCAGTCAGATCGACATACGCCGGATGATGCGGCGCAAAATGGGTTCCGATCGGGGTACCATAGCCGAACATCGCGCCGTCGATGATGGCCTGCCGGTCGATGGCATGTGCCAGTGCCTGCCGAACCAAAATACTGTCAAACGGAGGTTGCTTGTTGTTGGTGGACAGGATCGTTTCGCCTTCGGTCGAACCGACCAAAACCTGAAAGCGCGGGTCGGCCTCGAACTGAGGCAGGTTTTCTGGCGCGGGGAAGTTGTCAAATACGTCGACATCCTCGGCCATCATGGCGGCAAAAGCGGCAGTTGGGTCCGAGATGAACTTGAAGGTTGCAGTCTCTAATGCAGGTTGTTCGCCCCAATAATTGGGGTTTCGGTTCAGGGTGATGCTGTCACCCTGAACCCAGTTGCCAAAGGTATAGGCGCCAGTGCCAACTGGATTGGTCTTGATGCTTTCAATGCTCTCGGGCGCGACGATTACTGCGTCGCCCCAAGCCAGGTTGAACAGGAAATTTCCGTTTGGCTCTGACAGGGTGACTTTGACGGTCAGCGGGTCCGTCGCTTCCACGTTTTCAATACCGGCAAACAGGGCCTTCTGTGCATTCGCGCTGTCTTCGGCGGTCGCGCGATCAAGGCTGAATTTGACATCCTCTGCATCCATGGTCGTGCCGTCATGGAAAGTCACCCCGTCGTGCAGTTTGAAGGTGTAGACCGTACCGTCCTCGGATATCTCCCAGCTTTCGGCAAGGCCGGGCACAACCGAACCATCGCCCATGAAGCGGGTCAAGCCTTCGAAAACATTAGTATAGACCACCGAATCGATGGCTTGCGCTGCGGCGCTTGTCGGATCCATATGCGGGGGTTCAAGCTGCATCGCGATAGTGATGTCCGACTTGGCCAAAGCCTGCGTGGCAAGCAGGCTGGCCCCTACGGCCAGGGTCGATGCAAATGTCCGAAACATGAATTTTGTCATGTGAACTCTCCCTACTGAAACTGGTTGTGCCCTTGTTTTCAGGGCCGTTTTACCGACAGTCTTCCTGTAAACCTGAGGTCAATCAAGGGAATGTTCGCGCAACCGGGGTTTCTTCGGCCCCGTCCGATCTGCTATGCCGCACTGCAACATAATACTGCAGGAGCGATCCATGAGCGCCACCGCCCGCAAGAAAGCCCCGAACGCCGAGGATATTCGCGCCCGAAAAGGTGGCGAGCCGCTGGTCTCATTGACCGCCTACACCACGCCAATGGCGCGCCTGATGGACGCGCATTGCGACTTTGTTCTGGTCGGTGACAGCGTTGGTATGGTGCTGCACGGGATGGACTCCACGCTGGGGGTCACGATGGAGATGATGATCCTGCACGGTCAAGCCGTGTCTCGCGGCCTGGACAGGGCGATGATGGTCATCGACATGCCTTTCGGAAGCTATGAGGAAAGCCCGACACAAGCCTTTCGTAACGCCGCACGCCTGATGGCGGACACAAGTGCAGGCGCGGTCAAACTGGAAGGCGGGGTCGAAATGGCTGAAACCATCCGCTTTCTGGTGAAACGAGGCATCCCGGTGATGGCTCATATCGGATTGACGCCGCAATCGATCAACACGCTGGGCGGCTATAAGGTGCAGGGCCGTGACGAGCAGGCTGAAGCCGTCATGGCAGACGCCCGCGCCGTGACCGAGGCTGGCGCGTTCTCGGTCGTTCTGGAGAAGGTACCGCAAGGTCTGGCGAACCAGATCACCGAAGAGATTGCGATCCCGACCATCGGCATCGGTGCATCTGCGGGCTGTGACGGGCAGATTTTGGTCGTGGACGACATGGTGGGCTTTTTCACCGCCTTCAAACCCAAATTCGTCAAACGCTATGCCGAGCTGGGTCCGTTGGCCGAAACGGCCATTGCAGAATACGCCGCCGAAGTCCGCGCCCGGACCTTCCCGGCAGACGAACACGTCTTTGCCGATCAGGCTCCGGCTAAAGGGCAAAAGACATGACCGCACCGATTTTGCGCTCTCTGGCCGAACTGCGTGCCAAAACCACCACTTGGCATCGAAACGGTGAGACCATCGGCGTGGTTCCGACCATGGGCGCTTTGCACGAGGGGCATTTGTCACTGGCACAGGCGGCGAAACAGGGCTGCGACCGGGTGATCGTGACGATCTTTGTGAACCCCAAGCAGTTCAATAACCCCGAAGACCTGGCAAATTACCCCCGCACCGAACATGAGGACGCCCGAAAGCTTGCCCCGTACGGAGTCGATGCGGTCTATGTGCCGGACCCGAAGGAAGTCTATCCGGAAGGGTTTTCGACGACGGTATCGGTCGCCGGTCTGACCGACGTGATGGAGGGCCCTTTCCGCCCCGGACATTTCGAAGGCGTGGCCACGGTGGTCGCCAAGCTGTTCCTGCAAACACGAGCGGATCGAGCCTATTTCGGGGAAAAAGATTATCAACAGCTGCTGGTTGTCCGCCGGATGGCGCGCGATCTGAATATCCCAATCGAGGTGATCGGCTGCCCGACCGTACGAGAACCGTCGGGCATGGCGATGTCGTCGCGCAACCTTCTTCTTTCCCCCCAGGGGTTGAAGATCGCAGAACAAATGAACAGCGTCATGCGGCAGGTGGCCGACGATCTGGCCGAGGGAGCAGACTTTGCCATGCTGGCGCAGGATGCCAAGGAAACCTTGCTGAAGGTCGGTTTCACCGAAGTCGAGTATATCGACCTCCGCTGTGCTGAGACGCTGGAAAGCCTGTCCAGCGCCACCCAGCCAGCCCGCCTGTTCGTCACGGCCTGGACAGACGGCGTCCGCCTGATCGACAATATTCCGGTCAATCCGGCCTGATTTCTGTACTGGCCCCTGCGCCATTGTTTGCGCTAAAGTCCGGCAAAACGATACCGGGGGAGAGCGGAAATGACCCATATTCTGGCAATCGATCAAGGCACCACATCCTCGCGCGCCATTCTGTTTGACACGCAGATGCGGCCTGTGGGCACCGCCCAGCAGGAATTTCCTCAGCACTTTCCGCAGGAAGGCTGGGTTGAACACGACCCCGAGGATATCTGGTCCAGCGTTTTGCATGTGTGCCGTGAGGTGATGGAAACCACCGGTGTTTCAGCGGATCAGATCGCCGGTATCGGCATCACGAACCAGCGCGAAACGACGGTTGTCTGGGATAGAGAAACCGGTAAGGCCATCCACAATGCCATCGTCTGGCAGGACCGCCGCACCGCCGATATCTGTGCCCGCTATAAGCAAGCCGGGTGCGAGGATGACGTCACCGCTCAGACCGGTCTGCTGCTGGATCCCTATTTCTCGGGCACCAAGGTCAAATGGCTGCTGGACACCGTTTCGGGTGCCCGCGCGCGGGCAGAAGCCGGAGAATTGCTGTTCGGTACGATCGACAGTTTCCTGATCTGGCGGCTGACCGAAGGCAGTGTTCACGCAACCGATGCCACCAACGCCGCGCGTACTTTGCTGTTCGACATTCACAAGGGCGCATGGAGCGCCGAGATTTGCGATCTGCTGGATGTACCCATGAACCTTTTGCCCGAAGTGAAGGATTGCGCCTCGGATTTCGGAACCACCACTTTGTTCGGGGGCGACATTCCTATTCTGGGCGTAGCAGGCGACCAGCAAGCCGCGACCATCGGGCAGGCCTGTTTTCGGCCCGGTATGATGAAATCAACCTATGGCACGGGCTGCTTTGCGCTGCTGAACACAGGCGCACAACCGGTTCAGTCGAAAAACCGCCTGCTGACGACGATCGCTTACCAGCTGGACGGCCAGCGTACCTATGCGCTGGAGGGGTCGATCTTTATCGCAGGGGCCGCCGTGCAATGGCTGCGTGACGCGTTGCAGATCATTGATTCAGCTCCGCAAAGTGGCGAACTTGCGGCTCAGGCCGATCCTAACCAGCATGTAGTGCTTGTGCCAGCCTTCACCGGCCTTGGCGCACCCTATTGGAAACCCGATTGCCGCGGCGCGATGTTCGGGCTGACACGCAATTCAGGCCGGGCAGAGATCGCCCGCGCCACGCTGGAAAGCATCGCCTTCCAGACCCGCGACCTGTGGCACGCCATGCAGGGTGACTGGGGCGCCGACGCCGACGTCATCCTGCGTGTCGATGGCGGGATGAGCGCGTCTGACTGGACCATGCAAGGCCTGTCGAACTGTCTTGGCGCGCCTGTGGATCGCCCCGTAATGCAGGAGACGACAGCCCTTGGCGCCGCATGGCTGGCAGGCATGAAAGCCGGAATTTACCCGGATCAGGCCGGGTTTGCGGAAACATGGGCGCTGGATCGCCGGTTCGAGCCAACGCAGGACCAAGCCGACCGCGATGCGGCCTATGACCGTTGGCAACGCGCGGTACAGGCGGCGATGGCGTTCTAGCTGTGGTCTTTCAACAAGCGTTGTTTCTGCCGTGACCAATCGCGCTTGGCCTGGGTTTCGCGCTTGTCATGGGTTTTCTTACCCTTAGCGATGCCGATCTTAATCTTGGCCAGCCCCTTGTGGTTGAAATACAAAACCAACGGCACCAGCGTCATGCCCTTGCGCTGGGTTGCATTCCACAAATCGGACATCTGTTTGCGGGACACTAGCAGCTTGCGACGGCGGCGCTCTTCATGCTTGAACACTTTGGCCTGCTCATACGGCGCGATGTAGCTGTTGACCAGCCACAACTCTCCGTCATCGACGATGGCATAGCTTTCGGCGATGTTGGAGCCGCCCGCGCGCAGGGATTTGACTTCGGACCCTTGCAGAACGATACCGCATTCGATGTCCTCTTCGATTGCATAATCGAAGCGGGCGCGCCGGTTCTCGGCAATTACCTTGTAATTCGGGTCTGTCTTCTGTTTGGCCATAACGCGTTGATTTAGGCGGCCTGAGCCGCCCTTGCAAGGCACGGATTTTCAGCCTGGGTCAGGATTTGGCCGAAATGATCAGATCAGGGCCAAAAATCGTGTCGGCGTGGTTGTGAAGGTATATCTTCAGCCAGGGCGTAAACCGGTCCGGATGACGTTTCACCTCGGCCAGCAGATCGTGATAATCGATCCAACGGATTTCCATTACTTCATCCGGGTTGGGCGCGATTTTCAGCGGGCCGCGAACATGGGCCAGAAAGACGTCGACAACCTCGTTTTCCACCATGCTGTTGCCCACGTCGGCGTGGTATTCCAGACGGTGTCGGTATTCGGGATAAAGACCTGTGATGCCAAGCTCTTCATGCAGGCGGCGCACGGCACAGGTGGACGAGCTTTCGTCCCAATCTGGATGCGTACAGCAGGTGTTCGCCCAAAGGCCGGGCGTGTGGTATTTACCGAGCGCCCGGCGCTGCAACAGGATCTCGGTACCCCTAACGACAAACACCGATACGGCCTTGTGCTTGAGTCCCTTTTCGTGAACTTCAAGCTTGTCTACAGGGGTCAACTCACCATTGACCCAAGCTGGGATCATGATACCCATCTGTCCTCTCCTGCTGCCAATCCGCCTGACGGGCGCTGATGTTGAATATAGCTGTTGCCGGGTCGGCTTGGCGTTTCGGCGTTTTCCGCGAACCGCCGTTTGATATCAAAGTGTCGCTGTTCCACAATGTTATCAATCGCACCAAAGGCCGCAGGGGCTGCGGCCTTTGGTCCTTGTGCAGTGGTGCACAGTATCAGGTGTTATTCACCCGATACACTTGCGATATAGGCATAGACGTCTTCGCCTCCTTTTTTCAGTTTGAATGTCATTTTCGACTTGGCAGACGTGTCATCCAGATAGGATTTCAGGAATGCCTTTGGGTCCTGCGCGTATTCGACAAATGTAGTTTCGTCCCAGACCAGACCATTCTCACCCGCAGCAACGATGCTGTCTCCGTATTTGAAACCCTCAACGGTACCGGCGGTGCGGCCAGCGATTCCATAGAGGTTGGGGCCGGTTTTGCCACCCTTGACGATCACTTCGCCTTCCGGGTCAGCGATCATGTGGCAGGACTTGCACTTGTTGAAGGTTTTCTTGCCCGCCTCAGCGTCGCCTTCAGCATAAGCAGGAAGGGCCAGAAGACCGACGATTGCGGTAGCGAGGATGCGATTCATAGCTTTTGCTCCGATACAATATGGCTGCGCCGAATGGACCGTCGGCGCAAAAAAGAGTCAACGCGCAGATTGCCGCGCGCGCTCACTGTGCCACTGCGACAAATAGGGTGTCCTTAACTTTTGTCATGTACCCCGGACCAGCACGGCAATAAGTCGCCTGCTGCCGGAGTCGCCAGAAAAACGGCGCGCGCAATGGCCCGCGCCAGGCAAAGCGAAGCCGCGTGCCCGATGACACCTGGTTCGGCATCAGAGGTGATCACCCGCGCGCCGGTGCTGACCCCGAACACCAGATCACCATCGCCGGGCGTATGGGCGGGCACAATGGCGCGGGCAATACCGTCATGGGCAGCAACGGCCAACCTCTGGCACTGCGGTTTGGTCAGGGCAGCATCAGTCGCAACGATGGCAATCGTGGTATTGGCCTTGTCCGGATTCGCCGGCTGCATCACCTGCGCTTTTCGACTGACCGTTGGATAGCCAAGTCCAGCACTGGGATCAGGCCCAAATCCGCCAAACTCATCGTCCACTTCAAATGGGGCAGCCCAGAAATGCCTGTCACCCGGCGTGGTGACACTTCCCAGCGGATTGACCGCAACAAGTGCTCCCACGGTGACACCGTTGTCCAAAACAAGCGAGGCTGAGCCCAACCCACCCTTGTGCATCGCGGTCAGAGCCCCGGTTCCTGCACCTGCGGTTCCGAGTTCGAACTTGTCCGACGCGGATTCGAACGCAGCACGCCCCAAGGCACGATAGGGATTTACATCCCAGGTCTTGTCGCCGCCATTCAGAAGATCAAACAGGATCGCACCTGGTACGATTGGCACCACAACATCACCAACCGGAAAACCCCTACCCAACTGGCGCAATGCATCCGAGACACCGGAACAGGCATCCAGCCCGAACGCCGATCCACCGGACAGCGATATCGCATCCACATGCGTTACCGTCTTGTCAGGAGCAAGAAGTTCAGTCTCGCGCGTGCCCGGCGCACCGCCCATAATGTGGACCGATGTCACGAACGGTTCTGCGGCGGTCAGGACAGTCGTGCCGGATTTCAAAGCGCCGTCCTGAGCGTTGCCGACTATCAGGCCGGGAACATCCGTGATCAGGTTTCTTGGTCCGGGGATCATGTAAGTCTCGGCGGTTGAGTGGGAAAGCGCGCTGGCGCGCGCTGCCACCGGCGGGGATATTTTTGGCCAGATGAAGAGCGGATCAGATGCATCGGCCGCCGTCGACCTCAAGCGCAGTGCCGGTGATCATGCTGGCCTCGTCCGAACACAGGAAACAGGCGGCATTAGCCATATCTTCAGGGGTTGAAAAGCGGCCCAAGGGGATGGTCGACAGGAATTTGGCACGGATTTCGGGTGTGTCTTCACCCATGAAAGATTTCAGCAATGGCGTTTCCCCGGCGACCGGGCAGATCGCATTCACCCGCAGCCCGGACGGTGCAAGCTCGACCGCCATCGTTTTGGTTGCGGTGATCATCCAACCCTTGGAGGCGTTATACCAGTTCAGGTTCGGGCGCGGCGACAGGCCCGCGGTTGAAGCCACGTTTAGCACTGAACCCGCCCCGCGTGCCTTCATATGAGGCACCAACGCGCGGGCAGTCAGATAGACGGATTTCATATTCACGCAGAAAACACGGTCGAAATCTTCTTCGCTGACCTCCTCGAGCGGCGTCGGAAGGTGAGTCACACCGGCATTGTTCACCAGAATATCCAAATGGCCGAAAGTTGAGAAAGCCGCATCCGCCATCTTTTGGACCGAAGCACCGTCGCTTACATCGACCTGCTGAGCAACCGCTTCGGAACCAAGCTGCCCAGCAAGCTCATGGGCAGCATCGCCATTGATGTCAGCAATCATGACGCGCGCACCTTCGGCCTGGAACTTCCTTACGATCCCCGCACCAAACCCGGATGCTCCGCCAGTGACGATTGCGGTTTTTCCCTCCAGCCTCATGGCGTTACTCTCCTGCACCTTTTGAAGGCCAGACTATCAACGCCCCGACAAGATGCCAGATCAATCTTCGGACACCTTGCCTCGCAATGCCTTAACGTCACCCCGTGCCTTTTTCGTCGCAAGCCTGCGTTTGACCGAGCCATAGGTAGGTTTTGTTGCGATGCGCCGCTTGGGTTGGACCAGCGCACGCGTGATCAGTTCGGCCAGCCTTGTACGTGCGATTTCCCGGTTGCGGGCTTGCGACCGCGTTTCTTCACACTGGATGATGATCGCGCCATCCTTGGTCCAGCGGCGCCCGGCCAACCGTTTCAGCCTGTTCTTGACCGGATCGGGTAAAGAAGGGGAGCGCGCGGCCTCGAACCTCAGCTCAACGGCGGTCGAGACCTTGTTCACATTCTGCCCGCCAGGGCCGGAAGAGCGGACAAAGCTCTCGGTCATTTCCCAGTCTTGCAGAGTGATATCGTCGGTAATGCGCAACATAGGTTCGACCATAACTGGCACGGGTGAAAACAGAAAGGGCCGCCCCGGCGGGACGGCCCTTCGAAAGTTCAGGAGGTCGGGTCGGTTAGATCAATCGACCAGCCGGAGCGAACACTCCGCCAAGGGCTGCCCTAGCAGGCGGTCCCCCCGGTTGTTCCGACACCTCTCTCCAATCTCTTTCTTGACACTGGATCACCTCCTTTTCTATCTGTTGCGGTTAGAAAGAAGCGTGACACAAGATGCGCCATTCTCAAAGCACTTTTTTACGCAGGCTGTGCAGCGGTCAGTCGCGCAACGATCACCTTGAACGGGATCAGCGCGATCAGGGCCAGCGACAGTTTCACCAACCAGTCGGCAAAGGCCAGCGTCACCCACAGCGGTGCCTCGGGACCCGACAGCATGAAGGGCACGGGCTCCCACGCCCAGTTGATGGCAGCATCCGCATCGGCGCCAAAGAAGGTGACCGAGGCAGAGAAGGCGATGGTGAAGAACAAAGCGGTATCCAGCGCTGAACCTACCAGAGTCGATACCAGCGGCGCGCGCCACCATTGACCGCCACGCATGGCGTTGAACACGGTGACGTCGGTCAGCTGCGCAATCAGGAAGGCAGTGCCCGAGGCCACGGCGATGCGCAGCGGCACGGCAGCATAGGTAAAGCCGTCGCCCTGAAGCATGATCTGGCTGCCGATCAGCGAGCAGATCACCCCGGTGACGAAGCCCGCGAAAACGACCTTGCGGGCCGGGCCCACACCATAGACGCGGTTCATGATGTCAGTGACCAGAAAGGCCAGCGGATAGGTGAAGGCACCCCAGGTCAACAGCCCGTCAAGGATCAGGAACTGGACCAGAATGTTCGAGGCCACCACGATGGCGGCCATGGCAAGAATGCCGGGAATAAAGTTGCGTTGCATATTTTGATGCCCGTTTTGACAAGGTAGCGGCGACTTGGCCAAGGGACCGTCCCAAGGCAGGCTGTGCGTTTAGACCTTCATGTACCGCGTGTCAATCGGGCAGCAGATACTCGACCAACTCGGTTCGTTGCAGTGCCAGAAAGTTGTCGTCCGAAATCATCGTGGCCCGCAAATGCCCGTTATCATCCCGCCAGATCGACAAGCCTTCGAGGTTGTCATGGGCCCCTGCTCCGGTTTCGAACAGGGTTTCCTCGGCGTTCGGCACGTTACCTGCCAGATCCCATCGCCGCAGGCGCGAGCGAAACCCGATTACCGAGAGGCTTCGCTCCAACACATAAAATCGTCCATCAGGACCGAAATCAGCGGCAACCGGCTTGAACCAACCACGCTGGGGCAGAACAAAAGGGGTCGACCAGGTTTGGCCATTCCAGCGATAGACGGGAATATCTCCACGAGCGGTGCGGTTTGTTTCCGGTAGCGTATACAGCCGCCCGCGCCCATCGATGGCCAGACCTTCAAAGGATCCATTGTCGGCGAGGTCCTGAAATGCCTGCGGGCGCGGTAACACACGCGCCTTTGTGCCCGGTGCGGAGTAATGGGCGACGCGGTGCACCCCCTCGAATGAGATATAGAACCCACCGTCCAGAGCCGCCGCAATCCCTTCGGAATCGCCAACGCCGCCTGACATGATGTGCCCATTGCTGGACAGAACCGGCCAGTGCCCCAGAATGCGCAGGCCGGTGATCTCGCCATCAAGTCGCTCAATGCGCGCGGTCACCAACCTGGCCCGGTCGCTCAGCGCCATCATCTGCTGCCCATTGTCCGAAATGTGCAGCGCCGAGAATCCGCCAAACCAATCCGCCTGGTGACGCCATGCAAAACTGCCTTGGTGTGTGGCAGTTTTTACATCCACTCCCAGGGCCGCCGAAGCCAGAAACAGTGCCGTACTTACTTGGATTGCAAGATGGCGGCGCATTGTTTTGGCAAATCGGCCAGAACATATTCCCGGCGTTTCTTGGGCGGCGGCGCGTTCGGGTCGGGCGGCGGCGGGTTCAAGATGTTACGCACCCATTGTTGCGCCTCGGCACAGCCATCGCCCTTGGGTGGTGCATCCTGGTTGACGCATCCCTTTGATCCTCTAGGGCATTTCAGGCGCACGTGAAAATGGTAGTGATGCCCCCACCAGGGCCTTATCTTGCGCAGGTAAGCACGATTGCCTTTTTCATCGTTGCACATCTGAACCTTCGCCCCAGGGAACACGAAGATACGCGCCACGCGTTTGTCCTTGGCGGCTTCGCGCAACACCGCATGGTGCTGTTTGGTCCAGTTGCTGTTGACGTAGGCGCCGTTCGAGCGTCGCAGCGATATAGATGAGATGTTCTCGCGCGCCTTGCGCGACAGGCGCATGTTATTGCCCGGAAGCATCCAGATATCGATATCCAGCCCCAGCTGATGAGAGCGGTGTCCCGAGGTCATTGGGCCACCCCGCGGCTGGCTGATATCCCCAATATAGAGACCATTCCAACCCGGTTGCCGTGCCGCAAACTTGCTGAGGTTCTGAACGTAATCGATTGCCTCGGGATGTCCCCAGTTTCGATTGCGCGACAGACGCATTGCCTGCCACGTCGGACCGGTTTCCGGCAATTGCACCGACCCGGCCGCGCACCCACGCGAATAACTGCCGAAAGCAGCCGCTTTTTGTTGTGAGCTTACCTTCTGCGCCCCGAACAACTGCTTTGCCAGGGGCTGCGCCGTCGCCGTATTCGCCAGCGCCATGATGGCCAAAAATGCCAAATAACGTAATAAAATCATCCGCTCTGATCCCCTTCAGGTCTCACCCAACGCATCAGGAATAGGCCCAGAATAAACAACAGTACGATGGGTGACACCCCCAGCCGCGCACTTCCGGTCACAGTTGTTGCAATCCCGATCAGCAAAGGCGCGGCAAAAGCGGTCGCGCGGCCCGACAGACCATAAAGTCCAAAGCTCTCCACCGGGGCTTCGGGGTCGGTGTGCCGCACCATCATCGAGCGGCTGGCCGATTGCAGAATACCGCCCATGCCTCCGATCAGAACACCGCAACCAAAGAACACCATATCCGGCAGGTTCGAGCCTTCGGGTAGTGCGATACCGTAAATCTGCGTCCGGTCCATCATCACGATTGTCACGCAGACGAAGATCAGCACCCAGATTGCCGCCAAAATCACTGGTTTGGGGCCGAGCTTTTTGTCCAGCTTTCCCCCGATCCATGAAAACGCGGCAGCCGCCAACACGCTGACAATTCCGAAAACACCGATTTTGATCAGGTCCCACTCCAGAACCAGCCGGGCATAGACACCCCCGAAACTGTACAATCCGTTCAGCGCATCGCGATAGAACATGGACGAGCCGAGGTAACTGGCCAAACTGACGCGATGGCGCAGGTTAGATACCGATTTCGCCAGCAATCGCAGTGCTTCACGAACGGTGCCTGACTTGTCCGTCGGCACGTCCTCACGAACCCAAAGGAAGTACGGCACCATGAAAAGGACGAACCAACCGGCAGTGAATGGTCCAACAAAGCGGGTTCCCTGTTGTTGCGACGCGTCCAGACCGAATATGGGGTCCAAACCTATCAACGTCTTGCCGTTGGCCTGTTCCACAAACAAAGCCAGCATGATCGCCAGCGAAATAAGGCCGCCAAAATAGCCAAAGGCAAAGCCCGAGCCCGAAATCTCACCTACTTCACTGTCATCTCCCAGATCGGGCAGCTGTGAGTTGATGAAGATCAGCGCGTATTCCGCGCCGACAAAGCCCAGACCAAAGGCCGACAGCATCAACCACATGTTCGAGCCGTCGGGCAGAGTGTACCAAAGCGCAGCGGAACCAACGGCATACATCACCGAAAAGACAAAGATCCAAGGGATTCGCCGACCAGAGACATCTGCCATCGCCCCCAGCAACGGCGCGCCAAACGCGATGATCAACCCGGTAATAGTCAGGCAGTTCGCCCAGACCGTCTGAGCTCGCGCAGCGGCCTCCTGCGCATCCAGCCCTTCATTGGTGAAATACCCGGCCGCAACGCCCGCGAAGTACGGGCCAAAAACGAACGTAACCAACAAAGTATGGTAGGGCTGACTGGCCCAGTCAAAGAACCACCAGCCCCAGATGCGCCTGCGCTTGGATATTTCTGCCATCTCTGCCCCTGTTTATCGTTGCTTTTATAAGACGGGCCTTTAGCCCAATTCGCAAGCGTTGAGTTCAGGCTACTTGCTCTTTGCGGCAAGGGTGCTTAGGTCTCGGCCAACAAGAGAACGGAGAACCCATGCTGTCGCTGATCCAAATCCTGCTGCTGATCCTGGACATTGTCTGGTTCATCATCCTGGCCCATGTGATCATGAGCTGGCTGATCAACTTTCAGGTGCTTAACCTGCACCAACAGCTGGTTGCCCAAATCTGGTACGGACTGAACCGTATTCTAGAGCCTATTTATGGCCCGATCCGCCGTATCCTGCCCAATATGGGTGGGCTCGACCTGACACCTCTGGTCGTACTGATCGGTGTGTATGCCCTGCGGATCATCCTGATCAACAATGCGGTCTATTTCTACTGACCTCTTGTTCACCGATTCTTAGTATGTGATTGTCCTGTCTCAAGAGCAGACAAACCTTAAAACAGGGCACCCCCGCACATGTTCGACGCCGCACCCCTGCTGCGAGATGTCTTTGGATTCGACGATTTCCGCCCCGGGCAGGAAGAGATCGTCGATGCCGTGACCGCGGGCGAAAACGTGCTGGCCATCATGCCTACCGGGGGTGGCAAATCCCTTTGTTTTCAACTGCCTGCCCTATTGCGCGACGGAGTGACCGTGGTGATCTCTCCACTGATCGCCCTGATGCGCGATCAGGTGCGCGGGTTGCAGGAAGCCGGCGTTGAGGCCGGAGCCCTTACATCTGGCAACACCCCTGAAGAAACAGATGCCGTTTGGGAAGCGCTGGAGGCCGGACGGCTCAAGCTGCTTTACATGGCGCCAGAACGTCTGGCTGCGGGTTCGGCGCTGGGGATGCTGCGCAGGATCAATGTCAGTCTTATTGCAGTGGACGAGGCCCATTGTGTCAGCCAATGGGGACACGATTTTCGCCCTGATTATTTGCGGATCGGAGAGCTGCGGCGCGCCTTGGACGTGCCGCTGGCCTCTTTCACAGCGACAGCAGACGCCGAAACGCAGGACGAGATTGTCGAAAAACTGTTCGACGGCACCGAACCCCGCAAGTTCCTGCGCGGGTTCGACCGGCCCAACATCCATCTGGCCTTTGCTGCCAAGGACGGACCGCGCAAGCAGATTCTGGATTTCGCTGAGGCGCGCAAAGGACAATCCGGCATCGTCTATTGCGGCACAAGGAACAAGACCGAAGTGCTGGCGCAAGCCTTGCGCGCAGAAGGTCACACCGCCTGCCACTATCACGGGGGTATGGAGGCCGAAGATCGCCGCATCGTCGAAAGCCGCTTCGCGCGCGAGGACGGGCTGATCGTGGTTGCCACAGTTGCCTTTGGGATGGGCATCGATAAACCGGATATCAGGTGGGTCGCCCATGCCGACCTGCCAAAATCGATCGAGGCGTATTATCAGGAAATAGGGCGCGCTGGGCGTGACGGTGGCCCCGCTGAAACCCTGACCCTGTTCGGACCCGACGATATCCGCCTGCGCCGCTCTCAGATTGACGAGGGCCTTGCTCCGCCCGAGCGCCGCATGGCCGATCATGGCCGGTTGAATTCTCTACTGGGGTTGGCCGAGGCGCTGGAATGCCGCCGCCAGACATTGTTGGGCTATTTCGGAGAACAGGCGGTGGCGTGTGGGAAGTGCGACCTGTGCGACACACCACCTGAGATATTTGATGGCACAACGCCTGTCCGAATGGCCTTGTCTGCGATCCTTCGCACTGATGAGTGGTTTGGCAGCGGTCATCTGATCGACATTCTTCTGGGGAACGAGACTGACAAGATCCGCGCGCGCCGTCATGATGGTTTGTCCACCTGGGGCATCGGCAAAGAATGGTCGCGCGCCCAATGGCAGGCCATCTTCCGCCAGATGATGGGTCACGATCTGGTGCGCCCCGATCCCGAACGTCACGGCGCCTTGCGGATGACTGAGGCCGCCAAACCAATTCTGAAGGGCGAGGCACGGATCAACTTGCGCAAGGACACTCTGCGCAAGGCGACCCGCCGCCCCGCCGTGAAAGCCATGGTCTCCGATGAAGATGCGCCATTGCTTTCTGCTCTCAAGGCGAAAAGACGCGCTTTGGCAGAATCCGCGCGGGTCCCGGCCTATGTTATTTTTCCGGATCGTACCCTGATTGAAATGGCGGAAAAACGCCCCATGACACTGGACGACATGGCACGTATTGGCGGTGTCGGCGCAAAGAAGCTGGAACGCTATGGCGATACCTTTCTTGAGGTGATCGCTGGCACAGCGGAAACCGTTCATCCGGCGCGACGCAAGCTGGCCGGACGCGATCAGGGCGAAATTTATGACCGCTTGCTCGAAGTACAGTCTCAATTGTCCCGCGGGCCAGACGGGATAGACAAGCCGCTGACCTGCTCGGCCTCACAACTGGCGAAGGTGGCTCAGATGCGCCCTGACGACCTGCGCGGGATTGAACAGGTGCTGGGCGACCGACGTCACGAAAGGTTTGGCACCGCCTTTCTGGACGTGTTGCGTGGGGCGGGCTAGATACGCCAGAGCAGGTAAGAAAAGAGGGCAGGTATGCTGGTAGTGATTTCTCCGGCCAAGCGGCTGGACTGGGCAGAGCGGGACGTTGAAGTCACACAGCCCGATTTTCAGGATGATGCGATCAGACTGTCCAAAACCGCACGCAATCTGACCCTTGGAGATCTGAAAAAGCTGATGGATCTGAGCGATGATCTGGCACGTCTGAATCGCGATCGCTATCGTGCTTTTTCGGACATGCCAGACGCGAATGCAACGCGCCCGGCCGCGCTGGCCTTTGCAGGTGACACCTATCAGGGTCTGGAAGCAGCTTCGCTCGGTCCTGACGAATTGGCATGGGCACAGGATCATCTGCGCATCCTCTCGGGCCTGTATGGCGTTTTGCGGCCACTTGATGCGATACAACCCTACAGACTGGAGATGGGCAGCAAGCTAAAAACCCGGCGCGGCAAGAACCTTTATGAATATTGGCGCGACCAGTTGAGCAAGGCCCTGAACGCACAATGCGACAAGATCGGCAGCGACGTTCTGATCAACTGCGCCAGTCAGGAGTATTTCGGTGCCGTGGACCCGCACGCTTTGAAACTGCGCGTCGTCACTCCTGTGTTCATGGAAGACAAGAACGACACTCCGAAGATCGTGAGTTTCTTTGCCAAAAAGGCGCGTGGTGCAATGGCGCGCTATGTCATTCAACACCGCCTGACTGACCCGAAAGCTTTGCTGGATTTCGATACGGGCGGATACGCGTATCGTGCTGACCTGTCGGAAGAGGACAGACCTGTCTTTGTTCGACCCTATTCGGCCTGAGACCCTGACAGATTGATCGATAACTCTTGCAGCTACGGTTTTGGGCTGCGGGTCTGAGCGAGGGGCCAGCACCTCGCGCTCCCCGGGATATTTTCAGCCAGATGAAGCAGGATCCTGTTTGCGGTCACACATGGGTGAATGCTCCTGGACGAGGTGATTGTCCATAACATTGCTTACCCCGTCTGGTTGGTGTTGCAGGATCATTTGATGAATATGATTTTTGCGCAGCGGTTTCGTCATGTAGTAATCCAACCCCGCGGACAAGATGCCCTGGTCGTCACCGGCCATTGCATGAGCCGTCAAGGCAACGATCGGGACATGACGCCCTGTTTCGACCTCAATCCTGCGGATTTCGGTAGTGGCCTGTTTGCCGTCCATCTTCGGCATGGAAATATCCATGAAGATCAAGTCCGGGTCAAACTCCTGAAAGATCTCAACGGCTTCAATCCCATTGGAGGCAAATCGCAAATCTATTTGCAGGTCTTGGACCATCTTTTTCAGGATCAGCTGATTGGTATGATTGTCTTCGGCCGCAAGTATCTTCATGCGCCTTGTTTCCAACACCTTGGTTTCTTCTTTGTCAGAGACGGAACTTTGCTGCGTAGAACGACATTCTGGCGGCGAATTACCCCTGAGAGCCACGAGCCCGGAATACAACTCGGCCCTGGGGATCGGCTTCTGCAACACACCGTTGATCAGGTCGCGGGCCGGGTGCGTGTGGATCAGAGATGGATTTGCAGACATCACGATGACCGAGGCATCGCCCCACCCACGGTCTTTAAGGGTGATGGCCAGGTCCAATCCATCCATATCTGGCAGATCATGATCGCACAGGACAAGTTCAATTGCGTCATGCATTTCTGCCAGCGCCTCGGCCCCTGACGCGCAAACCGTCACTTCGGCCCCTAAACGGCCAAGTTGTTTCGCCAGAATGGCCCGGTTTACGGCCAGATCCTCGACCACCATGACGTGTTTCACGCAACCCGACAGTTTCGGAGGTTCCGGCTGTGGGCCTTCTGCCGTGGGCAGTGACACCCTGAACCCGAAACAGGATCCCCGACCCGGTTCGCTTTCAACCCAGACCGAACCGCCCATCATGGTGATCAGGCGCCTGCTGATGGCAAGACCCAACCCGGTACCTTCAAATTGACGATTGCGTTCATCTTCGACCTGATTGAACTCACCAAAAACGTGGTTGATCTTGTCCGCGTCTATGCCGATGCCGGTATCTTCGATGGCAACATGGATGTCGCATGTCTGAGCCTGGGAATGCGGAACGCCTGTCACACGGACCAGTACATGCCCTTCCTTGGTGAATTTGACCGCGTTGCCCACCAGGTTGGTCAGAACTTGCCGTATTCGGCCGGGATCTCCTACAAAAAGGGTGGGCAGGAAAAGGTCGTAATCCACAAGCAAGGTGAGCCCCTTGTCGCGTACGCTGGGTTGCAACAGCATCGCGACCTCAAGGATGCAGCGCTCCAGATCGAAGGGTTCAGGGTGTAGAACCAGTTTGTCCACCTCGATCTTGGAATAATCAAGCACGTCGTTGATGATAACCAACAATGCCTCACCCGAATTGCGGATCGTGTTGACATAGAGCCGCTGTTCTTCGTCCAGAGGAGATTCATCAAGCAATTCGGTCATACCGACGATACCATTCATCGGCGTGCGGATTTCGTGGCTCATATTGGCGAGAAAGGCTGATTTGGCCCTGTTGGCCGCTTCCGCCCGTTGGCGGGCAGCCTTCAATTCTGTTTCGTGCCGGACCGACGCGGTGATGTTGAGTGCCAGGCTGACCACGTCACCGCCGCTGCCACGCTGATCGATCAGGCGGATGAAGTGGCCGTTCCACAGTTGCATGACGATTGGAGGTGGACTGGAACGATTCCAGCGGGCCTGCATTCTGGCCTGCCATTCCTCGGCAGTTTCGTCGCCAATGTCTACAATTCCTTCGGTGGTCAGCAATTGCAGAATCCGCTGATAGGAAATCCCCGGTGCGACTTCATCCAGGCCTTCAAAAACACTTAGATATGCTGCATTTGCGCTGATAAGCCTGCTGTCGCCGTCAAAGAAAGCAAACCCGTCCTGAATGGTCTGGATCGAATGCCACAGGCGGCGTTCAGCAATCTCGATCTTGGCATGGGCGACGGTAAGATCGGATTTGACCTTTTCGTTTTCACCGCGGACAGTTTCAACTTCGGCCTGAGTTTCACCAATACGCCTGGTCAGCGCCATGGCGTGTTGGCCCAGTTTTCGATTTGCAGTCGAAAGTTCGGCCTGTTTCAAGGCAAGCATTCGTTCTGCTGCCAGACGCGCGCGCCGTTCCTGTGCCAGTTTGTTCGCAAGACTCATTATGATCGATTCCGGGACGTTCGGATTTCAGCATCGCGACAGAGAATGAAAAACTGTTTAAGCCGTTGCGCTACAGGCGCGCGCCATGCAAGGCTGAGCCCAAAGAGGAGGGCACCATGCGCCGCTTTGTTTATATTTCAATAACTTACATAATTTTTCTTCTGAACCTTCCCGCTGCGGTTCTGGCGCAGAGTGCGGTGCCTGAATTCCGCTATGTTGCCTCTCGGGACACGGATTTCTATGGCTCGGATCTGGATGCCTTGTTCGACACCGATTTGAAGTCCTGCATTCAGGCCTGCTCGGCCAACGCGCAATGTACGGCGTTCACCTATAATACCCGGTCCGATGCCTGCTTTCCCAAAAGTGGCGTGAGCCGGCAAGAGACGTATCAAGGGGCTCTGTCTGCGCAAAAGGTGCCAGGCACTGAAAAGTCTCTAACCCTGGGAAAAATACGGGCTGAAACATTGAGCGCCCTGAGTTCTGACGATCTTGGGCGCGCAACAAAACAAGCCAGAGATTTGGGGTTCCTGCACCCGGCAGGAGGGTACGATCTGCAAGCCGTTCTGGATGCCGCGCTCGACGCGGGCAGTGTCACGCAGGCGATGCAGTGGACGGGTGTCGCCGTATCGCTCAGCGACACCCCGGATCTTTGGGTGGAATATGCGCGCCTGCTGCTGGCCATGAACCCTTCGGGTTGGAACGAGCGGCGCGATCTGCGCAATCGCGCGCTGAATGCGGCGATCAATGGCTATCTGCGTGCAGATGCTTCCGGCTCCCAGATCGCTGCCCTGATGATACTTGCAGAAGCCTTGGAAGAGGTTGAGCGCGGGCGCGACATGATCCCTGTTCTTCGGTTGGCCGAGCAGGTGCAACCGCGGGAAGACGTATTGGCCGCCTTGGACAACGCCATCGGTAAATATGGCTTCCGCGTGGTCGACAGCTCGGTCGAAAGCGATGCGGCTGCCCCCAGGATTTGTATCGAGTTCTCGGAACCTCTGGTCAAGGCTGGGGTTGATTATGATCCCTTCGTTCAGCGTGACGCTGACGGGCTGGTCGTGCAGGCCGATGACAGTCAGCTCTGCGTCGATGGGGTTGCGCATGGCCTGCGCTATCGCCTGACATTGCGCGAAGGCTTGCCTGCCGCCTCGGGCAAAGCACTGAACCGCAGCATTGAACTGACCCATTATGTTCGCGACCGGGCACCTTCGGTTCGGTTTCCCGGGCGCAGCTATGTCCTTCCGAATTCTGCGGGTGCGGCCTTGCCTGTCGAAACGGTCAATGTGACAGAACTTGACCTGACCCTGCGGCGGGTCAGTGACCGGAACCTCTTGCGTGCCGTGCAACAGGACTTTTTCGGCCGTCCGCTCAGTGAATGGCAGGAAAAAGAATTCTCGGACGAGATTGCTCAGGACATCTGGACGGGTACTGCCGAGGTTTCCAACCAGTTGAACCAGACCATGACGGCACGTCTTCCCATGGCCGAAGCGATCTTTGATCAACCTGCGGGTATCTATGCATTGACCGCCCGCGTTCCGGGAGCCGATCCCTATGACGATCCTGGCGCAACGCAATGGTTTGTTCTTTCTGATCTGGGGATCAGCACCGCCCTGGGCACAGACGGGCTGCACGTGACCGTGCGCGGACTAAGCGATGCAGTACCGCGCGAAGGTGTCGAAGTTTTGCTGGTCTCAGAGGCGAACGCTGTCATTGCGACGGCGCGGACCGATGAAACCGGCTATGTAAGCTTCGATCCGGGCCTGACGCGCGGAAAAGGGGCCAGTGCGCCTGCTCTGGTGACGGCGGCAAGTGATGACAGCGATTTCAGCTTTCTCTCGCTGACCGATCCTGCCTTTGACCTGTCGGATCGCGGCGTTGAAGGGCGCGCGCCGGCGGGGCCGGTCGATGTCTTTCTGACCACCGACCGAGGTGCTTATCGGGCTGGAGAGGTGATCCATGTCACTGCCCTGTCCCGCGATGGTAAGGCGCTGGCCATTGAGGGCCTGCCTCTGACTGCAATCCTGTATCGCCCGGACGGGGTGGAATACCGCCGGTCTGTCTCGGATGGCGGCGTTGCCGGGGGTCATGTCTTTGCCCTGCCTGTGGCCGCAGACGTGCCGCGTGGCGCATGGAAGATTGAAATCAAATCCGATCCCAAGGGCGATGCACTGGCGCGTCAGACCGTGCTCGTCGAGGATTTCCTGCCCGAACGTATCGATTTTGACCTGACCCTGCCCGACGCACCCTTGCGCCCCGGCGATAGTCCACCACTCTCGATCGACGCGCGCTATCTGTTTGGTGTGCCGGGGTCTGACCTGAGCATCGATGGGCAGGTCATCGCGCGCCCGGCGGACACGGTTCCGGGCTACGGAGGTTATCGCTTTGGTCGCTATGATGCAGAGACCTCGATCAAGAGCACATATTTCGGTGACATGCACACAGACACGGCGGGTCAAGCAACTGTGGCGGTCGAAGTCCCTGCATTAGAGACTGAAGGAAAGCCGATCGAGGTCGAGATCATCGCCCGACTGGCCGATGGCTCGGGCCGCCCGGTTGAGCGTCGCCTGACCGCGCCTGTCTTGCCGCCGCACCCTGTTATTGGGGTCAAGCCCCTGTTCGACGAGGTCATCCCGGAAGGCACGGAGGCTGCGTTTGAGATTGTCGGCCTTTCCCCTGACCTGACGCCCAGCCCGATGCGTCTGCGCTGGACGCTGAACAAGGTCGAAACGCGCTATCAATGGTATCAGCTGTACGGCAACTGGAATTGGGAACCAACTACGCGCCGCAGCCGTGTCGCCACTGGCGAAGTGGACGTCTCTACCGACCCTCTGACGCTGACACAGCCGGTGAAATGGGGGCGCTATGAACTGGTGGTGCAGCGTGTCGATGGGACGTATGCAGAAACCGCTATCGATTTCCATGCGGGCTGGTATCAGGCAGCCGATGCATCGACCACGCCGGACCGGCTTGAAATGTCGTTGGATCGCGACAGCTATCGCATCGGGGATACGGCGCAGTTGCGGATTGTACCGCGAATGGCCGGTGTCGCTCAGATAGAAGTCCTTTCGAACCGTCTGCTCCATCGCCAAATGGTGGAAGTGCCGGAAGGTGAAACTCTGATACCCATTGAGGTAACTAAGGATTGGGGCGCAGGGGCTTATGTCACCGCAACCGTGATCCGCCCAATGGATGTTGCAGCCGGTCAGAACCCGGCGCGGGCGATGGGTGTGGCCCATGCCAGCATCGATCCAGAGGACCACAAACTCTCCGTAACTGTCGATGTGCCCGAGGTCATCGCACCACGTCAGACGCAAAAAGCCCGTATCAGGGTCGAAAACGCCGCAGACAATGATCCGGTCTGGCTGACCCTGGCCGCTGTCGATGTGGGCATTCTGAACCTCACCGGGTTCGAAAGCCCGGACCCGCAAGGATACTATTTCGGGCAGCGTCGTCTGGGCGTTGATCTGCGGGATGTCTACGGGCGACTGATCGACGGCATGACCGGAGCCATGGGCACAGTGCGCTCGGGCGGCGACAGTGACAACGGGATGCGTCGCCAGTCTCCGCCGCCGACGCAAGACCTGATGGCCGTGTTCAGTGGCCCGGTCGAGATCGGTGCGGATGGTGAGGTTGAGATCGACATTCCCCTTCCCGCCTTCAACGGAACCGTCCGCCTGATGGCCGTCGCGTGGTCGCACAAAGCCGTCGGCCAGGCCGAAGCCGAAATGATCGTCCGCGACCCTGTGGTCGTCACCGCCAGCCTTCCGCGCTTCCTTGCCCCAGGCGATCAAAGCCGAATGCGTCTTGAGATCGTCCATGCGGATGGCACGCCCGGAGAAATGGCACTTGGCCTGACCGCCTCCAACGGTTTGGAACTGGGCGCGGCACCAGCCAGCTTTGTGCTGGAGGACGGTGGCAAGGCGGTTTTCGAGATCCCGATCACGGCCAGCGCCGTCGGCGATCCTGAAATCAGCGTGTCGATCACCACGCCTGATGGGCGCGACCTGTCGCAAACCCTGCGGATGCCGGTGCGCGCCAATGATCCGGTGATTGCGCAGACGCGGCGTTTTGCCTTGGGCGCAGGCGACAGCTTCCTGTTTTCACAGGATGTGTTTGACGGGTTCCAGCCGGGCTCGGCCAAGGCCATTCTGTCCGCCGGAGCATTGGCAAAATTCGACACACCCGGACTGCTGGATCAGCTGAACCGTTACCCCTATGGCTGCACCGAACAGATCACCAGCAAAGCGCTGCCGTTGCTGTACCTGTCATCCGTTGCGCAAGCCTCGGGGCTGGGGGATGGTCCGGTGGTGGATCAGCGCATCGGCGATTCGATCCGCAGCATCCTGACCCGTCAGGCCGCGAACGGAGCCTTTGGCCTGTGGCGCGCAGGCAGCGGGGATTTCTGGCTGGACGCCTATGTGACCGACTTCCTGTCCCGTGCCCGCACTCAGGGACATCCCGTGCCAGACCGGGCTTTCGCTCAGGCAATGGATAACCTTCGGAACAGGGTCAATTATGCACCAGATTTTGACGAAGGCGGTCAGGACATCGCCTATGCCCTGATGGTTCTTGCACGGGAAGGCGCGGCCTCGATGGGCGATCTGCGCTATTACGCTGATGTTAAAGGGGATGCCTTCGACACCCCTCTGGCGGCGGCACAACTGGGCGCAGCTCTGGCCTCTTACGGCGACCAGACCCGTGCGGATTCGATGTTCAACCGTGCCGCGCTAATGCTGGATCGGCAACAGAACCAGCAACAGAACGTCTGGCGCGCTGACTACGGCACCTACCTGCGGGATGCGGCCGGTCTGTTGACCCTTGCCGTGGGCGCAGGTAGCGAGGCGATTGACCGCGATGCTTTGATCCAACGGGTGAGCACAGGCCGCACGCCGCTGTCTACTCAGGAGGCCACGTGGTCGTTGCTGGCGGCGCACGAGCTTGTGTCTGACACAACGGAATCGGGCTTGATGGTCAACGGCGCGCCGGTTTCTGGTCCGTTTGTGAAGGTTCTGCAATCCGGACAGGCGGATGATATCAACATCATGGCCGCCGACGGTCAGGCGACGGATATCACCTTGACGATCACGGGCATTCCGGAATCTCCGCCGGAGGCGGGCGGCACCGGCTACGCGATCGAACGGCAGTACTACTCGATGGATGGCGATTTGATCGACGCAAACAGCTTTGCCGTGGGTGACCGGTTCGTCACAGTACTGCAAGTAACACCGTTCGAAAGCGGCGGAGCACGGTTGATGGTGGACGATCCGCTATCCGCCGGGATCGAGATCGACAACCCGAGCCTGCTCCGCTCGGGCGATGTGCGGGCACTCGACTGGCTGGACCTGTCCGACGCTACCCATACCGAGTTCCGTTCGGACCGGTTCCTGGCCGCCGTTGATTTGTCCGGTCGTGAGAGGGTAACGCTGGCCTACGTGGCGCGCGCCGTAACGCCGGGCGTGTTCCATCATCCTGCAGCCTCGGTCGAAGATATGTACCGCCCGCAGAACCGCGCGCGTACGTCGACCAGGCAGGTTGAGGTTCAGTGATCAGCCTTGCACCATACCACTGCTTGGATGGCTGTCATGCCTAGGCGGTCGCGGCTTTTGTTTGCGCTGGCCGGAGCACTCTACCTGACGGCACTGGCGCGGGATGGTGTTGACCGCTGGGTCGACGCCACAACCCTCCCTCCCGTTCTGGCTGAAACTTCGGTCGAGATGCGAGACCGGAATGGCGACCTTCTGCGTGCATTTCCAGTCGAGGATGGCATCTGGCGACTACGGCCCGGCGCAGTCGATCCGAAATTCATCGCCATGCTGATCCGGTACGAGGATAAACGGTTCTGGACCCACGCCGGAGTGGACCCCATCGCGATGCTGCGGGCCGCTGGGCAAAGCCTGTGGAACGGGCGTAACGTGTCGGGTGGGTCCACCCTGACCATGCAGGTGGCACGATTGATCGAAGATGGCCCGACCGGGCGCTGGAGCGGTAAATTTCGCCAGATCAGAGTCGCATTGGCGTTGGAGCGGCGCCTGAGCAAACAGCAAATCCTGAACCTTTATCTGACCCATGCCCCTTATGGTGGTAATCTGGAAGGACTCCGCGCCGGCACCCGCGCGTGGTTTGGAAAGGACGCCGCCCGGCTGACCCCTGCACAGACCGCCCTGTTGGTTGCGTTGCCGCAATCTCCGGAAGCGCGGCGTCCGGATCGTAACCCAGAGGCCGCCCGAGAAGCGCGTGACCGGGTGCTGCGCAGGCTTGAACGCCATAACGTCCTGACCGGTGTTGAAGCGCGCGTGGCTTTGACCGAAGCTCTTCCGGATCGGATGAATTCGTTTCCGCGCCTTGCACCACATCTGACTGACCGTGTGGCGCGGCAAGCGCCCGCGACCCGAGCCTTCGGCCTGACGCTGGATGCCGGATTGCAGGCCCGGCTGGAAACCTTGGTGGCCCAGGCCGCCACCCGTGTCGGACCGCGCGTTTCCGGGGCCCTGATCGTGGCCGATCATCGCAGCGGCGAGGTTCTGGCATCGGTCGGATCTGCCGGGTATCAAGATGCGCGTCAGGGGTTCGTGGATATGACCCGGGCCGTACGGTCTCCCGGATCGACCCTGAAACCTCTGGTCTACGGGCTGGCCTTCGATCAGGGGCTGGCCCATCCCGAGACCCTGATCAACGACAGCCCCGTCATGTTCGGTCGGTACGCGCCGCGCAATTTTGATGGCGCATTCCGTGGAGATGTCCGGGTGCGGGATGCATTGCAATTGTCGCTGAACATCCCCGTTGTGCGGCTGACGAATGAACTGGGGCCCGCTCGTGTGATGACGGCATTGCGGTTGGCCGGCTCGGAACCGCGTCTGAATGGTGGCACACCCGGATTGGCGATTTCTTTGGGCGGCGTGGGGTTGAGCCTGCACGATCTGGTTCAGGTTTACGCCACTCTGGCGGCTGGTGGCACAGGCCCGATCCTGTTTCACGATACGCTCGCGGAGGCGCGGCAAACTCAGCGCGTTCTGTCAGAAACCTCTGCCTGGCAGGTTGCGGACATTCTGGCCGGGGTTTCGCCACCGGCGGGCAATGCAACAGGGTCGCTTGCCTACAAAACCGGCACATCTTATGGCCACCGCGATGCCTGGGCCATCGGCTTTGACGGGCGGCACGTCATCGGGGTCTGGCTGGGACGGGCTGATGGAACGCCTGTTCCCGGTGCATTTGGGGGCGATCTTGCCGCGCCGCTTCTGGCCGAGGCTTTCAACCTGTTGAAACCCGACCTCACGCCCCTGCGTCCACCGCCGCCCTCGACCCTGCTTGTCGGCGCTGCCCAATTGCCGCAACCTTTGCAGCGATTTCGCCCCCGCACAAAAGCTTTCGAAGATGATCCTTCCGCGCCGGACTTGCTGTTTCCTCCCAATAACGCTGTGTTAGAGACATTCGGAGCACCTTTGACGGTCAAACTGCGTGGCGGCGTCGGACCGTTTTCCGTACTGGCAGATGGAGTGCCCTTGCTGACCGGGCAGCGGCAAAGAGAGTTCAAAATCCCCAATCCGGGGGCCGGTTTCACCTCACTTGTCGTGGTGGATTCTCAAGGTCAGTCCGACAGGGTCGCAATCAGGATCGATTAGCGCCGCCCCTCACGCAGCCAACCTCCCAACAGGAAACCACCTGCCAACAGCAAAACCAGCCAAGGAGGCAGCAGCCCCGCTTGGGTCACATCCCTTGTCTCGTAGGCATCGCGCGGCGTCAGACCGACCCAGCCCCGACCGGCCGCTGGACGCCCGGCGCGCACGTTTCGGATCGACGGCAATCCATCTTCCAGCCGGATCACGCCGCCACGCATATTGGCCAGAACCGGTTCAAGGATATCCCCTGTAGCGATGGTGCGTTCAAATTCCTTCGGCGCGGCGGGGCCAAGGCCAATCACGGCCGTGTGGTCGCCTTCCTGCAAACGATAAAGACCAATCTCGGGCCCATAGTATAACGCTTCGAACCGCCCCGGAGAGACCTCTTGCAAAGTGATTTCCAGCGTTTCGCCGTTCGGGCGCGTCACAGTCACCGGACCCACGTCATCCCCAAGCGTCTGTCGAATGATGCGCATGGATTGTCCGTTGGCTTCGGCCCACAGCGCCTCTTCCTCAAGTTCGGGTTCCTTCATCATCCAATGGGCCAACCTGCGCAAAAGCTCCAGTTGTGGGCCGCCACCTTCAAAGCCGCGACTCCACAGCCAGGCATGGTCCGAAGCCAGCATTGCAACACGCCCTTTGCCCACGCGATCCAGAACCAGCAAGGGGCGTTCGTCAATGCCTGTCATCAGTACCTCGCCCGAGCGATGGTTCACATCAATCTGGCGCAACCAGGCGCCCCAATCCGCGGGATCGCCAAGATTTGTTGTCACCGGATGGCGCTGACCTAACTCGCTGACCATCGGCACATAACGTTCCTCAAAGACACGCGCGGAAGGTTGAGCAGGCAATATAGGCGCCAGCGGCGACCGGAAAATGCTATCTGCACTTGCGAAGTCGGGACCGGCAGCAATCAGAACTGCGCCGCCATCGTTGATATAGTTGGTGACATTGTCCAGGTAGATCGCCGGCAGGATGCCCCGCCGCTTGTAGCGGTCGAAGATGATCAGGTCGAAATCGTTGATCTTTTCCAGAAACAGTTCACGCGTTGGGAAAGCGATGAGTGACAGTTCATCGACGGGCACGCCGTCCTGTTTCTCGGGCGGACGCAGGATGGTGAAGTGCACCAGGTCTACGGAACTGTCGGATTTCAGCAGGTTACGCCATGTGCGCCCACCGGGATGCGGCTCACCCGAGACCAGCAACACACGCAGGCGATCCCGAACGCCGTTCATCTGGATCAGCGCGGTATTGTTGCGGTCGGTCAACTCACCTTCGGCCTGAGGCACGGAAAACTGGATCACATTGCGCCCGCCATGCGGCAGAGTGACAGGCAGTTCTACGTCCCGACCGATTGGAATACTCAGCTGCTGCGGCTCGCCACCATCCACGGAAATCTCCAGCGGCGCTGTCGCGGCACCCGCGGGGGCTGCTCCGCTGTCTTCAACGCGCAGGGTCAAAGTCACTGATTCTCCGATGATGGCAAAGGCAGGTGCATTTCGGACGATAAGCCTGCGATCCCAGTCGTCTGCACGCCCGGTTTGCAGAAGATGCATCGGCGCTGGCAATTCCGGGGCCTGATCAGCGTCATGCACAAGCCCATCCGATACCACCAGAATGCCTGCGATGCGCGCGCGCGGTTCTTCGGCCAGAGCTTCATTCAGGGCAGCCATGACCTGCGTGCCCTCATCCCCCTCACCGTCGCCGACCCGAATGCGGCGCAGTTCCGTATTATCTCGTGCCTCGATCTCAACGGCCAGTTCTTCGGCGGCCTGGGCAGTTTGCCGGGCCCGGTCCGAAAGTGTCTGGCTGGCACTTTCATCCTCGATCATCAAAACGATATCGGTCAGCCGAGCACGGTCTTCGATCTGATAGACCGGACCGGACAGTGCCGCGATGACAACCAAAGCTGCCAATCCCCGCAGGGCCCAGCCCGACAAGCCGCGCCACAAGGCCAGACCTACTCCAGCAGCGGCAATCGCCCCCACAGCAGCCAAAAACGGCCACGGAATCAGTGGGTCGAATATGACGGTTCCGGTCATTGTCCCAACCTGTCCAAAAGTGCGGGCACATGGACCTGATCGGATTTGTAGTTCCCGGTCAGAACGTGCATCACAAGATTTACGCCAAACCGATTTGCCAGTTCGCGTTGCCGTTCCCCGGCATAGCCACGACCGACAGGCAACAGGGCCTGCCCGTTACGATCCACGGCCCAGGCCCCGGCCCAGTCATTGCCGCCGATAACCACCGGTGTCACATTGTCATTTAGGTTGCGGAAAGGCATCCCCTCGATCTGTTCTGCATCCCCGGGCGCAGCTTCGACCCAAACCTCGGTACCGGAATAGCGACCCGGGAAATCCTGAAGTAAATAGAATGTTCTGGTCAGGACATGATCGCGGGGAATCGGCTCTAATGCAGGGATATTCAGCGGTCCGGCCAGTTGTTGCAACCTGCGGCCATTCGGGCTGGACGCGCCAAAACCGGCGATGTCCGCATCACGCGTGTCAAACAGGATCATCCCACCCGAGCGCAAATATGCGTTCAGTTTGATATACGCCTCAGCCGAAGGTTGCGGCTGGTTCGGTGTAATGGGCCAATAAAGCAACGGAAAGAATGCCAGCTCGTCTCGTTCCAGATCAACGCCGATTGGGTCCGCCGGTTCGACGGAGGTGCGAAAGAACAGGGTTTGCGCCAAGCCCCGCATTCCGGCCTCGGCAATGTCGTCCACCTGCGCGTCACCCGTCAGCACATGCGCCAGCACAAGTTCTTGCGTTGCCGCCAAGGCGAACTCGGTATCTTCGGGCGTCTGCGCCTGTACTTCCGGCACCAGCAGAAAAGCTGCCAGCGCCGCAGCCGTCGTTCGGGCCAGACCCAACCTGCCCGATAGAGCCAGAGAGGCAACTACGTCAACCGTCAGCAAGATCAGTGCGAGGCTGAGCAACAGACCGCCAAGCGGGGTTTCCGTGCTGACCTCCTGCCCTTTGATCGGCACATTGGCGGGCCAGATCACCGGGCGCAGCTCGGTTTCTTCCGAGACCACGTTCAATGCCAGCTTCTGTTTGCCGCTTTCATAGAGACCCGGACGCAACTCTGGCCCGATCTGGCCCGAGATCAGCTGAACCCCATCCACACCTGCCAGCGTTCCAGCATCCGACAAGGCTCCAAACCCGTCCATGATCTGAACCGGTTCCCATGTGGTGCCCTGCAACTGCGCCTCTTGCCGCGATTTGGCTGCTGAGGCCACGGCCAAACGATCCAGCATCTCGACGAACAGGCCTGACAGCGGCAGGCTGGACCATTCGGCATCCGCAGTGACGTGAAACAGCACTACCTGCCCAAGCCCCAGTGTCTTGCGCGTCACCAACGGAGTCCCGTCGGACAGCGAAGCAATCACGCGATCCGCAAGATTAGGGTCTGGTTGGGCCATGACTTGTGTCGAGACAACCACGTCATTCGGGATAGCCAAGCCGTAAAAAGGAGAGTTCTCAGGGAATGGAGCCAGCGTCTTGGCTTCACCCCAACTCATCGCGCCGCCGACGGATCGCCCACCGCTGCGCAGCCGCGCCGGTAACAGGGTGTCTTCGGTGTCCCGCCCCAGATCGCTGGCCGCCATGCGCGGACCGGCAAAACGCAGCAGCAGGCCGCCCTGTTCGACCCATTCGATTAACGCGGCCTTTTCCGGTTCCGACATCTGCGCCACGTCCGACAGGACGATCACATCCGGGTTGGCAGGCAGAACCTCAAGCAGGCCGCCATCGACAAAATCCGCAGTCGGTATCAGAACCTGTGTCAGGTAATGCAGAGGCGACAACAGCTCCAGCCCTTCACGGTTGAGGGTTCCGGCAATCAGTGCAACCTCGCGCCGACGCAGACTGTCATCGGTCAGGGTCACGGCCCCGGCGGACCTTTGGCCCTGAATCTCAAACCGCGTGATACGGGCGCGCAACTCCGACGGCAGTGCCAGATCGACCTGCGCCGTGGTTTCGCCGGCTTCAAGGGTCAGCTCAACAGAATGCAACACCCGGGCTGTTCCCGCCGGATCACGTCCTTGCGCCAAAACCGTCACACGGTCTTCCGGTCCGGGGCCTGCACGCTGTACGGTCAATTGGATCAGCCCGTCCTGATAGGCCGCTGGCAGGATCGCAACGGGCCGAGACGCCGCCTGATAGACCGTCACTTCACCGCGCGCCTGCAAGCTTGAAACCAGTTCAGCGTGGTTTGAATAATTCAACCGGTCACTGAACCAATGGGTATCAAACCCGCCCTCAACGGCGTTCAACGCGGCAATGGTCTGAGCAATCTGATCCGCATTCGGCTGCCAGGGGTGAGGGGTCAGTCCGGGTAAACGCCCCTGCCATGCCTCTGCGGCCTGAAAAACAGGTGTTTCCGGCTCTGTCAGGCGCAGAATCGCAATAGTTCGGCCCGCGCGCCCGGCTTCGGACAATTGTGTTTCTATCTGGTCCAGTGTCGCCGGCCAGCGCGTGGCACCGGCCCAACTGGCATCCAGAACCAGCAGAAGAGGCCCGGTTCCGGTTTCATCCCGAGATGGGTTCAGGACCGGCCCTGCCAGCCCGAAAATGATCGCAGCAGCAGCCAACATCCGCAGCAGCAGCAACCACCACGGGGTGCGGTCCGAAACGCTTTCGTCATCCTTCAGACCCAACAAAAGCGTCACCGCCGGGAACATCCGGCGGATCGGCGCAGGCGGTACGGCCCGCAGGATGAGCCACAGGATCGGCAGGGTCAGAAGACCCAGCAACACCCAGGGCGCGGTAAAGCCGATGCCCGCCAGAACCGTCATCGCGTGCCCCCATCCAAGGCCCGATAAAGCCATAACAGAGCCGCTTGTGCGCTGTCGCCCGTGTGGTGCAGGCCCAGTTGCCAGCCCGTCGCTCGGCACAGTTGTCTCAGCGCATCCTTGCGGTGCGCCAGGCGTTCCAGATAACGGTCCCGCAGCTCGGCGGCCTTGAGCGTTTCGTGCCGGACAGACCCTCCGACGCTTTCGAAAATGGTGCGCCCGCGATAGGGAAACGACTCTTCACCCGGATCCAGCACTTGCAGAACCACGCCGCGCACGCCACGGTCGGCGGCTTTGGTCAGGGCAAGTTCAACCTCATCCATGGGGCCCAGAAAATCAGAGATGAACACGGCGCGGGCATGAGGGATCATGGCGCGGTGTTCGGGCGGGGCGTAATCCGCTTGATTATCCTCGGACCAGGCCTGCGCCAGCCGGATGATCTGCGCATTGCCGCGCCGGGGCGGCAAGGTGGTGCCGGTCAGACCTACGCGTTCACCGCCGCGCACCAGAAGGATGGATGTCGCCAGCCCCAACAGCCGCGCGCGATCCGCCTTGGTCGGCAGGGTCTTGTCGGACGCAAACCGCATCGAAGCCCCCTGATCGACCCATAACATCACGGATTGCGCGATCTGCCATTCCCGTTCACGTACGAACTGCTGATCCCCCCGCGCCGAGCGGCGGTGATCGATCATGCGACGGCTGTCGCCGACCTGCGCCGGGCGGTATTGCCAGAAATCATCCCCCATCCCGGACCGCCGTCGACCGTGGTCGCCCAGCAAAACGGTACCTGCCAAATGCTCTGCCCGCGCCAACAGGGGCGGCAGCCGTGATGCCTCGGCTTCAGATCTTTCACGAAGGGTCAGCGCGGCATTCACGCCGCTGCCTCGGTTCGGATCAGTCCAACAGCGGTCGAGTCGATCAGATCAGCGAGACTGTCACCGCGCGCCCGTGCCGCAAAGTTCAGTGCCATCCGATGGCTGAGCACCGGGCGCGCCATATCCAGAACATCTTCGGCATTGGGTGCCAGACGTCCCTGCAACATCGCACGCGCCCGCACCGTCATCATCAGCGCCTGCGCTGCACGAGGACCCGGGCCCCAGGCCACGGTTTCGGCAACCCGTTCGGATACTCCTGTTTCTTCAGGACGGAAGGCTCGGACAAGATCAAGGATCAGTTCAACGACGGATTCTCCGACCGGCATCCTACGCAACAGGACCTGCGCAGCCAGCAACTCTTCCTTGCTGAAAATCTGATGCGCTTCGTCTTCTTCAACCCCGGTTGTGGCCAGCAGAATATCCCGCTCGGTCTGACGGTCGGGGTATTCGACATCGATCTGCACCAGAAATCGGTCAAGCTGAGCTTCGGGCAGCGGATAGGTGCCCTCCTGTTCAATCGGGTTTTGCGTTGCCAGCACATGGAACGGTGTACCCAATGAACGATCCTCACCCGCTACGGTCACTGTACGTTCCTGCATCGCCTGCAACAGCGCCGACTGGGTCCGTGGACTTGCCCGGTTGATCTCGTCCGCCATCAACAGCTGACAGAAGATCGGGCCGGGAATGAAACGGAAATGGCGGCTGCCATCGTCGGCAGTATCCAACACCTCAGAGCCCAGAATATCGGCGGGCATCAGGTCGGGCGTGAATTGAATGCGGTTGCCATGCAGGCCCATCACCGTTGACAGGGTCTCGACCAGACGCGTTTTGCCCAACCCCGGCAGACCGATCAGAAGGGCATGGCCGCCACACAAAAGCGCGGTCAGAGTCAGGTCCACGACCCTCTCCTGCCCGATGAAGCGGCGGGTGATCGAGGCCTTGGCCTCTTGCAGCTTGTTTTCCAGCGCTTCGATCTCGGCTACGAGGTCGGCAGGTTCGGTCATGACTTTCCCTTCCGTGGAGTAATATGATTGAAGTGTATCGCGCTGAGAGGAAATGGCAAAAGCAATGAGCGGACAAAAACCTGTGAAACCCTCGCCTGATGGTCTGGCGGCATCAGTCAAAGCGGCCAAAACCAAGGGTTTACCGCCCGTTCACCTCTGGAATCCTCCGTTTTGCGGCGATCTGGACATCAAGATCGCAAAAGATGGCACTTGGAGTTATTTAGGCTCACCCATCAACCGTTTCGAGCTTGTGAAGCTTTTTTCCTCAATTCTTAAGAAGGAGGAGGGCAAATACTACCTCGTCACGCCTGTCGAGAAGGTGGGAATCACTGTCGAAGACGCGCCGTTTGTTGCTGTGGATTTCGACCGGGACGGGGATGGCAAGAACCAGTCTCTGACCTTCACAACCCATGTCGGCGATAGGGCCGTGGCCGGAGTTGACCATCCAATCCGGATTGTTATTGACCCGGAAACGGAAGAACCCTCACCCTACATATTGATCCGCGCCAACCTCGAAGCCCGCATAGATCGCAAAAGCTTCTACCGCCTCGTCGAGATCGGAACGCATCATGACGGCTGGTTTGGTGTTTGGTCAGGCGGGCAGTTCTTTGGCCTGATCCCCTCAGCCGACCTGAGCTGACCGGGGCGTGCGATCCTGTGCCAGCACGACAGCCAATGCAACAACGCCCGCACCCAGCGCCCGGGTCCAGTTCCACTCGTCCCCTATCATCAGCATGATCAACATGACGTAGAACGGGGCAACATTGATGTGAAAAGAGGCCAATGCAACGCCCAGCTTGCCGACGGAGGTGATGAAAAATACCTGACTGAGGCCCATGGAAATGAGCGCATAGATCATCAACATGCCTGCCTGTTGCACATCAAATGCAGTTGCAGGCTTCACTTCCATGCCAAATTGCGCCGATCCGAATATCAGCAGCGACGCCATAGCCAGTCCTCCGACAAAGGTGATCGTCGTACGCCCGGTCTGGCTGAGCTCGGGGAAGTCCCGGGCGGTTGCCATGCTCGCCCAGCAAAACAGCACCGTTGACACAACCGCACAGGCCGCGCCCAGGCCCAACTGTGCCGGAGCCAGAGCGCTGGTGGCGATCAGCCCGCCGACAATCGACACAAGTACGCCCAGCGCAAAGTTCCACTTCAACCGGCGTGTGCCAGCAGCCAATTCAAGCAATGTGGCCACCAAGGGCGCGCAAGAGACGATGATTGCCACCGTCACCGGGTCGGTCAGCTTTTGCGCTATGATCAGCAGGAACATTCCCAACCCAATCCCAAAGCCACCGACGATCATTGCATGACCCCAGCGGGCCGAAACAACCCGGTGCGGTCCGTCCATGATCACCCAGACCGGCACCATCACCAATACGGCCAGCGCCAGTCGCGCGGCCAACAAGGCAACGGGCGGCCATGTTTGCAACAGCACTTCGGCCGCCGGAAACCCGGCCGCCCAGGTCAGCATCGAGGCCACGGCCAACCCGTTGCCCGACAAGGCAGAATACTGCCCCGCGGACGCAGAAAGGCTGTTCCCGCGTACGGGGTCTGGGCTCATCGCCATCGTTTCGAACCTTCTATTGGCACGACGCCGGAAAAATGATTCGCCGTGATACCAAAAGCGTTTCCGATTTCATTGGTTCGATCTGGTCGAATTTCGACAAACTGTCGTTTTCTGTCACTTTCACAGAAATCTGTGCGCGGGTAAGGTCGGCCCACCAGCTTTCCAAGGGCCGCCATGCCAAAATTCGCCGCGAATATCTCTTTGCTCTTTACCGAACTTCCGTATCTGGACCGGTTTCGGGCAGCCGCAGACGCCGGGTTCCAAGCGGTCGAGATTCTCTTTCCCTACGAACTTGCGGCAAAAGAAACCCAACGTGCCTTGCTGGCCAACGGGCTCGATTTGGTTCTGATCAACTCCCCTCCGCCGAATTATACCGGCGGCGCACCGGGTTATGCCGCCACCCCGGGCGATGCTGCTCGGTTTCAGTCAGATATCCGCCGCGTTCTGCGTTATGCCGAAGTGCTGAAGCCGGGCTTCATTCACATCATGTCGGGATACGCTGTCGGGACGGATGCGATGGACTGCTTCGTGCACAACTTACAGTGGGCCGCCGATATCGCGCCGCACCAGGCTTTCACGATCGAACCCCTCAATCCGATTTCCCAACCCGGTTATTTTCTGAACGACTATGATCTGGCGGCCGAGGTACTGGGCAGTGTGGATCGCCCGAATGTCGGTCTGCAATATGACAGTTTTCACGCGCACATGATCCACGGCGACGCGTTGGCCGTCTGGGAGCGTTTTCACCCAAATGTTGTCCATGCCCAGATCGGGGCCGCCCCTGAACGTTCTGAACCGGGGCGCGGGCCCACGGATTTCGCGCAGCTTTTCGAGGCAATGGACGATACCGGTTATGTCGGTTGGGTCAGTGCCGAGTACACGCCTTCAACCACTCGAACGGCTGCGACCCTGGCATGGATGCGACGTTAACACCGGTCATCCGTCTGGAAATCGCTGCACGAATGGCGCACATATCGGGCGACCCGTTTTCGAGGATGTCCGATATGATCCCTGCCCGCTTTGCCCATGCCATCTTTGGACTGATCATGTCAGGCCTGATGTCGTGCATTGTCACCGGAATCGCCACAGTCAAAGCAGTGGGGTTCCACCCTGAAACGCTTAGTGACTGGATGGCGTCCTGGGCCTTTTGCTGGCCCATCGCTTTCACGGTGATCCTGGTCCTTGGACCTTCGGTCAAACGTATGGTCGAAGGGTGGGTCAGGCCACGGGGCTGACCCAGCGCCGCTAGTGTGCCTCGGCCCAGTTCGCACCCTGGCCGGCATCCACATTCAGCTTCACATCCAGCCTCACCGCCGGGTCGGACGCACCTTCCATCACGTCGCGCGCCACGTCGATCAGCGGATCCACCGCGTCTTCGGCCACTTCGAACAACAATTCGTCATGGACCTGCAACAGCATTTTGGCGGACAGCCCATTGATCGCACCCGGCATTCGAACCATCGCGCGCCGGATCACATCCGCCGCTGTGCCCTGAATCGGCGCATTGATAGCCGCCCGACGCGAGAAGCCGGCATGTGGCCCCTTGGCGTTGATCTCGGGCGTGTGGATTTTGCGCCCGAACAGGGTTTGGACATAGCCGTGCTCTTTGGCAAATGTCACCGTGTCATCCATATACTGGCGAATGCCCGGGAAGCGTTCGAAATAGCGGTCGATGAATCCCTGTGCCTCGGCCCGCGGGATGCGCAGGTTGCGTGCCAGGCCGAAGCCCGAGATGCCATAGATCACGCCAAAGTTGATCGCCTTGGCCTGACGACGGATATCCGGCGTCATCTCATCCAGCGGCACGTCGAACATCTCGGACGCCGTCATCGCGTGAATGTCCAGCCCATCCGCAAACGCCTGTTTCAGGGCCGGAATGTCGGCGATATGCGCCAGGATGCGCAGCTCGATCTGGCTGTAGTCGAGACTGACCAGCACATTGCCCGGCTCGGCCACGAAGGCCTCGCGGATGCGGCGGCCCTCCTCGGTGCGCACCGGGATGTTCTGCAGGTTGGGATCGGTCGAAGCCAGACGCCCCGTATTCGCCCCGGTGATAGCATAAGACGTATGTACCCGGCCCGTGTCGGGGTTGATATGGGTCTGTAGCGCGTCCGTATAGGTCGATTTCAGCTTGGACAGCTGACGCCAGTCCAGGACCCGGCGCGGCAATTCATGCTCGGTCGCCAGATCTTCCAGCACATCGGCGCCGGTCGAATACTTGCCGGTCTTTCCCTTCTTGCCGCCCTCAAGACCCATCTTGTCGAAAAGGATCTCGCCCAATTGCGCGGGCGAGCCGACGTTGAAGGTTTCTCCGGCCAGCTCGTGGATTTCAGCCTCTAAACCGGCCATTTTCTGTGCAAAAGCGTTGGACATACGGCTCAGCACATCGCGGTCGACCTTTATGCCGTGCATCTCCATTTCCGTCAGAACCGGCACCAGCGGGCGTTCAAGCGTCTCGTAGACAGTTGTCACCTGCACGCGGTGAAGCTGCGGCTTGAACAGTTTCCACAAGCGCAGGGTGATGTCGGCATCCTCGGCGGCATAGGCTGTGGCCTCGTCTATCGGCACCTTGTCGAAGGTGATTGCAGACTTGCCCGACCCCAGCAGCGGTTTGATCGGGATCGGTGTGTGTGTCAGGTATCTCTCGGACAATGTGTCCATCCCGTGCCCATGCTCGCCACCGTGCATGGCGTAGGACATCAGCATCGTATCATCGATGGGGGTCACATTGATGCCGTGACGCCTGAATATCTTGGCGTCGTATTTCATGTTCTGCCCGATTTTGAGGATCGAGGGGTCCTCTAGCATCGGTTTCAGTAGTGTCAGCGCCTCATCCAGCGGCATCTGCCCTTCAGCCAGCGCATCTGAGCCGAACAGATCATCCGCTGCGCCATCGCGATGGGTCAGCGGGATGTAACAGGCTTCTCCGGCCTCGACACACAGCGAAATACCGACCAGATCGGCGATCATCTCATTCAGACCGGTGGTTTCGGTATCCACCGCAACCCAGCCGCGCTCATGGGCCTGATCAATCCACTTTTGCAGAGCCACTGCATCACGGACACATTCATACTTCTCAGCGTCAAACGGAATCGCCTCAGCCTCAACTTCCTTGGCCGCAGGCACCGGTGCGTCGGCGATGACCGGTGCTTCGGCCCCCAGCTTGTCTGCAATCCGTTTGGTCAGTGTGCGAAACTCCATATCCGCCAGAAAACCCAGCAGGGTCTCTGCATCGGGCTCCCGCACTTCAAGGTCATCCAGCGTGAAATCCAGCGGCGTGTTCTCGTCCAACTGCACCAGTTTCTTAGATAGTTTGATCTGATCGCGCTTTTCGATCAGGGTTTGCCGGCGCTTGGGCTGTTTGATTTCTTCAGCACGGTCCAGCAGTGTTTCCAGATCACCGTATTCGTTGATCAGAAGGGCAGCCGTCTTGACCCCGATACCCGGAGCGCCCGGCACGTTGTCAACGGAATCGCCGGCCAGCGCCTGAACATCCACAACGCGCTCGGGGCCAACTCCAAACTTCTCGATCACCCCGTCCCGATCAATACGCTTGTTCTTCATCGCATCGAGCATCTCGACACCGTCACCGACCAACTGCATCAAATCCTTGTCGGAACTTACGATGGTCACGCGCCCCCCTGCCTCGCGCGCTTGCACGGCGAGAGTGGCGATGATGTCGTCTGCCTCATAACCTTCGAGTTCCCTGCAGGCGATGTTGAACGCTTTTGTCGCCTCACGGGTCAGCGGTATTTGCGGGCGCAGGTCCTCGGGCATCGCTTCGCGATTAGCCTTGTAAAGGTCGTACAGATCATTCCGGAATGTGTGCGAGCCCTTGTCGAATATCACCGCCACATGCGTCGGTGCATCCGGCCCGGCGTTCCCTTCGACATATTTTTGAAGCATGTTGCAGAACCCGGACACCGCCCCAATCGGCAAACCATCCGACTTGCGGGTCAGCGGTGGCAGCGCGTGATAGGCCCTGAAAATAAAAGCCGATCCGTCGATCAGATGCAGGTGACACCCTTTTCCGAATTTGCTCATGCGCGCGCTCCCTATCGGTCAGGGACGGTTCTGCCACAGGGTCGCGCGGCTGACCAGCCAAGAACGCAGCCTAACCGCCAAACAGCCCCGAGAAGACGTCAGAGAAACTGTTCAGCAAAGCCATGATTACCAACACGCCAAGGAAAGCAAAAAATGCAAAGGCAAAGAACTGGAAAAGGATTGCCCCCGTGCCGATAACCATTCCGGCGATGGCGGGGCGCCGCTTTTCGTGACGCAGGATGCCAACGGCCGAGATGACGATCGCAAGCCCGCCAAGCATGGCGACACCGATCCGCAGGAAATCATCCAGATCGCGGGCGCGGGCAACAGGCTCGGGTTGTTCCATCCCCGCGGCGGCCCTTAGGGTCGATTTGCCGATCTCGGCGGCCAGTTCGCCCAGCGACACACCCGCAGTCTGCTGAGGTACAAAGGGCCCCGCCCAGAATACAAACAACGCAGCAAACAACGCCAAAGACGCGATGCAGAACCCAACCCAGCCGAAAACCGGGTTAACATTGTCAGTGGCCGAAATTCCGGTCATCACGTATCCCTGCTTTGGTTGCGCCAAAGCACTAACATGATAACCGAGGCAAGATTTGGGCAAAACCCGGTTAGTCGGGCAATCAGCCCTATTCGGTACCCTTCAGCACATATTTACAGTCGCAATACGGGCATTCGACCCAGCCTGTATCCTCGGGGATTTGCAGCCAGACGCGCGGATGGCCCAATGCGCCTTCGCCGCCGTCACAGGCGACACGGTCGGTTTCGACGATCTTGGTTTCCGGCGCTTCGATGGTCACGGCTAGCGATCCTTCTTCGGTTGTCGGCCTCGCGGGCATGCATTAGGTGCGTTTATGAGCGATGAGCAATCCGGGGGCAAGAGCCACATGAGCGATGCGGCAATCAGGATCGAAGGTCTGCGCAAGACATATCGTGGCGGCAAGGGTCAGCCTGAGAAACACGCGCTGAAAGGCATTGATTTGACTGTTCCCAGGGGTTCGGTTTTTGGACTTCTGGGCCCGAATGGCGCCGGGAAATCGACCCTGATCAATATTCTCGCCGGGTTGGTGGTGAAGTCTTCGGGCCGTGTATCGATCTGGGGTTTCGATCAGGATCAGAATCCGCGACAGTCCCGCGCCGCGATTGGTGTCATGCCGCAAGAACTGAACCTTGACCCGTTCTTCACCCCGCGTGGTGCCTTGGAAGTACAGGCAGGCCTGTACGGCGTTCCGAAATCCGAACGCCGCAGCGATGAAATCCTTGAACTGGTCGGCCTCAGCGACAAGGCCGAGGCCTATGCCCGCACGCTGTCGGGCGGGATGCGGCGGCGGCTGCTACTGGCCAAGGCGCTGGTCCATCACCCCAAAATCCTGGTGTTGGACGAACCCACGGCAGGCGTGGATATCGAACTGCGTCAGATGCTGTGGGCCAATGTGCGGAAGCTGAACGAACAGGGTATGACGATTATCCTGACCACCCACTATCTGGAAGAAGCGCAAGAGATGTGTGACGAAATCGCCATCATCAACCACGGCGAAAAGATCGCTCAGGACAGTACCGCAAATCTGCTGGGGCGCATGGACAGCCGGACAATGGTGATTGTGCCGGACAGCCCAGTTACCGATTTGCCCACAGCAGAAGGCGTTGCGGCGACATTGCGCGATGATGGCAGCCTTGTACTGCAATATCGCAGCGCCCAGACCAGCGCCGAGCAGGTTCTGGAAGCCGTGCGCACCGCAGGTATTCGCATCCGCGACGTCCGCACTGAAGAAGCGGATCTGGAGGATGTGTTCCTGGCGCTGACATCCAGCCGCACAGGTGATGCCCCGATGGATGATCAGGATCAGCCACGCCGCGGGATGCACCGGGTCAAGCTTTAGGCGCGGTCTATTCGCGCCTGATAGCAGTTGTTTCGAGCAGACCGGACGTGAATGTAATCGACATCTGCGCGGGCAAAGATGTCCGCCACTTTTGCGCCGATCTGGTCGCTGAGCGTGATCGCCCCGGTGCCATAGACGATCCTGTCATCCGCACCGTAACCCTTGATCAGGTATTCGGACGAGGAGGTCAGAATCTCGGGAAGCGTGTCTCCCTCATACCGGTCGCACGGCGTGGCACACAGAAAGATCGGTCCGGTTTCCGCATAGGGATGTGTCTCTAAAAAAGGCCGATGTGCCAGTATCAGCATATTTTCGCCTTCGGGAATGTTCTGCAAGCAATGGCGACACGGGTTGCCGGCGCCCGTCGAAATGGCGCGTTCCGGCGTTGAACCATACGCATCCGGGCCACCTGCCTGAAGGTCGCGGACTTCGTCGGTTGGCAGAGCGGTGATTTTGAACATCTCGGGTCTCCTTTTCGCTGACCATGCCCATGCGATCAGGCCCAAGCGACCCGTTTCCTGCGCAAAGGACTCGAAAAAGAACAAAACGTGAATATAATATGGAATCGTCATGTATGCCGAGCTGTCGATCACGTCGAATTTCACCTTCCTCACCGGGGCGTCCCACCCCGAGGAGTATATGGAGCGTGCCGTCACCCTGGGCCTGCCCGCCATCGCCATCGCTGATGACAACTCGGTCGCAGGCATCGTCCGCGCCCATACGCAGGCGCGCGAGATCACCCGCAAGGTGCGCGAACGGCTGGAGTGGGAGGCGCAGAACACCTCCATAGGCCCACCCTGCCCCGATCACATCCCCAAACCGCCCTCATACCCGATCCACGCGGTGCCCCGCCTGATACCGGCGGCACGGCTGATCTTTACCGACGCACCCACGGTTACCGCCCTGCCCCTGAACCGGCAGGGCTGGGCCAATCTGTGCCGCATCCTGTCCAAGGGCCGTCTGCGCGCCGAAAAAGGCGACTGCATCCTGCACCTGTCCGACCTGCTGGAGTTTTCCGACGGTCTCCACCTGCTGCTGTGGCCACAAACGGCCCGGTCTCCGGGCGGCGCGGGCACATGGCGGACACAAGCGCAACAGCTGACGCGCCGCTTTGCCGGGCGGATACATCTGTTGATGCACCCCCGGTATGACGGCGCAGATGGCATATATTTCTCTTTATTAGAGACTGAATCAAAGCAACTCAGCCTCCCCACACTCGCCAGCGCCGCACCGATGATGCATCACGGCACGCGCCGCAAGCTGGGTGATGTGCTCACCGCCATCCGCCTGCGCCGCAAGGTCGATGAGCTGGGCCGCGAGGCGCTTGCCAATGGCGAGCAACGCCTGCGGTCCGAGGCCGAGATGCTGCGCATTTTCAAAGGCTATGAGGGGGCTGTCGCCCGCGCGCATGAACTCAGCGAACAGCTCACATTCTCGCTGGATGAGCTGCGTTATGAGTACCCCAGCGAGGGCAGCGAACAGGAAACCCCGACCCAACGCCTGCATCGTTTGGCGCATGAGGGGCTGAAATGGCGCTATCCGGCGGGCGCGTCGGAGAAAGCAAAAAAGATGCTGGCGCATGAGCTCGCCCTGATCGGAAAGCTGAAATACGAACCCTATTTCCTGACCGTCCGCGACATCGTCCATTTCGCCCGCTCGCGCGGCATCCTGTGTCAGGGGCGCGGCTCAGCGGCCAACTCTGTCGTCTGTTTCTGTCTTGGCATCACCGAGGTCAGCCCCGAGATGGGCACCATGGTGTTCGAACGCTTCGTCTCCGAGGCGCGGGACGAGCCACCCGACATCGACGTCGATTTCGAACATGAGCGCCGCGAAGAAGTGATCCAGCACATCTATGAACGCTATGGCCGCCACCGTGCGGGACTGTGCGCCACGGTGATCCATTATCGCGGCAAGCGCGCCATCCGCGAGGTGGGCCGCGCCATGGGGCTGACCGAAGACACGATTTCCGCCCTGTCTTCGCAGCTCTGGGGGTTCTTTTCCGCCGCAGGCCTTGAAGCCCAGCGCATGCGTGAAATCGGCCTCGATCCCGAAGATCGGCGGCTGAAACAGACTCTAATGCTGGTCTATGAAATCGACGGGTTTCCCCGTCACCTGTCCCAGCATGTGGGCGGGTTTATCATCACCGAGGGCCGTCTGGACGAACTTGTCCCCATCGAGAACGCCACGATGGAGGAACGCACGGTCATCTGCTGGGACAAAGACGACATCGACTCGCTGGGCATCCTCAAGGTCGATGTCCTGAGCCTCGGAATGCTCACATGCATCCGCAAGGCGTTTGATCTGATTGGCCAGCACCACCAGACCAGCTATACGCTGGCCACGCTGCCGCCCGAGGACCCGGCAGTTTATGACATGCTCTGCAAGGCAGACTCAGTGGGTGTGTTTCAGGTGGAATCACGTGCACAGATGAACTTTCTGCCCCGGATGCGGCCGCGCAATTTCTATGATCTGGTGATTGAGGTCGCCATCATCCGACCCGGCCCCATCCAGGGCGACATGGTCCACCCCTATATTCGGCGGCGAAATGGTGAGGAGGAGGTCAGCTTCCCCTCGGACGAACTGGGCGAGGTGTTGGGCAAAACGCTGGGCGTGCCGCTGTTTCAGGAACAGGCCATGCAGATCGCCATCGTTGGCGCAGGCTTCACCCCGGAACAGGCGGACCGGCTGCGCCGTTCGCTGGCAACCTTCAAGAAACACGGCAATGTCAGCGAATTCCGCGCGCTGTTCCTGCGTGGGATGAAACGCAACGGGTATGACGCCGAATTTGCCGAGCGTTGTTTCTCGCAGATCGAGGGGTTCGGGTCCTACGGCTTCCCCGAAAGCCACGCGGCCAGCTTTGCGCTGCTGGTCTATGCCAGCGCCTGGATCAAGTGCCACCATCCGGGGATTTTCGCCTGCGCGCTGCTGAATTCGCAGCCGATGGGGTTCTATGCCCCCGCCCAGATCGTGCGCGACGCGCGCGAGCATGGCGTGCAGGTGCGCCCGGTCTGCATCAATGCCAGCTTCTGGGACAACGTGATGGAGCCCGACGGCCACGGCGGGCTGGCCCTCCGGCTGGGCTTTCGCCAGATCAAGGGCCTCAGCGAAGAGGACGCCAGCTGGCTGACCGCCGCGCGCGGCAATGGCTACACCCAGGTCGAGGATGTCTGGCGCCGCGCCGGGCTGGGCCCGTCCGTGATCGAACGGCTGGCCGAGGCCGATGCCTTTTCCACCTGCGGCCTGACCCGGCGCGAGGCCTTGTGGCAGGCCAAGGCGATTGCCACTACCAAGCCTCTGCCGCTGTTCTCACAGGATCTGGAGGGCGAGGCGCTGGACGAGCCCGAAGCCTATCTGCCGCAAATGACGCTGGGCGAGCAGGTGGTCGAGGATTACGTCGCCACCCGCCTGAGCCTGCGCGCGCATCCGGTGGCCCTGCTGCGGCATCTGCTGACACCGGATGGGCGCGACAATACCACCTCTGTCACATAACGCCGGAACCGCCTATCTGCCAAAAACAGAGTCGAAAACAGGCCACCATGACCAGACCAACCCTTCCACCGCGCTTTCCCGCGACGCCCGAGCAGATCAACGCACAGGTTCGCGCCTTTTACGCCCGTGTGCGGCAGGACGCGGTACTTGGACCCGTATTCGCCAACCACGTCACCGACTGGTCCGCGCATGAGGAAAAGATCGCATCCTTCTGGCGCAACGCCATCCTGTTTGAACGCAGCTATGACGGCAATCCACAGCGGGTCCATATCGAACGACCAGATGTGAAGCCCGAATTTTTCGCCCATTGGCTGGACCTGTTCGAACAGGTCGCCACCCAGACCCTGCCTACTGAAACCGCCACACCATGGGTCGCTCTGGCGCGCCGCATCGGTGTTGGGATGAAGGCCGGGGTGCAATCAGCCCACCAGCCCAAGGACGCGCCGCCCATCCTTCGATGATCTCAATCATGGCGGCTTTGATATGTTAGCGATAAAATTGGGGCTGTTCGCGCTCTCAAAATGTGGGTAAGCAGAAAGGAAGACAGCCGGGAACTCCGCCCGCGCTGCTAAGGCATATCGCCACCACACCAACATTGACCGAGGCCAGACCGATGAGCGCTCAGAACACCACCCTGCGGGGGCTTGGCTATGCATTTCTTGGCTTTGCGGTCTTTGCAAGTCACGATGCGCTGATCAAAGTGCTGGGTGGTATCTATTCAGTGCTGCAGATCATCTTTTTCGCCACACTGTTTTCCTTTGTCCCAATGGCCGTCACGATCCTGACCGACCGAACGACCGGAAACTTTCGACCCCGCCACCCATGGCTGGTTCTATTACGGTCAGGCCTGATGGTCACGGCAATGTCCTGCGCGTTTTATTCCTTTTCCGTCCTGCCACTGGCCGAAGTCTATTCGTTGCTGTTTTCTTTCCCGCTGATCGTCACCGTTTTGTCGATCCCGATACTGGGTGAGGTGGTCCGCGCCCAGCGTTGGGCCGCGGTTGGCGTCGGCCTGATCGGCGTCCTGATCGTTCTGCGCCCCGGTACGACCGACATCACCCTTGGCCACCTCGCCGCCCTGACAGCTGCTTTTTGCAGCGCCTTTGCTTCGGTGCTTGTGCGCAAGATCGGAAATGAGGAACGCTCGGCCGTTCTGATCCTGTACCCGATGCTGCTGGCTATTGCTGTGATGAGCGTTGCCCAACCCGCTGTATATCAGCCGCCATCCCTGCTGCATCTGGCGATGATGGCGCTGGTTGGGGTGTTCTCGGTGATCGCCCAGCACCTGATCATTCTGGCCTATCGCGCTGCACCTGCCGGTGTTGTCGCCCCCAGCCAGTACAGCCAGATCATTTGGGCGACGCTGTTTGGCATGATCTTCTTTGGTGAACGCCCTGACATCTGGGTTGCTGTCGGCGCCAGTGTTATCATTGCGTCAGGCATCTATGTTGTGTGGCGAGAAAGCCGGGCCAACACCACCTCAGTCAACACCCCTGTTCTGCGCGTGCGATCACCGCGGTCGGATACCGGGGCCACAAGGCCCGGAAAGTAGTTCCAAAAAACGGCGCACCACTCAGCGCGCCGTTGTCGAAAAACCTCTGAATAGAGTCTCAATAAACTACGACCGAGCGAATACTTTCACCCTTATGCATCAAATCGAAGCCGTGGTTGATGTCGTCCAGACCCATGGTGTGGGTGATCATCGGGTCGATCTCGATCTTGCCGTCCATGTACCAGTCGACGATCTTGGGCACATCCGTGCGCCCGCGCGCGCCGCCAAAGGCGGTGCCGCGCCAAGACCGCCCGGTCACCAGTTGGAACGGACGGGTCGAGATCTCGGCCCCAGCAGGTGCCACGCCGATGATGATCGATTCGCCCCATCCCTTGTGTGCCGATTCTAGTGCCGCGCGCATCACGCCAACATTGCCGGTGGCATCAAAGGTATAATCCGCACCGCCCTTGGTCAGGTTGACCAGATAAGGCACCAGATCACCTTCAACTTCGGACGGGTTGACGAAATCGGTCATGCCGAACCTGGTGGCCATCTCAACCTTTGACGGGTTGAGGTCGACACCGACGATCTGGTCGGCCCCGGCCAGACGCAGGCCCTGAATGACGTTCAGGCCGATACCGCCCAGACCAAACACGATGGCGCGGCTGCCGATTTCCACCTTGGCGGTGTTGATCACCGCGCCGATCCCTGTGGTCACGCCGCAACCGATATAGCAGATCTTGTCGAAGGGTGCGTCCTCGCGCACCTTGGCCAGTGCGATTTCAGGCAGGACCGTGTGGTTCGAGAAGGTCGAGCAGCCCATGTAGTGTAGGATCGGATCGCCATCCAAGGTCGAAAAACGCGACGTCCCGTCGGGCATCAGCCCCTTGCCCTGAGTCTCACGGATCGCCTGGCACAGGTTGGTCTTGGGATGCAGGCAGTATTCACACTCGCGGCATTCCGGGGTGTAGAGCGGGATCACGTGATCCCCCGGCTTCAGGCTGGTGACGCCCGGGCCGACCTCGACCACTACGCCGGCGCCCTCGTGGCCCAGAATGGCCGGGAACAGGCCTTCGGGGTCGGCACCCGACAGGGTGAATTCGTCCGTATGGCAGATGCCAGTGGCCTTGATTTCAACCAGAACCTCGCCCGCCTTTGGGCCTTCTAGGTTCACGTCCATCACTTCCAAAGGTTTGCCCGCCTGTACGGCGACGGCAGCACGGGTACGCATGGTACTTTTCTCCCTGTCACTTTTGCCCCGACCCTGCGTCAAATACAGGGTGTTTTCAACTGTGCTTTCTTGGCAGGTTGGCTAATTATTTGATATTGCAGAAACGACATTGCCAGAATGAGGAACGCCAATGCACCGTTTTATCCCCATCTTGATCCTTCTGGCGGCCTGCGCAGACACAAGCATTCCGCAGGAAGTTGCCGCCACCTCAGAAGACGCACCTGTTGATCTGGCATTTTGCAAGGGCGAGCCGTTTGCCGAATCCGTCGGCCAGCCCGTTTCAGCGATTCAGGCCGATCTTCCCGAACGGTCTCGTGTCTTGGGTCCGGATGGCATCGCCACACAGGATTACCGTATCGACAGGCTGAACGTCTATGTGGACGGCGCCGGTGTTATTCAGCGTCTGACCTGTGGGTAAGCGTGGACTCGGCAGGTGATTCTCGAATAAGAACAAAATGAGAACATTTTGATGTCTGCCCGATGCCCAAACGCCGAATACTCTCGCTGTGGTTCCCCCGTCTGGGGGCCGAACGGCTGATCCGCGCTGCGCGGGGCCTGCATGGCGGACCTTTGGCCGTTGTGACCGAACAGTCGAACATGCAGGTCATCACCTCGCTAAACACCGAGGCACAGGCCGCTGGTCTGCGCGTGGGCCAGCCGGTACGCGATGCCCATGCCATGTGCGCCAGCCTGATCACCCGCCCCCGCAACGCCCCGACCGAGGCCGCGTTTCTGACCGCGCTGCGCCGCTGGGCGGGCAAGTTCAGCCCGTGGGTGGCCGAAGAGGCTCCGGACGGGTTGATCGTTGACCTGTCGGGTTGCGCCCATCTGTTCGGCGGTGAAGAGGCCTTGCTGGTCGTGCTTGAAACCGACTGCGCCGACATGGGCCTGAGCGTGCAGATGGGCATCGCCGACACGCTGGGCGCGGCCTGGGCGCTGGCCCGCTATGCCGGGCAAGAGGCCACATCCGATCGCAACGGTGATGCCATTGCCCAAGAGGCTCGCGCCACCCGCGCCCGGGCAAGCAAGCGGCGGCACTGGACCAAGGGCGGGGCCGCGCCACAGGCGATGGCGCTGGGCGGTGGCGCGCGGATTGCCGCGCCGGGACAGGCCTATGGCGCGCTCAGCCCTCTGCCCATTGCGGCGCTGCGGCTTGAAGATCAGGTTGTGGCGCAACTGAATCGTCTGGGCCTGCGCCGGATCGGAGACTTGCTGGGACAGCCGCGTGCCAGTTTGGCACGGCGGTTCGGCCGCGGGCTGGTGCTGCGCCTGGATCAAGCGGTGGGCAGCGCACCCGAGCCGGTCTCGCCCGCCCGTCCGCCACATCACTTTGCGGTGCGGATGACTCTGCCCAACCCGATTGGCTTGGTCGAAGACGTGATGGCTGCCGTCGATCGGATTCTGCCAACGCTCTGCACCAAGCTGGAAGAGAAGGGGCGCGGGGTCCGCACGCTGCGTCTGGAAGCCCACCGGGCCGATCAGGCCGCTGAGGTTATCGAGATCGGCCTGGCACGTCCGACCTATGACAAAAATCGCATTTGCCCTTTATTAGAGATGAAAATTGACAAGATCGACGCAGGCTATGGCATCGACATGCTGCGGCTTGAGGCGATCCAGACGGAACCCATCCATGCCCGCACCATCGCCGGTCATGCCGAAGCGCGCCGTGTGGCCCGTAACCGGCTTGAGGGCAATACAGCGGTGGATGATCTGATCGGCAAGCTGGGCGCACGGGTGGGGCTGGATGCAATCACGCGGCGGCACCCGGCGGCCTCTCATATCCCCGAGAAAACGGCGCAAACGCTGGCAGCCGCATGGTCGGAACCCGCGCGCGACTGGCCTGCCCCACCGCGCCCCCGGCCTTTGCAGATGTGGCAGCCCGAACCCGTGATGGCGCCGGAAACCCCGAATGTGCCCTGCACCTTTCGCTGGCGCGGGCGCGACTGGCAACTGGCGCAGGCCACAGGCCCGGAACGTATCGCGCCGGAATGGTGGCTGGATGACCCCAACTGGCGCAGCGGGGTGCGCGATTACTGGGTGGTGGTGACAGAACAGGGGGAACGACTATGGTTGTTCTACGGGCACGGAGGCACGATGTCCGCAGGCTGGTTCTGTCAGGGACAGTTCTGTTAGAGTCTATTTTCCGCGATAAACCAGCAGGTCCGGCAGGTAGTCAATCAGACGAATGAACCAGGAAAACGGTGCCGGAAAATCCGTACGGAAACGGCGGTGAGACATCGCCTTGACCACGCGATCCGCCGCATCCTCGGGCGTCATCAACATCGGCATCTTGAAGCTGTTCTTTTCGGTCAATCGGGTCTTGATGAAGCCGGGATTGACGATACGCACTGTCACGCCAGTACCCGCCAAATCATGCCGCATCGTCTCGGCCAGCGAAATCAGCGCGGCCTTGCTGGCTCCGTACCCGATGGCTGCAGGCAACCCGTGATACCCGGCCAGAGATCCGATCAGAGTAACCTCTCCCTGGCCCGCCCGGACAAAACCCGGAACAGTTTCACCCAGAACCCGCAGCGCACCCAGATAGTTCACATCGCTCATCCTGAGGGACGCCTCGGTGTCCCATTCGGCCGAACGCATGGGATCATACGCACCGGCATTATAGACCAGCCCATCGACATGCCCCACCTCAGCAACAGCAGAGCGAACAGAGTCTAAATCGGTCACATCGCACCGAATCGCGCGCGCATCCGGCAATTCTGAACACATCTCGGACAACCGCTCCAAATTGCGCGCCGACAGGATCAGGGACGCACCTTTTCGGCTGAGCGCCTGCGCCAAAGCGCGGCCCAAACCTTCGCTTGCGCCGATGATCCAAATGGTTTTCCCGTCAAATCTGCTCATGTGTGGGCCGTTTCACTTGTGTGTCACAATAATACGGCTTCGCATCCGCGTTGGATCAAAACGGTGGCGCAATTCGCGGAATCTCAAACCAGAAGTCACGAAGTAGTGCATCTGCTAAAAATTTCCAATCGAATTGATCCACTCGCGCCTACCCTGCGTATCTTCTTGTAAAACGTCACATAAAGAGGCTGGAATGTTCGACGAAACCCGGGGTGTACGGAAGAAAATCGCGATTGTAGGTGCAGGCATTTCGGGTCTTTCCGCCGCTTACTATCTGTCAGAAAACAACGACGTAACGGTCTATGAGGCAGAACCGCGACTTGGTGGCCATGCCCGCACGGTGATGGCTGGGAAGAACGGGGACCAACCGGTCGATACGGGTTTCATCGTCTTCAACTATGCGACCTATCCCTACCTGACCCGGTTGTTTGATGAGCTGGGCGTACCTGTGATCGAAAGTGAGATGAGCTTTGGCGCGAGCATCGACAATGGGCGCATTGAATACGGGTTGAACAACCTGCGCACTCTGACCGCTCAAAAGCGCAATCTGGCGCGCCCTGCCTACTATAGAATGATCGCCGATATCCTGCGGTTTGGCAAAGAAGCACCCGAAGCAGCCAAGGACGACGACACCACGATTGGTGAGTTGGTGGACCAACTGCGGCTGGGTCATTGGTTCCGGCACAACTATCTGATGCCGATGTGCGGTGCCATCTGGTCTACGCCGGTCGAGTTCGTGGATCAGTTCCCCGCACGTTCTTTGGTGCAGTTCTTCCGCAATCACGCTTTGCTGGCAAGTGGTCGTGCAAACCAGCATCAATGGTACACCGTCAAAGGCGGCAGCATAGAGTATGTCCGCCGGATCGACGCAGCCCTTCGTGCGCGGGGGGCAGAAATACGTCTGGCCAGCCCTGTTCAGAATGTATCCCGTGACGAGATGGGCGTCACCATCCACAGCCAGGGCGCCGTGGATCAGTTCGATGAAATCATCCTGGCCACCCATTCGGATCAATCGCTTGCCATTTTGGGTGAGGGCGCGACCCCCGCGGAAGCCGCTGCATTGGGCGCGATCCGCTACCAGCCCAATACGGCCATACTGCATTGTGACCCAGGTCAGATGCCAAAGCGGCGCGCGTGCTGGTCAAGCTGGTCCTATCGCTCGCAAGCCGGAGATGTGGGCGTGACCTACTGGATGAACCGGCTTCAGAACATTCCGGACGGTGACCCGCTGTTTGTAACGCTGAACGCCTCAACAGAAATTCCCGCGGATAAAATCTATGATCAGGTCGAATTTGCCCATCCGGTATTCGACAAGGCCGCCCTGAAGGCGCAAGGGCAAATCCGCGAGATGCAGGGACAGAATCGAACCTGGTTTGCCGGGGCTTACAACCGGCACGGATTTCACGAAGACGGGATAGCCAGCGCGATGCATGTCGTTGCTCAAATCAATGGTGCCCCGCAAACCATCGGAGCTGACAATGGCATTCCTGGTAAAGACCCGGCCATATCTGTTGCCGCCGAATAATGGGATATGGCGCGTGGCGCTTCTTGCACTTTGTTTGCTGGTCGCCAAGGGTCTGGCGGCATCACCGGTCACGGAAGGTCTAAACGATGCGCAACTGCGCGGAACCGCGACTTTCCGGTATCTGGGTTTGCCGATTTATGACGCCAAGCTTTATACGCCCAAAGGTGCGCCGTTCAGTTGGAGCGAAGATATCGCTCTGCAACTGACCTACCGCAAGAACATCAAGAAGAAAGCGCTGGTCAACTCGACGCTTGAGGAGATGGACCGCATCGGCCGTTCAGTGCCTGTTCGCGACCAACTGGACCGGTGCTTCAAAGCCGTGGCAAAAGGGGACAGCTATCTGGCGGTTTCCGACGGTCCCGACAAGGTCAGTTTCTGGCTGAACGGGCAAAAGACCTGCACCATCGCGTATCCAGGCATCAAGCGCAGTTTCATGTCCGTATTCCTGGGGGACAACACGCGGTCAGCGTCTTTCACGCGAAGGCTGCAGGGGCGGTGATGCTCTATCCCCGGGTCAGCCTCTATGCGCTGATGCTCGCTGCGGCGGGTATTCCGCTTTATATCCACTTGCCGCGCTTTGCAGCCGTGAACCTGGGTATTGGCCTTGGGGTCATTGGTACCGTGCTGCTGTTGATCCGTTTGGTGGATCTGGTGCAGGACCCGCTGATTGGTTGGGCAATTGACAGATGGCCCGGTGGCCAGCTTGTATTTGCGGCGATGGCGGCTTTGGGGCTGGCGGTCGGGTTTCCCCTGCTTTTCAATCTGCCGCAGGGTGCCAGCGTGCCGGAACTCGTCGCAATCCTGATCTTGCTGTTTTCGGCATACAGCCTGGGAACCATTCTTCTGTACGGTCGCAGCGCAACTTTGGCAAAGCGAACCGATCCGAAAGAACTGATGACACTGGCCGCCTTTCGTGAAGGCGGGCAGTTGACCGGGGTGGTCATCGCAGCCAGCGCACCAGCCCTATTGGTTGCTTTCGGCGCGCAATCCCAAGGCTACCCCGCATTCGGAGCGTTTCTGGGGCTGCTATCCGTTCTGACTCTGGTGCTGACTGTCCCGATCTGGCGACGGACCCCGATAACAGGAACAGGTTTGTCTTTTTCTGGACTGGGTCAGGCTGGCGGCTTGCGCCTTCTTGCACTGGCTTTGGTAAACAGCCTCCCGGTCGCCATCACCTCCACCCTGTTTCTGTTTTTTGTGGAAGACCGGCTGCAACTGCCGGGCAAAGCGGGCCCCTTGTTGATCCTGTTCTTCCTGAGCGCAGGCGCGAGTGTCCCGCTCTGGGCAAAGCTCAGCAACAGAATTGGCCCGAAACAGACTCTGATAATCGCGATGCCGCTCTCAATCGCTGGCTTTATCGGCGCGGCCACACTGAGCGCGGGAAACCTTACCGGGTTCGCCGTCATCTGTCTCGCCTCGGGCGCGGCCCTTGGTGCGGACATGGTCGTGTTGCCCGCGATGTTCTCGGTGGTCCTGACCCGGGCCGGGCTGAACGCGTCGGCCGCGTTTGGCATCTGGTCCTTCGCTGGCAAGCTGGGCCTCGCCCTGGCTGCTTTTTTCACTCTGCCGCTGCTGGAACGCAGCGGTTTCACCCCTGGTCAAACCAATTCAGCACAGGCACTGGATACACTCAATCTTGCCTATGCGGTGCTGCCCTGCATCCTGAAAGTCGGGGCGTTCGGGATGGTCTTGACCCTGCCCACCGAGGTCACAAGCAAATGAACGCTATCGCCATCATCCTGTTGGTCCTTCTGATCGCAATATTCATCCGCACCCGACTGCTGAGCTTTCGTGCGCAATCTCCGTCCGATTACAGTGGCACCGGGCCAAGTTTTTCGCTGAAAAAACACCTGAATGGAGAGATCGTGTCCGAGGGCCTGATCTATGGCCCCAACGGCAAAATGTCGAACAGCTTTGTCGCCCGCATGGCCGGCGACTGGCAAGGCAACTCGGGCACGCTGACCGAGTACTTCACTTATTCAAACGGAAAACAGATGACCCGCAAATGGTATCTGACGCTGGGAACCGGAGACACATTCACGGCAATGGCGGATGATATCGTGGGCGAAGGCCGGGGTGTCATCTCGGGGTCAACCGTGAAACTGACCTATCGCATCATCCTGCCCGAAGACGCTGGCGGGCATACTCTGGATGTCACCGACTGGATGTATCTTACAGAACATGGCGTCATCATGAACCGGTCCGAGATGCGCAAATTTGGCATCAAGGTCGCGGAACTTGTGGCCACGATGCGTGCAAACCCGAAATCAAAACCGACCCACGCAATTGGTTCGAACGGATATGACGCGACTTCGGACGGGAAACCGTTGCAATGATCACCGTTCGCTCCGTGATCGCCTGTGTCGCCATCGCGAGTCTCGCGCTTCTGACGGCCTGCTCCAGTAAACCGAAGGTACCAAAAACCTTTCTTTCTGACCGACAGTTGAACCTCGAGGATTTTTTTGAAGGTGAAACCGTGGCCTACGGTCAGTTTCAGGATGTTCTGGGGAACATCCCCCGCAGATTCAAGGTCGACATTAACGGCACTTGGGACGGCGAAACCCTGACCCTGATCGAAGACTTCGTCTACGATGATGGCGCGACTGAGCAACGCATCTGGGCATTGACCAAGACCGGAGAAGATACTTGGACCGGTATGGCCCCTGGCGTGCTGGGCGCCGCCAGCGGGATTGAACGCGGGGATACGTTCAACTGGAAATATAAGATCGACCTGCCGATCAAGGACGGAACCATGCGCGTCACGTTTGACGACTGGATGTGGCTGCTGGATGACGACCGCCTGCTGAACCGTGCGTATGTCTCACGCTATGGCGTACGCCTGGGTGAAGTTATCCTGTTTTTCGAAAAAAAATAAACCCGTCAGGCTCAGCTTCATCACAAAAGTCAGTAGAAGATGAATTCGTCCACCAATGCCGCCGTTGATCCTTTGGCCTCGCCAGCCATGTCTACTCTTGCCCCATCCGAGGCTGCACCATCAGGGCGTTCGCCGTCTTCGATTTTCAAACGCGCGCGCTCTATCTGTCCCCACAGGAAAAACAGACCATCCCTTTTTCCCATGAGGCGCGCAGGAACCCTTGTCCGCAAAACACGTGTTTTCGGTTTTGGCATCTGCTCTCTTACTGCCTCCGGTGTTTTCCACCATTTTCATAAAACCTAATGGTTTTCCCAGAAAAAGACAATTTTTTATGGACAAAATGAGGCTTTCTACCATCCGTTGAGAGGAAAGCTTTACCACTCTCGTATACCTAGGGTCAGTATTCATAACCAGCAGATGACGGTTGCCGCGAGTGCGATTGCTGAGATGCAGACCTTGGGACAACGATTATGGCGTGTCGCCACGCACCCCCAACCCCTGAGCCTGCCAAACATAATCTCGATGCGATTTCGCCGCTTGAATCTGCGCTTGTCGTACTTGACCGGTGTCTTGCGAGGCCCGTATTCGCCAGAGGCATCTCGCCAGCGCAAACCATTGCGATTGATGAAGATAATTCTACGCAACACCCGATTGTCATCACCTCGGGGCTTGCCGTGCGACTTCGGGAAGAAGGGCGCGCGCTTCGCCATCTGCACGTCGGTCAGCCAACAAAGGTCGCTCAGAGCCCAAAGTGCCGAATGCAGCAAAGTACTTGAATGTCTTCTATCGGACAATTGCATTTGGGTTTCTGCAGCTCTAGCGTATCAGCCGCAGAGCCTGCAGTCATTTAGAGTTACGGCTGTCGCTGACCGCACTCCAAGGCAAGCGATGGAGGCCGTGCGAACGGCACTGATTGCAAATCGCTTGAGTCTTGGCCATCCTCTTCGGCATGGAGTTTCTGACCGTCGACCATAGCAGCTTCCTGATCGCAATGTCCTGCGTCGTGGCACTTGTCGCGGGGTTCACAGGTCTTTCGCTGACCCGCGATCTGTCAGAAAAACCGATGTTTCAAAAAAAGGCGTCGATCGCGCTTGCGGCCGTCGCCTTGGGGGGCGGCATCTGGGCGATGCACTTCGTGGCCATGCTGGGTTTGAAGCTGCCGATATTGTTCTACTACGATGCGGCGATCACGCTGGTGTCGGCTCTGTCAGCGATCCTTCTTGTTGGCGCGGCCTTGATCCTGTTGCATTTCGCTGACCGCACACCGCTCATCATTTCGCTTTCCGGCTGCGTTGTCGGGACCGGCATTCTGGTCATGCACTATATCGGCATGGCCGGTCTGGAGTTGTGCCGCGCGGTCTATACGACGTCGGGTGTCGTCTTTTCTTCCATCGTGGCCATCGGGCTATGCATTCTTGCCTTCTGGATCGCCTACGGAAAGCGCACGAACCGCAACATCGTGCTTGGGACGATTTGTTTTGCGATTGCAGTTTGCTCGGCTCATTTTCTGGCGATTGCGGAAACCAATTTTGTGCAAGCGTCCACCGCTACTGAATTTGGCCCCACCATGAGCAATGAAACTTTGGCACTTGGTGTGATCTTCTTCAGCTTTGTAATCTTCGGTGCGTGCCTCTGGGTGAGCGTGACGTATCTGGTCACGCCCGGATCACAAGAGCAACACCAGCGAGCGAAGCTCGAGCCGGAACTGAAGGCGGATCTGCAGATCCCTTGCGAGGCAGACGGCAACAAAGTCTTTGTCAGGGCAAGAGACGTTGTTTTCGTACGTGCCGATGGGCACTACACGCAGATCTATACCGAGGACGAACGGCTGTTCTGTGTCTGGCCGATCACGGTGGCTTCCAAACGCCTCTTGCCGCTGGGGTTCCTGCAGACGCATCGCAGCTACTTGGTCAACCCTGCCCGTGTCTCGCGGTTTGAAAGAACCAAGGACAAAGGGCGCTGCCTTTTCGACAGGGGTGATCTGCCGCCCGCACCCGTTAGCCGTTCCAAACTGAAGGTTGTTCAGGACGTGCTTGCGTCGCAGGGCGGCGCAATTGGTGCGTGAGCACGCGCATTTCGTGCAAAAGACCTGTGTTTCACTGATTTTCTGGTGATGTGGCTTGCTGTCGCATGCAAACTTCCTCCGACACTGAGAATTCGCTTTAGGGAGGAGAGCCGATGATTCCAGCGGCATTTGAATATCACCGTCCTCAGGATATGGCTGGCGTTCTGGCTGTACTTGAAGAATACGGAGATGACGCGCGCGTCATGGCAGGCGGGCACAGTCTGATTCCGATGATGAAACTTCGCATGGCGGAAGTCCCACACCTGATCGACCTTCAGGATGTCGGAGGTATGTCGGATATCGAACTAGGTGCCGACGGCGTTCGGATCGGCGCGATGGTCACGCAGGCCGAAATCATAGACCATGCCGGCCTCGCGGATGCCGCCCCCATCCTGCGCGAGGCTGCCTTGCAGATCGCTGATCCTCAAGTCCGCTACATGGGCACCGTCGGTGGCAACGTCGCCAATGGCGATCCGGGCAATGACATGCCGGGTCTGATGCAATGCCTTGATGCGGTGTTCACCTTGGTCGGTCCGGATGGCGAGCGTGATATTCTCGCGCGGGAGTTTTACGAGGCCGCTTACATGACCGCGCGCGAGGATGATGAGGTGCTGTCCGCCGTGACCATCCCCACGCCAGCTGGCGGCTACGCCTACGAAAAGCAAAAGCGCAAGATCGGCGACTACGCGACGGCCGCCGCCGCTGTGCAGATCGTCAAGGACGGCGGAACGTGCGTCAGCGCCGCCATCGCTATGACGAACCTAAGCGACACGCCGGTTTATTCCGAGGATGCGGGCGCCGCGCTGGTGGGAACACCTGTCGATGCCGCCGCACTGGACGCGGCAGTGGCTGCGATGCTGGGCGATATCGACCCAACCGAAGACAACCGCGGCCCCGTCGCATTCAAGAATCATGTGGCGGGCGTCATCCTGCGCCGCGCCATCGAGCGCGCCTGGTCGCGGGCGTAAGAGGAACACACCATGTCCAAGAAAATGCACATCAAAATGAACGTGAACGGCAAGGACGAGGAGTTCCTGGCCGAACCGCGCGAACTGCTGATCTATACGCTGCGCGAACGGCTGAATATCACCGGGCCGCACATTGGCTGCGAAACATCCCACTGCGGGGCGTGCACGGTCACAATCAACGGTAAGTCGGTGAAATCCTGCACCATGTTCGTGGCGCAAGCCGATGGCGCCGAGGTGACAACTATCGAAGGTCTCGGCGGACCTGAAAACCTTCACCCGCTGCAAGAGGCGTTCAAAGAACACCACGGATTGCAGTGTGGCTATTGCACGCCGGGGATGATCACCCGGGCGACCAAGCTGCTGGAAGAAATTCCCAACCCGACCGAAGAAGAAATCCGCTTTGGTATGGCCGGCAATATCTGTCGCTGCACGGGTTATCAGAACATTGTGAAATCCATTCAGGCCGCCGCAGCCGAAATGAATGCAGCCAAGGAGGCCGCAGAATGAAGGACGATATTTCCCGCGAAGAACGTGTCGACAATCTCAAAGGCATGGGCTGCTCGCGCAAGCGGGTCGAGGATGCGCGCTTTACCCAAGGCAAGGGCAACTATGTCGATGACATCAAGCTGGATGGCATGCTGTTTGGCGACTTTGTCCGCTCTCCCTACGCCCATGCACGGATCAAGAGCATCGATACCGCTGCCGCACTTGAGGTGCCCGGCGTTCTGGCCGTGCTGACAGCGGCGGATCTGGAGCCGCTGGGGCTGCACTGGATGCCGACGCTGGCGGGCGACAAGCAGATGGTACTGGCCGATGGCAAGGTGCTATTTCAGGGCCAGGAAGTCGCCTATGTCGTCGCCGAAGACCGCTATGCCGCCGCTGACGGGATCGAGGCGGTCGAGGTTGACTACGAAGAACTGCCTGTCATCGTCAACCCGTTCGAGTCTTTGCAATCGGATGTGGTGCTGCGCGAAGATCTTGTTGGTGAAGACGGGTCAATTCCCGATGGCGCACACGGACCCCGCAAACATCCCAACCACATTTTTACATGGGACGCGGGCGACAAGGGCACAACGGACGAGGTCATCGCCAACGCCGAGGTCGTTGCGACTGAAAGCATGTATTACCATCGCACCCACCCGTGCCCGCTGGAAACCTGCGGCTGCGTGGCGTCGATGGACAAGGTTAACGGCAAGCTGACGCTGTGGGGCACGTTCCAGGCGCCGCACGCGATCCGGACGGTCGTGTCGCTGATCTCGGGCATTGAAGAGCACAACATCCGCGTGATCAGCCCCGATATTGGCGGCGGCTTTGGCAACAAGGTCGGCGCGTACCCGGGCTATGTCTGCTCGGTCGTAGCGTCGATCGTCACGGGCAAGCCCGTAAAGTGGATCGAAGACCGGATGGACAATCTGATGACCACCGCCTTTGCCCGCGACTATCATATGACCGGCAAGATCTCTGCCACCAAGGACGGCAAAATCACCGGGCTGCATTGCCATGTGACAGCCGACCACGGCGGCTTTGATGCCTGCGCCGATCCCACAAAGTTCCCGGCGGGCTTCATGAACATCTGCACCGGCTCCTACGACATCCCGACCGCCTATCTAGAGGTCGATGGCGTCTACACTAATAAAGCCCCGGGCGGCGTCAGCTATCGCTGCTCGTTCCGGGTGACCGAGGCGGTCTACTTCATCGAACGCATGATCGAGGTTCTGGCCATAGAGTTGAACATGGACGCAGCGGAGCTGCGCCGGATCAACTTCATCAAGAAGGAGCAGTTCCCCTACACCGCCGCCCTTGGTTGGGAGTACGACAGCGGCGATTATCACACCGCATGGGATAAGGCGCTCAAGACAGTCGATTACGAAGGGCTGCGGTCCGAACAGGCCCAGCGGGTCGAGGACTTCAAAGCTGGCAAGACGCGCAAGCTGATGGGCATTGGCCTGAGCTTTTTTACTGAGATTGTCGGCGCCGGCCCGGTAAAGAACTGTGATATCCTTGGGCTTGGTATGTTCGACAGCTGCGAAATCCGCATCCATCCGACCGGGTCGGCGATTGCTCGCCTGGGAACGATCAGCCAGGGGCAAGGCCACGCGACAACCTTCGCGCAAATCCTTGCCTCGGAAATTGGCTTGCCTGCCGACAGCATCACCATCGAGGAAGGCGACACCGATACAGCACCCTATGGCCTCGGCACATACGGGTCGCGCTCTACCCCTGTGGCAGGCGCAGCCACGGCCATGGCCGGCCGCAAGATCCGCGCCAAGGCGCAGATGATCGCGGCGTACCTGCTTGAGGTTCACGACAATGACGTGGAATTCGACGTTGATCGGTTTGTCGTGAAAGGCGCGCCTGAAAAGTTCAAGACGATGAAGGAAATCGCCTTTGCAGCCTACAACCAGGCCATTCCGGGGATCGAGCCGGGGCTTGAGGCCGTCAGCTATTACGACCCGCCCAACATGACCTATCCGTTCGGAGCCTATGTCTGTGTGATGGACATCGACGTCGACACGGGTGTGACGGAAATTCGCCGCTTCTATGCGCTGGACGATTGCGGCACGCGGATCAATCCGATGATCATCGAAGGCCAGGTGCATGGTGGTTTGACCGAAGCCCTCGCCGTCGCTCTGGGGCAAGAGATTGCCTATGACGACATGGGCAACGTCAAGACCGGCACGCTGATGGACTTCTTCCTGCCAACGGCATGGGAAGTGCCGAACTACGAAACCGACTACACCGTCACACCCAGCCCGCATCACCCGATCGGCGCAAAGGGTGTGGGCGAAAGCCCGCACGTGGGCGGCGTGCCCTGTTTCTCGAACGCGGTGCAGGACGCGTTCCGCCCCTTCGGCAACCGGCATACCAATATGCCGCATGATCACTGGCGGATTTGGCGCACTGCCAACGAGCTTGGCCTGCACGATTGATCCCTTTGGTAGGGCGGGGTGATCTTCGCCCTACGGAGACACGAATGACCTGGACTGACTTGAAAACCGCGCTGGCTGGCGAAGGCTATGTGGCCTCGGACGATCTGACCGTTGCGCTGCAACTGGCTTTGTCGCTGGGCCGTCCGCTATTGCTGGAAGGGGCGGCAGGTGTCGGCAAGACCGAAATCGCGCGCACGTTGTCTACGGTGATGGATACGCGCCTGATCCGGCTGCAGTGCTATGAAGGACTGGACGCGGCGCAGGCGATTTACGAATGGAACTACCAGCGGCAGCTGCTGACCATCCGAGCGGCCTCCGAGGCTGGCGAAACAGGCAAGGCATTAGAAGACCGCATCTTTTCCAGTGATTTTCTGCTGGAACGCCCCTTGCTGGCGGCCATTACCCAGGAAACGCCCCCGGTCCTTTTGATCGACGAGATTGACCGGGCGGACGAGGAGTTCGAAGCCTACCTGCTGGAAATCCTCTCGGACTATCAAGTGTCGATCCCCGAGCTGGGCACGATCACGGCGACAAGCCGCCCGGTCGTGATCCTGACGTCGAACGGCACCCGCGACCTGTCTGACGCCCTGCGTCGCCGCTGCCTTTATACCTTCGTGGAATACCCGGACCGTGCGACCGAACTGGCCATTCTCAAGGCCCGCTGCCCCGACGTCGAGATTCGGCTGGGCGAGCAGATCGTCGGATTTGTGCAAAAGCTGCGCCAAGAAGAGCTGGAGAAAACCCCTGGCGTGGCCGAAATGCTGGATTTCGCCGCGGCGTTGATGGGTCTTGGCATCGCTGATCTGACCGAAAACCCCGCGGTCCTTCAATCGACGCTGACGACGTTGCTGAAAACCCAAAGCGATCAGGCCCAGATCACGCCAGAGGTGGCCGGGCGTATCGCTGGCAAGGCTGCATGAGCCGGGTGACGAAATTTGCTGGCCGCGATCCCGGCCCTGCCGCGCGGATCGCGGGCTTCATCGCTCATTTGCGCGACAACGGTTTGCGGCTTGGCGTGGCCGAAGCGGACCTTGCCCTGAAGGCGCTGGACGAGGTGGACGCCATCCGCCCCGACGACAGCCGCCGTGCCTTGCGCGCTGTCTGCACGGGCTGCAAGGAAGAGTATGAAAGGTTCGACGACCTTTTCGACAGCTACTGGATGGACATGGGCCGCGTGCGGCAGAAGGTAGTTCCCACCCCGTCGTCCCCGGTCAGCGATGACGTGCATTCCTCACGCGATGCCAAGGGCGAAGACGCGGGCGCATCAGGAACCTCCACGGCCCCGGACGACACAGGCGGGGCGTCCGACAGCGACGGGACCGGCAAGCTGATCGCCACCGCACAACGCAACCTCAACCGGCGTGACCTGCGCGACCTTGTCCGTCCGGAAGAGATTGCCGAGGCCGAAGACGTCGCACGCCGCCTTGGGGCTGCCTTGCGTGACACGCGATCCCGCCGCCGCATTGCCGCGCGCAAAGGCGATCGGTTGCATTTTCGCAAGATCATTCGCCACAGCCTGGCCACTGGCGGAGAGCCTCTGCACCTGTGGCGCAAGAAACGCCCGGACCGGACCCGCAAGATCGTGGCGCTGTGCGATGTCTCCGGGTCCATGTCCGTCTATGCCAAAGTTTTTCTGGCGTTCCTCGCTGGCCTAATGCGGGCTGATACAGCCGCCGACGCCTATTTGTTCCACACCCGCCTTGTGCGCATCACCGAGGCGCTGCGTGACAAGGACGCGATGCGCGCGATTGGCCGGATGTCACTGATGGCCGACGGGTTCGGCGGCGGATCAAGGATCGGCCCATCGCTCATGCGTTTTGCCGACACCTATGCCAAACGCTTTGTCGATGGTCGTAGCGTCGTGCTGATCCTGTCGGATGGCTACGACACTGAGGCACCTGACATGATCGCAACCGCGTTGGAAAAACTGCGCAAACGCGGCTGCAAGGTGATCTGGCTCAACCCGCTGAAAGGGTGGGCAGACTACGCACCCGTGGCCGAGGGCATGGCGGCGGCACTTCCCTATCTGGATGTCTTCAAAGCGGCCAACACGCTGGGTGATCTGGCCGCGCTGGAACAGGAGCTGGCACGCCTATGACCCCGGCCGAAATTCTTTCATCAGACCTGGCCGAGGCCGCTCAGGAGTTGCGCGACAAGGACGAACCCTTTGCCTTTGCCACCATCGTGCGCACCGCTGGTTCCACCGCCGCCAAACCGGGGGCCAAGGCGCTGCTCAGCGCCGATGGGACGATCCTGCAAGGCTGGCTCGGCGGCGGTTGCACCCGAGGTGCCGTCAAACGCGCGGCGCTGCAGGCGTTGCAGGACGGCACGCCACAGCTTGTGTCTGTCGCACCCGAGGATTTGCTGGCGGAAAAAGGCGTTGCAGCCGGCGATGAAGTAGACGGCACACGATTTGCCCGCAATGGGTGCCCCTCTCGTGGCACGGTCGACATCTTCATCGAACCTTGCCTGCCGTCACCGCAACTTGTTGTCATGGGAGCATCACCGGTAGCACAGGCGCTGAGTGCGCTTGCCCCGCAGTTTCACTGGTCTGTGTCTTCGACCCCGGTGCAAGGCAAACCACATCAGCAGTGCTTTGTGGTTGTTGCCACGCAAGGGCAGGGTGATCTTGACGCCTTGAAGGCCGCGCTCAACACGCAACCGACCTATGTGGCCTTCGTGGGCAGCCGCAGAAAATACACTTCGCTTGCAGAAAAACTAGGCGCTGACGGTTTTGAACAAGCCGCCATCGACGGGGTAAAGGCCCCGGCGGGTCTTAACCTTGGCGCGGTCACGCCTGAGGAAATAGCCCTGTCCATACTGGCGCAACTTGTTCAGGATCGGCGCGCGGCGGTGAAGCAGGCCGATGCGTGATGTCACTGCGATCATACTGGCCGCAGGGCTTTCGCGCCGCATGGGCGCGCGGAACAAGCTGCTTCTGCCCCATGGCGATGTTCCAATGATCCGCCATATGGTCGATGTCTATGGCGCCGCCACGGCGGGGCCTGTGCTGGTGGTCACGGGACATCAGGCGAATGAGATCAAAACAGCCCTTGCAGGCAGTGGCGCCAAGACGGTTTTCAACCCGGCTTACGGTGACGGTCAGCCCACATCGGTCGCCTGCGGGCTTCGTGCGGCGCGTGATGACGATACGGTATTAATCGGATTGGGCGACCAGCCGCTTCTGAACGTCGCTGACATCCGGTCATTGCTGGCCGCACACTTGGCGACTGACAGCGCACGTATCTCCATTCCGGCGGTCGATCAGAAGCGCGGCAACCCGATCGTGGTGCCTGCAAACTTGCGTGCCCGGCTTCTGGCAAACCCCAGATCACCGGGCTGCAAGAAGTTCACCCGAACCCATCCCGAACATGTCCAGTTTCACCCATTGGCCTCTCCCGGCTTTTACATGGATGTGGACACCCCCGAGGCCTATGCCGCCTTTCAGGCGGGCACGCTGGAGCAGATCACATGAAATTCGTTCGAGAAATCGCAGCCCGACTGCGCCGAAAGACAGCACTTACACCTGAGCAAGCCAGCCATCTGGCCACCATCAAATTTCCCTGTTGCTAAAAGGACATCCCATGGAACTGGCAGACGAAATCATCATCAACGCACCCAAAGAGCAGGTCTATGCCGCGCTCAACGACCCCGAGGTTCTAAAGCAATGCATTCCGGGCTGCGAAGAGTTGATCAAGCACTCGGATACTGAACTGGAGGCAAAGGTCGTCCTCAAGGTCGGGCCGGTGAAGGCCAGGTTCAACGGTGACGTCCAACTCGACACCGCAGGCGCGCCGGATGCCTTTTCGCTGACCGGCCAGGGCAATGGCGGTGCCGCTGGGCATGCCAAGGGCGGCGCAGATGTCACGCTCACAGCCGACGGGCCCGACACGACGATCCTGCGGTATCAGGCAAAGGCCGATATCGGCGGAAAGCTGGCTCAACTGGGCAGCCGGCTGATCCAAAGCACTGCCAAGAAACTTGCGGCCAAATTCTTCAAATCCTTCGCTGATGTGGTCAATGAAGACGCAATCGCCTAGCGATCTCATCCAGGCACAGCACGCGCCAGACATCATTGCAAAGGGGCGGCGCTTGCAAAGCCACCACTTCTTAGGCCTGTGACAAGTCTCATTTCGCCAACCGGGCATCCCCGAGGAGAGCCTGGCTAAATTTCGAGGACCAATTGGCTTGGTACGGTCGTTACAGGACACATCGCCCATTCCAGTATCAGCAATGGCTGAAATCGTAACGGTTGTTCAAGACACAGACACGCAACCTCATACCGTGCGATTTTTGAAGAGAGCAGAGATTAGGCCAATCTGAGCAAACGGCTGCATAGTCCGCATAGCAGTCGTTCAAACCGAGTGCCGCGAATGTCTACTTCGGAGTCCACTTTGGCCGATGCTGCGCTATGCCCCAATTACAGCAATACGCAGAAAGCGGACTTTGCAAAGTCTAGCTTGAGCCCAAAACGGACGCGTACTGAATTCAAGCAGAATTGACTTTCGCGGCTTTCGGATAAAAGGGTTGTGAGTTTCCTTCTTTAAATCGAAGTATCCGAAAATCATGTCAAGGTGGGAGGAGTTGCTATGAAAACAGCGGTTGTGACTGGCGCCGCGGGAGGGATGGGGCGGGCCATCTGTCGCCAACTGTGGGCAGATGGGTTCCAAGTTGTTGGACTGGACCTTAACGAGGAGGGCCTAGGTGAAATGGCAACTGAGTTAGGTTCGGATTTCACGCCTATATGCCTTGACCTAACGGATCCTATTGCAATCGCTCATGCGTTTGATGGCATTAAGGAAAAGAATGGTGGTCTGGATGCTTTGGTAAACAACGCTGGCACCTGCTTTATGTCTGACTTCCCGAATATTCCGCCCGAGGAACTCGAAAAGCAGATGGCAATCAACTTTAACTCTGCGTTCCATTGTTGCCAGCAGGCGGTCCAATTGATGTTGGAACGCGAAGGCATCAAAAAGATTGTAAATATCTCATCGAACGGTGCTTATAATTTCGATGTGTTTGACCCTCCGCATTACAGGGCGTCAAAAGCGGCGATGGATACCCTTACGAAAGACCTCGCCCGTCGATACGCACAGGAAAAAATCTGTGTGAATTCGCTGGCACCTGCCATGACTGAAACACCTTTGTTCAATGTCTTAACTGAGGAAGTCTTGGAGAAAGCCGTCAGTGCCATGCCACATGGTCGCGCGATGCTGCCTGAGCAAATCGCCTCTTGGGTCGGTTTTCTCATTTCGCCGGCCGGTGATGTTTCCAGTGGGAATGTGATTATTCTGAACCAAGGGCGCGACGTCAGATAACTCTCGGGTGCGACATCACTTTTCGGGAAAATGGTCCACGGGGTAGGATCAGCTGTAGACTTCTGGTGCTTTCTTCAGAACAAGCCACTGGCTTGGACAATGCCCATAGATTACAAAGGCGTCTCGCTCGGATGCAAGGCGCATCAACCTTTCTGCGCTGGCAATCGCTGCATCTTCGTCCCAAGACCCGGCAAACTTCTCGTCGATTTCTGCTGGTCGGGAAATCGCATCACTGGTTAATAAAATCGCCCCCGACGGAAGATGGACCATCACGGCGATCTGGCCAGGCGCATGGCCTGGCGCCGCCAAAACTAAGATACCCGGCCCAATCTCTACATCGCCGTCAACTAAGAGATAATCCTGGTTGGGCCACTCCAAAGGCCGCATATCGCCCCAGTACAACGGGCGGGGTAAGGCTCGCTCCGCAGCAGAGATAAGAATTGGACTGCTTGGAAAGTCGCCCAGTGCCCCGATATGGTCGATGTGGGTGTGCGTACAAATCTGTAGTGTAATGTCTGACGGAATAAGCCCGAGTTTTGCCAGTTGTGCGCTTGGAAGATTGTCTGGTTCACACTTCAAGACGTCGCCGAACTCATACAATCGATCTTCTTTGACCGCGGCGTCGGTATCGGTGGCATATTTTTCAGGAAACCCAGTATCGATGAGTATTGATTCTCCCAAATCTGTCCGGATCAGAAACCCGCAGATACCTATGATGCGGCCAGTGGAATGGACCTTGAACAGCCCGTAGTCCAAAACCGCAAGGTCAATCGGTCGCCCTTTGACAAATCCCTCTGCTTGCACAGACTATCTCCCTGATTGACTACATAGATTTTGAGTAGAGCATGAAAGTCAAGATACACACACTCTTTCAGTACCTACTGGATACCACGGAAACGGATCCAGAAGCTTTCGTTGGGTTTTCCTTGTCCGAGTCGCCGCGTTTGGGTGAGTTCATGGATGCGCTGGATCCAGCGCTGCCGTTGGATTGGAACCAAAAGAGTTTTCGGGGTCTGCCTGCTTTACGACGACATGTTTTGGACCGCGCCGGTTTGTCTGATGTTTGCAAGCCAGACGACGTCCTGATCACCGCCGGCGCAGCAGAAGCCAATTATCTTGCATTCATGCAATTGGTCCAACCGGGCGACGAAGTCGTAACGGAACGCCCGGGCTGGCCACAAGTGGGAGTATTGGCAGAGGCAGTCGGCGCGACGCTCAAAGTTGTCGACCGAGAAGAGAGTGCTGGTTGGTTATTGCCGCTCGACAAAGTTGAGACCGCAGTAACAGAACGCACTCGACTGATCTTTGTAACCAACCCCAATAATCCCACCGGGCGCCTGATGACCCAAACAGAGCTGGAAAGGCTTGTCCAAATTGCAGATCGCGTAGGTGCATGGCTGGTTGTTGACGAGGTTTACGCAGGATTGGAGTGGGACGGGTCTCGCGCCCCTTCGATAGCCGGTTTGTATCCTAGGGGCATCACGACGGGCAGCGTTTCCAAGGCACTGGGGCTCCAAGGACTACGCACTGGGTGGATGGTTTGCCGTGATTCTGATTTGATGTGGGATGCCATCATCCTGCGGGAAAACTCTAGCGAAATTATGAATATTCTCGGCGAAGTCATCGCCGAAATCGCCTTGAGGCCTGACCGATATAATCAGGCTTTGAAAACTGCGCGGGCAGCAGGGATTAAGACGCTGGAACGCCTTGATCGGTATGTTGCCGATCAGCCCTGCCTGGATTGGGTCAAACCTCAGGCTGGATTGATTGGATTGGCACGGCTCGACGGGATTGATGGTGATGTTTTTGCCAAACGCTTGCTCGCCGATCCCTATCGGACATTTCTTTTGCCGGGCTCGTCTTACGGGATGCAGAACCACATCCGACTAGGTGTCGGAGGAGGTGCTATTGCCAACCTCGACCTTGGCCTTAAGCGCATGGGCGAACTGTTGGCGAACTGGTAGGCTTAGGACACTCTTTTCGGCGGTTCAGGCTGCAAAGTCGGTCAAATAACGCTGCCCGTTCCACGCTGACACTAAGCCCAATTTTGGTGCAAGTTCACCTGCCATGCGTTGAAAGCTATCTCGCTAGAATAACGCTGTCGGCGCGCTACCTCACAGAAAGAACAGCCGAATACACATTTCGAGTCCGCAATGACAGCTTTGACAACTGAAGACGTTCAAGACTATCCGCGGCCACCTGCGCTGCGGGCGGTGCCGCGTACCGTAAGAGTAGAGTTCGGCGGTGAAACAATCGTGGAAACCGATCAGGCGTTTCTGGTTCTCGAAACTCACCACGCCCCAACTTACTACATCCCACCGCATACAATTGATGCCGTTCTGACAAAGGCCTTGGGTAAATCGTACTGCGAGTGGAAGGGTGTTGCGAGTTACTGGGACGTTCAGAGCGGGGCGGCCGCGGCTAAGAAAGCTGCGTGGAGTTATGGTGCACCAACCACCAGATTTGAACAGATTAAGGGCTATCTCGCCTTTTACCCCGGACTTATGGACGCTTGTTTTGTTGGTGAGCACCGTGTGATCCCGCAACCCGGGAACTTCTATGGAGGCTGGGCCACCGAGAACTTAAAGGGTCGCATCAAAGGCTCTCCTGGAACCGAGTTTTGGTGAGAATTGATGCCCGACCCTAAATCCTCGCCTACCCCTTTGGCTGTTCCTACAAGCCGTTTGGTCCGAGTTGCCGGTTTGAGCAGCATGACGGCAGGCATTGCGGGGAACGTGGCAGTACGCGCCCTGCGAGAGATCGGTCGCGGTGCGCGACCCGATATGCGTGGTTTGTTGATGACACCGGGTAACGCGACACGGATCGCGGATCGGCTTGCTCGCATGCGAGGGGCCGCGATGAAGGTGGGTCAGTTGATTTCGATGGATGCAGGTGAGGTCTTACCGGCTGAACTGGCAGAAATCATGGCGCGTCTGCGAGATCAGGCGCATTTCATGCCGCCGAAACAATTGCGTGACGTCCTGAACCAAGCCTGGGGTTCAGATTGGCGAAACTCCTTCCAAACCTTCGATGTAAGGCCCATAGCGGCAGCGAGCATTGGGCAAGTACATCGTGCAACTATTAGAGACGGGCGCGATGTGGCGATCAAAGTGCAATATCCCGGTATCGCGCGCAGTATCGACAGCGATGTGGCCAATGTTGCCACTCTGGTTCGTATGTCAGGTCTGCTTCCCAAAAGCTTTGATATGGCTCCGTATATCCAAGAGGCGCGCAGTCAATTACATGAAGAAACGGACTATGAACGCGAGGGGCAATACATGCGCTGTTTTGCTGACCTATTGCAGGGCGATGAAGCGTTCGAAATCCCAGAGTTCTATCCAGATTGGAGCACGCCAGAAGTTCTAACGATGTCCTTTCTGGAAGGTCGCTCCATCGAAACGGTGAGAGATGCACCCAGTGAGGAACGCAATCGAGTTTCCGAGGCCTTGGTCAAGCTCACGCTGCGCGAGATTTTCGAGTTCGGTATCATGCAAAGCGATCCGAACTTTGCCAACTACCGATACGACGCGTCAAATGGGAAGATTAGTCTTTTGGATTTTGGCGCAACCCGAGCACTGCAATCATCTGCAATAGACGGGTATGTGCACCTGCTGCGTGCAGGCTTACTTGAAAATGACGCAGCACTTCGTAACGCCGCCATCCAATTGAAGCTTGTTGAAGGTGATGGCCCGTTCGACGACCAGATCCTGGGAATGATCCGCAGTGTTTTCGCCGCAATCCTATCCGCGAATGAATTTGATTTTACTGACCGAAAGCTCTCCAACCACCTGAACAAAGAAGGTATGGCCCTGGCTGCGGCCGGGTATGCCCCACCCCAAATGCCAATGGACATTCTTTACCTTCAGCGAAAGATTGGGGGGATGTTCATGTTGGCCACTCGATTGAGTGCTTCGCTGCCTTTGAAGACGCTGCTTGAAAAGTATGTCATCTGAACGATCACAATTAACTCAAAACCAACAAGCCGAAAAATAACAAACCTGCGTCACTGATACGCGTGACCAACCCAAGACGAAGCGCGAGTACGGCGCGAGTGTTGCCAAGTGCGGATTCGAGAACTCCTTTAACGAGCCAATCAAGCCTTTAGAAATGACCATCGTCTAGGTTGATCATGTCGACGAACCCGTCCTGTCAACCGGCTTCGCTCCGAACCAAGAAGCGATCCTCGAAAGCGTCGGCCTTAGGGGCAGGAAAACCCGGTATGCAAGCTCTAGAAGAGGCGTTACCCCCGGTAAGCCTGCCACACGTGCTAGCCAACGCCATTTGGGTAAATTACCCCAGAGTTCCGTGAACCCGCGCGCACCGGATGCAAGTTCTCCATCTGGTCGACGCACAGTGAATCGATCCATTGCTTCTTGCCGCGTTAGATTTACACCAATACGAGCATTGGGTTTTGAGACGTCGACAAACCGCAGGCGCTCAGCGCCCTTGCAAGAAGCATAATGCCCGATCTCAACGGAGCAAAGCGGGCAAGATCCGTCGTAGTACACCGTAGTAAAGGATTGATCGGCGTCATCAGATGTGAGCGCAACCTCAGCGTTGTCTGTTTTGAACACTTTGTTTGACCTCGCCTCTTGGGTTTCGCCTGTACGTTTGCAAGAGCTAGCGCAAAAACCGAAGAAACGAGGGTGCAGCAGCTGCATACAGATGCGTTATGAAGCCGCAACTTGGGATGCTGCCAGTCAAACTTAAACGTAGCTTCGCCCGAATTGCAGGTGCACAGGCAAATATGTTAAATGAGGCCCGAGGCTTGTAGTTATCTCGCTGTTTGCCGAAGAGTACTGAAAAATTGCCGTCACTGGAGATCGACTAGGACAATCAAACAAGTTCAGTGATTTCCGTAGCGCATGATCGAAGAAGCTAAAAACTGCATGAGCCTAGCTTACCGCTTTGGACGCGCGAACAAGATGGTTCCGCTTGAATATATCTTTCTCCCATTTCAGTTCTTTCGGGGTGGATGTTCTGGAGTTCGCCGCCATCCCCGCGACAGAGCTTGGTGACGTACAGATCGTCGAGGTTGTCTCGTTATCGTTTACTTGGAAATCAGAAATTCGAACAAAACTAAGTTGTGCTAACCCATTTGTTTGATTGGTGTTTTAGGGCCCGGCGCCGTCACTAAACAATGTCACCTTCGCCTAGGTCTCATACTCCCGGCCAGGCGCTCATCAGTGAGTTCGCGCCAACTTCCGACCTTCAAGTGTCGAAGGCAAATGACGCCTTTGCAAAAGCCACGTCGCCAGCGAAATGCGGAGGAGACTGGAACAAAGATCCATTTTTTGTGGCCATACGTACTACACTTGAAAAACGGAGGTATCGTGCAGGTCGTTTGGTTCAAACGGGATTTACGGGTGTATGATCATCCGGCAATAGCGCAAGCGTCTGAGGTAGGGCCAGTTTTGCCGCTCTATGTGGTTGAACCGGAACTTTGGCACCAACTCGACGCGTCAACACGGCAGTGGGACTTTGTTGCAGAGACAATCGCTGGGTTAAGAAAAGACCTTGGGAAACTGGGCCAGCCACTTGTTGTGCGCACCGGGCAAATTATGTCGGTCCTTTCCGAGTTGAAAGATCGTGGTCTAATTGACGCGCTTTGGTCACACGAGGAAACAGGAAATAGTTGGACGTATCAGCGGGACCGTCAGGTCGCTGCATGGTGCAGGGATTACGGTGTGCTGTGGCACGAAGTGCAAAACCACGGTGTTTTTCGCAGGCTCAAGTCTCGCAACGGCTGGGCGGAGCGTTGGGATAGGTTTATGGCTCGGCCCGTTTCTCCACCAGTTGCGTTAGAGCACATCGACATAGAACCAGGGTATATTCCCACGGCGCGCGACCTCGGCTTGCGGGATGATCTGTGCGTTGGTCGTCAATCTGGTGGACGAAATGCGGGTTTGGAACGGCTGAACAGCTTTCTGACCCACCGTGGCAAAAGATACCAACGCGAAATGTCCAGCCCCTTGGAGGGAGCCGTTGCGTGTTCGCGGCTATCACCCTACCTGGCTTGGGGTGCGCTTTCGATGCGCGAGGTTGCGCAAGCTACTGAAAAGCAGAGGCGCAGATTGCCACCCCACGCAAAGGACTGGCGCAAATCAATTCGCTCGTTCTCGGGCCGATTGCATTGGCATTGCCATTTTATTCAGAAACTTGAGGATGAACCCCGGATTGAGTTTGAAAATCTGCATCGACTTTACAACGGTCTTCGACCGAATGCCCCAGATGCCGAACTACTTGCCGCATGGTCCAAAGGCGAAACGGGATATCCTTTTCTGGACGCATGCATGCGGTCCTTGCAAGCAACGGGGTGGCTCAACTTTCGGATGCGCGCAATGGTGATGGCCACGGCGAGTTATCATCTCTGGCTGGATTGGCGGGCTCCGGGTGCGCATCTGGCGCGCATGTTTACCGACTATGAGCCGGGCATTCACTGGAACCAGGTTCAGATGCAATCAGGCACCACCGGCATCAATACTGTGCGCATCTATAATCCGGTTAAGCAGGGCTATGATCAGGATCCAAAAGGCGTGTTCATTCGGACATGGGTGCCGGAATTGTCCCAAGTCGCAGATCAGCATATCCACGAACCTTGGAGGGCTCAAAACGCGAAACAATTTCTTGGAAAGCTTTATCCAGAGCGTGTTTTTGACCATCTCGCGGCAGCCAAGGCCGCGCGCGAGCGGGTTTGGGGCGTCCGCCGAAGTGCGGAGTTTCGCACCGAAGCACGAGCCATCGCGACAAAACACGCTAGCCGAAAGACCACGCGGAATGCTCGCGAAGTCGCGCGGGCGCCTCAAGATCAAAAGCAACTCGACCTGCCTTTGGGGGACCAGTGATGAAAATGCGGAAAAAAGCCGATTTACCCCAAAAAAACTGCCCGGTCTGTCGGCGCCCTTTCACCTGGCGCAAGAAATGGGAAAACGTTTGGGATGAAGTGAAATACTGCTCGAAAAAATGCAGGTCTGCCGCATGACCGAGAAATTTCCAGAACTTCCTGAAGCGAAAGAGTCGATCAGTTTCAAACCTACACGCACCAATGGTCTGGAAAGGCTGAAGCAGTTCATGGGCCGCACTGGTCGGCATTATACAAGTACGCGGAACTACGATTTTGGGACCGGGCGACGCAGCAATGTATCGGGTTTGTCACCTTGGCTTCGCCACCGGTTGATAACGGAGAAAGCGGTACTGACAAGGGTCTTAGCGTCACATCATTCCAACGCGGCCGAAAAGTTCGTGCAAGAAGTGTTTTGGCGCACTTACTTCAAGGGCTGGCTGGAACAAAGGCCCAGCGTTTGGGCACTGTATCAGCGGGACTTGTTGAGTTTTTGTAAGCGACTAGCAAATGATCAGGGCCTGGAGATGCGCTTCAACGATGCAGTAAACGGCAATACCGGCATCGACTGTTTCGATCATTGGGCGCGGGAACTGGTGGCGACTGGCTACCTTCATAATCATGCGCGCATGTGGTTTGCTTCAATTTGGATTTTTACACTCCGCATACCTTGGCAGCTTGGCGCGGATTTCTTTTTACGACACTTGTTGGACGGCGATCCCGCGTCAAACACGCTGAGCTGGCGGTGGGTTGGCGGATTGCACACAAAAGGCAAAAACTACCTCGCGCGCGCTGACAATATTGACAGATATACCGAAGGACGGTTTCAACCGAGAGGCCTGGCCAAATCTGCAGAACCGCTGACCGAGCCGGTAGATCACCCGCTCATTCCCCTTTCAAGCCCCCACATGCCCACAGAAAGCCCTTACCTGTTACTGTTGACGGAGGATGATCTGTCAGGTGACTGCACAATGCCGACATCGCCTGCTGCCGCGATTGGACTTTTGGCGACGCATGGTCGGTCCCCAAACCCGATTGGGCACGTCGTACAGGATTTTGCCACCGGCGCGATGAGCAGCGCTCTAGAACACCACGGAAAAATCGCGAAACCAGCTGACGACTGGAGTGGTCCGCTGATCGATGCAGCACGGAATGCGGGTGTCACGACCATTGCAACAGCCCATGCGCCTGTCGGTCCCTCCCGGTCAAGGATGGATCGTGCGGAACCTTTATTGAGAGACGCAGGCCTATCATTGAACAGGGTAATGCGGCCGTACGACGCTATGACATGGCCTCATGCAAGGGCCGGATTCTTCGGCCTTCGAAAGAAGAACCCATCGTTCTTAGGCGAAATGAACCTAGCCACCCAAAAAAGGCCATAGCCCGTGTCCTCTGCCGTCCTTCTGCTCCCCAACCAATTGTTTACCCAACACCCGGGTCTGGCCGCCCAGCCAGATACTGTTGTGCTTTTCGAAGACCCTCTGTTCTTTGGCGATGCCTATTACCCCGCAACGATGCACAAGCAAAAGCTTTGGCTGCACCGCGCCTCTATGGCGCGCTATCGCGATGGCTTGGTTGCCAAGGGCATCGATGCCGCGATATGGCCCTTTGAGCGGCAGCCGGGCGCATGTCTGCGACTGTTTCAGAGTCTGTGTGATCGCGGTGTCAGCCAAGTAATCATGGCTGATCCAGTAGACTTCATTGCAGAAAGGCGTTTACGGGCGGCGGCTGGCAAAACCGATATCACACTCGATATCCAGCCATCGCCTGGCTTTTTGAACACTCGGGCCGACAATCTGGATTGGTTTGCCGGTCGAAAACGTTGGCTCATGGCTGAGTTCTACAAAAGCCAACGCCGCCGCTTGAATGTGTTGATGGACAGCGGGCAACCGACCGGAGGACAATGGAGCTTTGACGAAGAAAACCGCAAAAAAGTACCCAAGGCGTTGTTGGGCAACCTTCCGTGGATCGACTGGCCTGACCATGACGCAGTTGATGAAGCCGCAAAAGCGAGCGTTATTGCTGACTTTCCAGATGCATTAGGCAGCCTGGAAACGTTGTATTATCCAACGTCACACAAAGCTGCGTCCGACTGGCTGGCGCAGTTTCTGGAGCGGCGGTTCGAACGTTTTGGCGACTATGAAGATGCCATTGTTGAGGGCGAAAACTGGCTATGGCATGGCGTTCTCACGCCTGCTTTGAACATTGGATTGTTAACGCCGAAACAAGTTTTGGACGCTACCTTGGCGCATGCGGATCGCAAGGGCATTCCCCTGAATTCGGTAGAAGGTTTCATCCGCCAGATCATTGGCTGGCGCGAGTTTATGCGCGCGAGTTATGAGGACCTTGGTGTGCCGATGCGCACAAAAAATCATTGGGGCCATCGCCGCCCCATACCCCGCTCTTTCTACGATGGGACCACTGGTGTTGATCCGCTGGACGACACGATCAAAAGGGTGCTCAAAACCGGGTATTGCCATCACATTGAACGCCTTATGGTACTGGGCGGATTCATGTTTCTGTGTGAGCTTGATCCGGACCATGTCTATCGGTGGTTCATGGAAATGTTCGTCGACAGCTATGATTGGGTGATGGTACCAAATGCCTACGCGATGAGCCAGCATGCCGATGGCGGGTTAATCACCACCAAACCGTACTTTTCCGGTTCAAACTATGTTCGCAAAATGAGCCATTGGGGCAAAGGGCCTTGGTCCGACATATGGGACGGGCTTTATTGGCGCTTTATCCTGAAACACACCGATAGACTTGCTGGCAATCCCCGTTGGGCGATGATGTGCCGTACGGCTGGGCGCATGTCGCCAGAGGTCAAAAATAAGCATGTCACGACGGCTGAAGCCTTTTTGCGACGGATGACATGAGCGTGGACTTTATGGCAGCGCATGACTGAGATTGAGACCATTTGAAGAAAAACTGGCATCACGTCAGATGCAGTATCGCAAAACCGAAGTCCCAGTGCCCCGCATGATCCAAATCCATGTGGCCGATCCTGATGGAAATCATATTCATATCGACTTCGAGGATACCGATTAACTGGCAAATCCTCGAAATAGTTGGAACGCAAAAAAGCTCGTTACTTTTCCCAACTATTGATCGAGATTCTTATTATTTGTTTTCTGTGCTTTACGAGCCAACGGTTTTGGGTAGAAAAACACCGATTTGGAGATCAGCATGCCGGACCTCGAAACAAACAAGAAAAACGTCATCGCTTTCTACGAAATGATGTTCAACGAGTGTCGACCTGCCGAGGCCATAGCGACCTTTGTTGGTGAAACCTATACGCAGCACAACCCGCATGTTGGCGACGGCAAGCAAGCCTTTGTCGAGTATTTCGAGCGCATGGCTGCCGAACACCCCGGAAAGCGAGTGGACATCAAACGCGCGTTTGCCGAAGACGACCACGTTATTCTGCATTGCCACCAAATCTGGCCCGATGGTCTCGAGTACGCAGGGATCGATATTTTTCGCCTGGATGCTGATGGTAAGGTTGTCGAGCACTGGGATGTTCTTCAGGAAATTCCAGCAAACAGCGCGAATGAAAATGGCATGTTTTGACTTAACCGTTGTGACTACTGTGCATGGAACTTTGAAGACTCCTGCCGGCTGAGCCACGATAGTCAAAAGTCATAAGTCTGATCCAAGAAACCCGCCGAAGCGTATCTATCAAGAACCTTTTAGAAAGAAGATAAATATGCTCCCGAAGAGTATTCTTGCAGCGACCCTTGGACTATTTGCAGCTACTTCGCTTCATGCTGGTGTACAAATTCGCTTTATAGAAGGCGCACCCAAGGACCGTTTTGTTCTGACAAATGTCGGAACGTGCGAAGTTGAAGCTTCGACCCTCAAAATCGACTTGTCGCAATCTGCCGGACGTCTGATTTTCGACGTTACCGAAAAAGGTGCAGGCGTAGAGGTCTTTCAACCTCTCGAATTCGTTGAGGGTGCGGATGCTCTGCGGCAAATTCCAGCGGTCGTGGACGGGCAAGATTCAATTGAACTTCAGATCGCCTCCCTCGCAGTCGGGGATAAACTCGCCTTTACCATCGATGTGGATGACACCATCGGGCAACGCGAAATCACCGTAACAGGGTCGGAGATAGAAGGCGCCACGGTGTCTTATTCCGATGCGGATAAGACCAGTACTGCAACCTTCTCTTCCGAAGCGCTTGTCAACGTGACGACCAAGGATTGCTGAAAGCAGTCCCGCAATGTCGAATTTGTTGATCCGCATAGCATTTCTCGCGCTCATGTTGGGAGGCGGCATCCTGATCGGGACACTGACCGCACCTGGCGATTGGTATGCGCAGCTTTCTAAACCTGCTTTCAATCCACCAAATTGGATATTTGGCCCGGTCTGGACGGTGCTTTATGTGTTGATCGCCATGGCGGGTTGGCGTCAGTTCGAAACAGACCGAAGCTCGGCTGCCATGAAGCTGTGGTGGGCACAGATGGCTCTGAATTTTTTGTGGTCCCCAACCTTTTTTGTACTGCAACTGCCGTGGTTTGCCCTTGTGGTCATTGTCGCGTTGCTGATTGTCATCGTCGTGTTCATCGCTCGGGTCAGGAACTCGGATCGGGTCTCCGCACTGGCCTTCTTGCCTTACTTTGCATGGGTCGCATTTGCCGCGGCACTGAACCTTTCCATTGCAATACTGAACTGAGAAGGAACAATATGCGTGCCAAATTTGTTGGGCTTGTTTCAAGTCTTTATATCATCGGATCTACAATGGCACAGGCTGATGAAAAACTTGCAGAAGACTTCTCCAAGTCTCCGGAGACGCGTTGGGACTACGTTGCCGACACTGTCATGGGCGGAGTTTCTTCAGGGCAGGTGCAGTTTAGTTCGGAAGGTAATGTTGCATTCGCGCGGTTGACCGGAACCGTCAGTACAGAAAACAACGGCGGTTTCATCCAATTCCGACGCAAGTTGCCTGATCGGCCAGATGAGGGTGTATCAGGCGTCAGACTGTTGGTCCGAGGGAACGGCGAGCAATACTTCGTTCACCTCAGAACACGTGGCACAGTGCTTCCATGGCAATACTATCAGGCCGAGTTTCCAACTTCTGAAGAATGGACCAAAATCAGTTTACCCCTGTCAGGCTTCAAGGCTTCAGGTGCCATGTTGCGCGCTATTCCCGTCGCTGACGAAATCACCACAGTTGGGGTTGTTGCCTACGGGCGCGATCATGAGGTCCGCGTAGACGTCAGCGAGATTGATTTCTACTGAAGGTCGCCCAAGCGATGGGCTAAAAAACACTAGGGTGAAAACCCATTCAGTGTAGTCGCGCCCCCAAGTGGGGCGACAAGCCGTCAGTGTTTCTCCCAATAAACCTAAAGCTGGGACCCAATTGGTAAAACACTTAGAAAACCAGAAACTAAGTGATCCCAGACTGATCCTGTCGGCTCGGATCGATATTCAAGGATGTTGCCATCATCATCTTTTGTCGTCCATTTAAGCTGACCATCTTGCTCGAGCGTCACGTTATATGTGTATGCAGGTAAAGCGTCGTCCAAAGCGCTCATGGTCTGTGCAGTCAGTGTTGGCGAGTCAATCAGAATTCCCATCTCGGTGTTGATATTGACAGATCGTGGGTCCCAGTTGAACGACCCTACGAACAAGTATCGGTCATCAACTGCAAATGCCTTGGAGTGTAGGCCTGACCTTGATTGAGCCCAGTTTATACCCCGGCGCTGGACCTGATAGGCGTCGGGTCGCAACTCATAGAGTTCTACTCCACCGCGTAGAAGTGCTCGGCGTTTTTTAGCGTAGTGTGCGTAAACGGGTGCGACGTCGTTAGACGCAAGCGAATTGGTCACGACCTTCACGTTAACACCGCGGCTCTCAAGTTCGGTAAGCCATTTCACACCGTTGTTGCGCGGCACGAAATAGGCGGACACGATGTTCACCTCACTGTTGGCATTCTCAAAGTACGGAAACAATTGAGATGCCAGAACGGGACCTGAGTTCTCGAGACCCGCGGCTTTTGCGGGCGGATCAGCATAAAGCTTCGCAGGCAGCCAATCCAGTGACAGGGCTCCTTCCGCGAAGTTCTCTTGCGCTGACTTTCTGAGGGCAGCGCCGTACTGGGTTAGCTTCGCTTCCTCGACCAGTTCGTTTAACCGGACTCGCGCATCAGCAAGGTCAAATTCCTTAGGTTCTCCAACAACCACACGAGCCGGAACGGCGAATTCGCTGTTCCAGTAAGCGTCAAAGCTATGCGACACCTCGCGTACAACAGGGCCTGCGGCCAGCACATCCAGATCGGCATAGTTCATTTCTTTCCGTGCCAAAAAATACTCGGCGCCGATGTTTCTCCCACCCACAATCGTGAACACGTTGTCCGCCGTCATGGACTTGTTGTGCATTCTGCGATTGATGCGTTTGAAGTCTGTCAGACCCGCGAACAATAGGCTCTGATCGCGCCAAAACGGATTGAACAGCCTGATTTCAATATTCTCATGATTGTCCAATGCGGCCGTCATCGCGTCATAGCTGGACGTATCCATGTCATCCAGCAACAATCGGACACGAACACCCCGGTCTGCTGCCTGCAAAATACTGGCCGCAAAAAGGTGACCCGTGGGGTCGTCGTGCAGAAGGTAGTATTGCGCGTCTATCGTTCGCTCGGCCGCTGCAGCCATCAGCAGTCGTGATACAAGCGCTTCTTCTCCATCACTGATCAGCTTGATGCCTGACCGACCGTCTTTGGGGTCCCCAAGGCGATTGGCCGCCTGGCCCAGAGCTGTGCCCGAATTTGCCTGTAGCGCAGCCGATACCGTCTTTTCATATGTGCGGGTTTTTGGAGCGCAAGCGACAAGAGCCAGCGCGCAACAAACACAAATCACGAACTTCCATTTCGCCATCGGCTTCCTCCAACCCTGTGTCCTAAGTGACTACGCCGGAGCACGCGATTGCAAGTTTGTTCTATGAAGCCTGAGGTTGTTTCGTTTGTTAGTGTTGATTTCGCAAATCCAACAATCGCCACGATGTCGGTTCGCGAATTTGTCGCAACCTCAGTTCAAAAGTACTCTCGCACAACCCAATTGCGTCGAACCAAACCGTTCGCAACCAGTTTCCGCGTTCTAAGTCTCTCTGTTCTGATAATGTGATGCTCTCTGGTTTATGGAGTGTAGGTACTCTTTGTATTGACCTATCGCGATACTGCCCCACCATTCTGGTGCAAATTTTAGGAGCATCCTGAGTGTTTGCGAGGACCATAGCCTTACTGATCTGCACCGTGTTTTCCCAGGCCATGGCATTGCAGCTCAGCGAAACCGGGCGCTACGAGCTAAATCAACCCGCAAGTCTCGATTACGACCCAACCTTTTGTGGGTTGTGGATCGCGAACGAGGGGCCCGAGGCAGTTCTTGTCACGTTGCAAGGCAATGAGTTGAGACGCATATCCAACGATCTCTTCCGGATCAAAGCAATTGCTATTGAAGGGGATCACTTGTTGCTGGGAGATGGCCTTGGCAGCCTTCAACGAGTCACAAAGGACGTCGAGCCTTTAGGAGCGCCCTTTGAACTGGAAGGTAGATTTGTGGACACGGAAGGAATCGCGATCAACGCCAAAAGACAAATCGTGACCGTAGAGGATGATCCCGAACGGTTGTCGTGGTTCACGTCAGAGGATGCTTTGACAGCGAGGTTGGATACAATGAAGCTCTCTCCTCCCTTGAGTGAGGCACAGGGTATCGCGATTGATCCACGCACAGGCCACATGTTGATTGTTGATGATTGGGAAGGGTCAAACAGCCTGTACGAGTTCACGGCTGATGGCCATCTGCTTGCCCCAGCAAAGCTTGTTGGAGTTTGGAACAGACCCGGAAGGCATTGCCATAAGGCCTGGATCCAACCAATTGTTCGTGGCGTTCGACAGCGGAGCGAAGATTGTCACGTTCGACTACACACCCACCTTGCCTGAAGGATCAACGTTGCTGGCCTCGGGCGCGGATTGCATGATGTTCTAGGTGTTTGGCGACCTTCGTACGCCAACGATGATCAAGCGAGGAAACGGGGTCATCAAACACAAGTTCTGAGTTATGCGCTGCGTTGGCTAATTCGGTTTTCTACAAACCAAGTCGAACCTCAGCAGATCAAGCCAGTGCTGCGCAGCCGCTTTCAGCTACACAGCAGAAAGGTTACAATGCGCCTTCGTCGCCCAGGAACTCGATACCAGCTGTCGCGCCATCACTGTAGGCTATGCAATTCCAAGGAGCACGATCCTCGCCAACGCCGACAGTGACTTGTGTTCCCGCCTCGCTAAACGCGGATGAGAGCACCACGACTTGCGAATTGTTCGTCGTGTTGGCTACATCTCGCAAACATGCCTGTTGAGCCGGTGTGAGCTCGGCGGACGCGCTTGATGTACTCGTGTCGTCGCAGGCCGCAAGCAGTGCGAAACATGTCGCGCCTGCAATCATCACTATCTTGTTAGACATTTTCTTCTCCCTTTGGTTCCCTTGAAATTGGTAAAATTGGATGCGCTTTTTTGAAGCTCTCGCGTCTGTGCAGCCAATAGAACATACCTCGATCCTGTGACTGTCTTGCCCAAAACTTGCCGCGGAGGGCTTGGTCGGCGGAACGATTTTTCGTTGACTACCGAGACCGCCAACAACGCGTGATGGCTGAATGGCGTCACTGCAAAAAGCTAGAGCGAACTCTGGAGGGAGGGCTAGTTCGTTGAGTCTAAGCATCGCGTCCTCCCAACGCTCGATCATTATTAAAGGCCTTCCGACCGCCAGCACTCACTCTAGCAGTCGGAAGGGCCCGATAAATCGGGCGACACCGACAACAACGGAGGTAAAATAAAGTTGAGTCGAATTCGCATGTTTGAATCTAATTTTTCATAAATCAATATTTTTTCCGCGCGTAAATTTCTCTACGCTCTCGTACGATAGGCCTCTGCGTTCAACAAAAAAGTAAGTGGGAGCTGCGAGTGTGTTCCCCTGAGCGGCGAAGCGATTTGAGGCCGCACAGAAACAATGAAGGGATTGAAAGATGGGATTTGGTGAAGCCGTTAAGACGTGTTTCTCGAAATACTTCCAGTTCTCCGGTCGGGCTATACGCTCGGAATACTGGTGGTTCTTCTTGTTTGTGGTTCTCGTGAGTGCTGCTTTAGCTGTGCTGGACACCATCTTATTCGGGACCAACCCCGAAACAGGGCAGGGATCACGGGTTCTGTCCTCTGTTTTCCAACTGGCCGTTCTCATACCTATGCTGGCCGCTGGTTGGAGAAGGCTGCATGATACAGGACGACCTGGCTGGTACTTGCTGCTGCCGATGGCGCTCAGCATTGTAACTCTTTTTGTTATGCTGGGTGGGGTGGCGTTCTTCTCGGTATTGGAGCAAGGGACCGAAAACCCCGATGCATTGCGAGGACCTGCGGCCGTCCTGGGCGTGACCGGTATTGTTGTTGTCTCAATTCTTCAATTGGTTCTGTCCATCCTGATGATCTGGTGGCTGACGCGACCTTCCCAAGAAGGCGCAAACGAATACGGCGCACCTGTTTCCTAACTTTGTCGCCCGGGTAACGGGCCGGAAACTCTGGCTGAATGACAATACGAACCAAAACACCATGGAGAGAGAAAATGAGTTTCCAAACGATTTCCATTGGAACACTGATGATGGCAATGGCGACCACAGCATCAGCGGAGTGGTCGTTCAACTCCGGGCCTAACCCCAATGCTTTTATTCAGACCGGAAACATGACGCTGGAACTTCAGTGTAACCGTATCCGCTTTGCTCCGGCTGGATACGAGGACAGCCAGGACATTGTGGATAAGCAGGGGCTTTCCATTCGATTTTTGAAGAACGGCACCACCGAAGTTGGCGCATTTCAGGTTGGCGCTGAAAACGCTGCTTTGCAGATCGTTGACAATTATCCCGTCGAGATCAGTTTCAATAGCCAGCAGGACTATGGTTTTGTACTAGACCAACTTGCGGCCAATGCATCGGTAAACCTGTCGATGGTTGATCAAGATATCAGCTATGGAATCTTTGACTTGAAAGGTTCCGGCGCGGCAATTCGGTCCCTTCGTTCCGCGTGCGATTCAGATGCTAGCCAGGGGACCTCCTACGAAGCACCCGAAGGCATCGTCTATTGTGGTGGCGGAGCGATAAAACGCGTAATCGAACCCGTAATTTTGGACAACCCGGACGGAGAGTGGGACACGCGAGTAACGGTTAACGGCGAGTCGATCAGAGCCATGACGGCCTACAGCTACTTCGGAAACTCTGAGCCGCCGACCGGATTTGTCGTGGCCCTGCTTGGGGAAGACAGGTCCGAATTTCTGATTTTTAGCGAAGGCTCGGCAAACTGGCTGGAATACGGGGACTATAGGTATGATCAGTGCAATTGATACCTCCTGCCTACCAGCTTTCCAAATAGCGCGTCAGATGAAATGTTTGGTCGCCGGGATTGTGCTTGCTTCGGGCCTTGTTTGGACCTCACCAGCTGTTGCGGCTGATGTTTCGCAACTTCCGCCCGGTTTGCGGGCAAAGGTTGATCTGGCGGAACAGGCCTGCGGGGAGTTCAACGACGGTCAGTTTGACATAGCCTGGGGCGCGGTTGAAAGGGTCGATCTCGACGGAGATCTTCAACACGACTGGGTTCTGAATGAGTCTGGATTCGCGTGTTCAAGCGCCGCATCTCTTTATTGCGGAACTGGCGGATGCATGTCGCACTTTTGGGTTAGTGAAGAGGTGCACTCCTTGCTTAACCAAGGCTGGACGGTCGTTGATTTTGGGCGTCAACGCGTTGTTGTGGCAGATATTCATGGATCCAATTGCGATGGAATAAACCCAACGCCTTGCGTCACCGCCAGTGTTTGGGATGCGGACGCTAAGACGTGGCGCTCGTCTGCTGGCGATTGGGAGTAAACTGCATATGTGCGTAGCAAATGTGCCAGAGGACGCCGTTAGCTCGATGGGTTCTCTGTCGCATGCAAACTTCTGGGCGAATTGTGCAAATTTATGCGCAAATACCGCACAGAGGTTATGGGCAAGCTTCCAAGATTTTCTTTAATGAAATCAATGTCGAAAACGCAGTGTTATGTGCGCACCTACATCAGGTGTAGGTTTGCGCATAACACTTCGCGCACCCCATAGGTTTGCGTAGTTTGCCCATAGTTTTGCGTTGTAAGTCTGGAACCAATCTGACGGTTGGATTGGTGCCAGCTCAAGGGCAATCACGAGTATTTTCAAGAAGCAGGGTTGATGCCAAACGCGACAAATGACGGCACCCATCCCGATGCGAACATTCCACCGTCATCCTACCTCGGATAAAACAGACGTTCCTGCAAGGATCAGAGTTCGTGGAGTCAGCCACCAAGCAGACCTTCGCTGCTAGCGCAGCACTAGGACTCAGTGACGGCGGCAATGCACAGGAAGCGGACTTTTCATCTAAGATGCAATGTTTTTTTCTTGGACAGCAGCTATGTGGGACAAAGCAGTCGTTCGTAGAATCTCTAAAGACGAAGATGCAAATGCGTGATAGCTCCAGATTATGGCCACGACATCTGCGCGAAATCGAACGCCCATACCTTACGCATTTGCGGGTATTGGTGTTCTCTTTGCTTCAATCTGTTTCGGGCTGGTTCCCTACTTCAGCCGCAGCCTGACCGAACAGGGTGTTGCACCCTATGCGGTCGCATTCTACCGCTATATTGTTGCGGCTCTTCTTCTGCTTCCTGTTCTCATTGTGCACCGAAAAGAATGGCGAGAGATCACTTGGGGTCTCTCCGCCGGAGCCGTAATGGGGCTTGGTTGGATCGGATATGTAACGGCGCTAGAGAAGCTGCCCGCATCGACAGTGGGTGTGCTTTACATGACCTATCCGGTGTTCACCTTAGGTATTGCTTGGGCAGTGTTTGGCGATGCACCCACGCGACGCGCCATGTTGGCCGCTGGTCTGATTGTAGTGGCAGCTGTCATTGCTGGCTCGCCTGCGTCAGTGGCTGCGGAACACCTACCAACGCTGCTGCTATCCCTTGCCGCCCCATTTGGGTTTGGCTTCGGAATTTGCGTACTGGTACACAGGTTGTCACGGATTGCACCGTTGGCACGTATCGCGTCAGTTTCTCTGGGGTCTGTACTGGGCCTCGCGCCGCTCATCCTTGGAGCTGAGGTTGGAGAGCTTCTCCCAAGGGAACAATCCGATTGGCTTTTCATTGTTGGTATTGGTCTGGTTACCGCTTTCGTACCCCAGCTTATCTACACGATATGCTCACCTGTTATTGGGGCTTCCCAAACTGCGGTCGTCGGAAGCATCGAATTACCCACGATGTTTGCCGTGGGATATCTTGCCTTTGGCGAAGCCATCTCTTTACCTCAAGCTTTGGCATGTGCCTTAGTGCTGGGCGCAATCGCGATCACAAGAAGTAAAAAGACGCGCACCGTATCTACCGTACTCGCAAAATCACCAAGGCGGTAGTACTGGGCTCGAACCGGTCATCTGACGGTTTCAGTTGTTCATCGGGTCGGTTCAGACGGCATCAAGGTCGGCCTAGCGGACAAAACCGCCACTCGCCGCATAGCGGCATTTATGGGCGAGGTAGTTGGTGCAGCCAAGATTGCACTTTGAAAAAGCAAACTGTCGCGGTAGCTTCCTGATTCAGCGTGACCAAATTTCTAATATTCTTCAATGGAGAACAATTCATGCGTAGCCTTATTCTTGCTTTGGTCTTTGCATCCACCGCCGTCGCCGCGCAAGACGAGCCAACGCGCACCCTCATTACCAATGTAAATGTGTTTGATGGCGTGAGTGACAGACTCATTGAAGGCGCCAGCGTGATGATCGAGGACAATCTCATCTCGGCAGTGTCTATCGATCCGATTGACGCCGAGGGTGCCATGGTCATTGACGGCGGTGGGCGCACAATGACACCCGGTTTTATTGACGCCCACGTCCATCTCACTCTGCAGGTCAACTACGCTGAACTGGCCGCACTTGATGAGTACTACTTTGCGTTCACGCAAGCGGACCAGGCGGAGAAAATGCTGCTGCGTGGCTTTACAACGGCGAGAGACGCAGGCGGCAATGTGTACTCACTAATGCGCGCAATCAACGAAGGGCTGGTGAATGGTCCACGGCTCTATGTGTCCGGCGGAACCATCGGGCAGTCAGGGGGACACGGCGACTATCGTCTTCCTAATGATCCTCCTAGATTGATCGCTACGCAAGCGCCGTGGGCCGTCCGCCAGGGACACTCAGCCGTGATTGATGGGCCGGATCAGGCCTTGTCGGCGGCACGGGAGCAGTTGCGCAAAGGGTCGACGCAACTCAAACTGTTTACCGGTGGCGGAGTCGCGTCCCCGACCGACCCGCTTGATGTGGTTGAGATGACGCCAGAAGAAGTCCGTGCTGTCGTTCAGGCCGCAGAGAACTGGAACACATATGTGATGTCGCATGTCTACAACACGCGCGGCATACGGCTTGCCGTCGAAAACGGGGTTAAGTCGATTGAGCACGCCAACTTCATTGATGAAGAAACACTCGACATCGTCATCGAAAATGACGCTTGGCTCAGTGTGCAAGCGCTGGTCTTTGTTAATACTCCCGCAGGCATGAGCCCTGAGGTGCAAGACCGTTTCAAACAGGCACTGGCTGGTTTGGACAGCATGTTCAGCCTTGCAAAAGAAAAAGGGTTCAAGAAGCTTGCCTTCGGCACAGACGTGATCGGTGACCCGGCCTTGCTTGCGCGCCAGAACGAAGAGTTCTCACTGCGCACCCGCTGGTTCGAGCCCGCCGAAATTCTACGCCAAGCCACGTCTGGAAATGCAGAATTGATGGCACTGTCTGGCCCAAGGAACCCCTACCCTGAAAAACTGGGCGTCATCGAAGAGGGCGCATACGCAGATCTCATTCTGATCGACGGCAACCCGCTTGAAGACATCGATGTATTGGTGGACTACGACGAAAACTTCGACCTGATTATGAAAGACGGCGTTATCTATAAGAATACACTGAACTGATTTCGTTAAGCTAGCAGATGCGTCTTTGCGGCTTCCTGCTTTTGGTTGTTTGGACAAGCAGCCGCTTTTCATCTCGAAGGCAACTTAGTCCGGAACAGGCGTTGGTTGAAGCTTCCTGTGTGTAGTTTTTGGATTGGACGATCCTGTATGTTGCATTGCAGTACGCAATCTCCGTTTCGACGGCTGCTTCGGGCTCGCAGCCGGCATTCGGTCATTTCACTCAGACAATTGACGGGCACCAAGGGGTCAAGGTCGGCAAAGTGCTGTAAGCAGCCTTGTGCACTCGCAGCTACCAGATCACTCGGCTATGTCTGGTAAGGGCTATTAACGATATTTTATGCCAAGGCCGGTCAGTTGGCACTCAAGTCACACTGAAGCACCAAGATACATTCCCCTACGTCGTCTTTTCTCATTGATCTGGGACTGGCTTCGACAGATAGAGAGGTGTGCGGTGGCTGTCTTCCTTCGCAAGTGGCGCATTTCAAAGCGCTGCCGGAGGATCTCCGGTGGCCTTTATTCACGGCTTACGCACCTGCCACAGGCCCTATCAGAGGACGTCATGCCCCTTTCACCTGACGGTCAAGACCGCGCAACTCGCGCCATTGACCCTTTGCCAATACGCCTAATCAAGCGCGCTATACTGGTTCTTATCGGCCTGTTTTATTTCCTCTTCGTGGCCTTTGCCCCTCTTCTTTGCGTTCGGCGCAGAGGGTTTCGGGGTTGGTATTGGCGCCTGGTGAAACGGTCATGCTCACGCCTGCTGTGGCTCCTCAGCATCCGCGTCGAGATGCGTCCTGAGGAAAAGAATGCCCTCGCCGCCGACACCAACAGCATCATCGTGGTCAACCACCGTAGCCATCTCGATGGCTTCAGTCTCATGCACGTGGTGCCAGACACCAAATGGTTCACTTTCGCGGCGAAGTCAGAGTTCTGGAACAGCAAACTCCTGCGCACTGGTTTTGATGGAGCGGGTCTCGTCCCTATCAACCGAGACTCCGGCTCAACGGCCATGGATACGCTGATAAAGGCTGTCAGGGAAATGCCTGCCCGCTGTTCCATCGTGCTATTCCCAGAAGGCACCCGATCCAAAACAGAATCGCTCGGGGACTTTAAAGCGGGTGCTGTCTTAGTCGCCCGAGAAACCGGCCGCACGATCACCCCCATTGTCATCCATGACAGCGATAGTCTACTTCCACGCGGCAAACATTTACCGCGCAGCGGGACGATCCGTGTGGAGGCATTGCCAACATTCGCGTGCGATCCTACCGCTAGTGTGGATGAGGATCTGGCGCGATTGCGCAGGCAAATGATGGCTGTGTTTGAGCGGTGAGGTCTGTTTGACAGAAATATGCAGAAACCGAGTTTGTTGAGTTTTCGCTACGCGTAGCGGCAGATTACAGATTTGCAGAGCAGTTGTACTTGTCGGTGGGATTTTCGCCAACGGGTATCGATATTCGAAGACCTAGTTAGTACCCGTATTTCAGTATGCTCTTGGCCATTCGTATCTATGGATGGGCTGCTTGGTATTGACTCTGAATTCTCAGAAGATAACGGACATTTAAGTGCCCTAATCTTGCTATTCTTGCCGGAGGCAGAAAAAGCAGGGGAGACACGAATTTGCCAGATGCTGTACGACGTATGAGTGATCAAAAACTAACACTAAGCTGCCATCAGACCACCAGCATCGCCTGCGATACCGACTATGCAATCATCGCCGATCTGAATGCGATTTGCCGGGCTTTCCCCTCCGAGTTCCAGTTTGGGTGAGGTTAACCAGAACGCGCATTGCCACGGGGTCATTTCACGTGGCAGGGCTTTCAACACTTTTTCCATCAAAGGAAGCGGGGTTCCATCCTCAGCAAACTGGAAAGATGGATAGGCGTTGGCCCCTTTGTAAGGCAAGGAAAGCACCTTCCCGGTTCGTGTCCAGATGTCGGCTATCCGCGTGATCTGCCAGGAGCCCTTCTGCCATTGTGCGTGCACGTCGGCATCGTCCAGCAATGGATACTCACGCGCAAAATCATCCATCCGGATGTCATTGACCGCGCAACAATGCCCCTCGAAATTATGCAAATACATCTACTTACTCACTGAACTCACTAACAACTCATGAAACGATACTGCCAAAAAACCGTTCTAACCAAAGTTAAGAAGTTCACATTGGGCAAATTAAACTTCAGCTAACCTCGTTTTTTTACCTACTGCGCTGAAATTATTGTTGGTTTGCTTACGATGACCCGCCGTTCTGATGCTCGTAAAACCAGTTCTGAATTCTTGGCTTTGTTACTCATTGGAGTATTAATCCTCACAAGCTGAGGGCATTGGCCATGAATCTACCGAACCAATCTCTGGTTTGTTAGTGATCAACATCAACGCGTTGGACCAAGCCGCCAATCATTCTGTCCAGTGTTGGAAACTAGTACCGAGCGCGGGTTCTCTTTTCTACGATCACGATCCTCCTCGTCTGACACTCCCGCAAAAAGACAAACAGTCCTGATCCTAAGATTAGCGTGACACCAAGCGGGATGGGGAGGTTTTGTATTTCTACCGACCTAAATTCCTTTCTCTGGTCACAATACGGACTGACCATTCCAAAAATTTCCTACCGCCACCTTGAATTTTTGGACCAAACATTCCAAATCATACGCATGAGCAAAAAAACTCTCCCAAATGGCGACATCAAATCACCCGCAGGCCCGGGTAGGCCTCGCGCCTTTGACGAAGCTGAGGCTTTGGAGAAAGCCTTGTGCGTTTTTTGGCACAAGGGCTACGAGACCGCATCTGTGGATGATCTGACCAAGGCCATGGGTTTGAGCCGGTCCAGCTTCTATGGAGCGTTCGGCAACAAGCAGGCTTTGTTTCACAAAGCCCTCAGCCACTATTCAAGGCGTGGTTTAAAAAATCTGCGTGACGTTGCAGATGCGGGCGGAAATGACCCCGTTGGTGCGATAATGGAAGCTTTGGCGAACCCACAAGGTGGTCGTGACGGCTGTATGCTGATCAATTGCCTTACGGAGCTTGCTCCTCATGATGATGAAGTGGCGGCTCTCGGGCGACAGCATTTGGAGAGTATTGACGAGATTATTGCGGGAGCGCTTGAGCCTTCGGATCCGGGACAGGTACTCGACAAGGCACGCGCCTTTGCCTCCCTTGCAATTGGCACGCTAGCCTTGCGCAAGGCGGGCGTTCCCAATGAGCAGATATCGCAAACCCTGAAACAAGCCCGGTTGGTGATTTCGCCATAAGGCCCCCCGCCACCATAAGGAAATTAAACCTAACACAAACTCAAACAAGAGACAGTGACCCCAATATTGGACCAATTAGTCCAATAATATCTGAACGAAGTTTGCCAAAGAAGGAAGCAGCAATGGCTGATGAAAAACTGTTCTCCGGCATCAAAGCTGGTGCAATCGAACTGAAAAACCGCATTGTCATGGCGCCACTGACCCGCAACCGGGCAAGAGCCGAGGATGACAGCGTCCATGACTTGCAGGCCAAGTACTACGCGCAGCGGGCAGGTGCTGGTCTGATCATCACGGAAGCATCGCAAATCTCGCCCCAAGGAAAAGGCTATGCCTGGACGCCCGGCATTTATTCCGAAGCACAGATCGACGGCTGGAAAAAAGTGACTGAGGCCGTCCATGCCAAGGACGGGAAGATCGTAATCCAGCTTTGGCATGTGGGCCGGATTTCGCATACCAGTTTACAGCACGATGGTGGCGCCCCTGTTGCACCATCCGCAATTGGCGCTAAGGCCAAGACGTTTGATGGTGAGCAGTTTGTTGAAACATCTGAACCGCGGGCTCTGACCATCGATGAAATATCTGGCATCGTTGCCGACTACCGGAGGGCCGCAGAAAACGCCAAAGAGGCCGGTTTCGACGGTGTCGAGGTCCACGCAGCCAACGGATACCTTATCGATCAATTCCTGCGGGACGAATCCAACAAGCGTGAAGACGAATATGGCGGTCCAGTCGAGAATAGAGCACGGTTCCTGAAAGAGGTCATGGACGTGGTTGTCGATGTCTGGGGCGCCGACCGCGTCGGCGTCCGCCTCAGCCCATTCTCGTACGCCAACAACATCTCCGACAGCGACCCGCAGGCGACATTCACCCATGCGGTCAAATTGCTGAATGGCTATGGGCTGGCCTATCTTCATCTTGTGGAGGGACAGACCGGCGGCCCGCGCGATATTCCGGAAGGTGGCGATCTGAAGGCGCTCTATGAATTGTTTGACGGTGCGAAAATGGGCAACAACGCTTACGACCGAGACATGGCGATTGAAGCGGTTGATACCGGCGCCGTCGATCTGGTGGCCTTTGGCCGGCCGTTCATTTCCAACCCGGATCTTGTCAACCGGCTGGAGAAAGACGTCGCGCTGAATGAGCTCGATCCAAGTACTCTCTACGGCGGCAACGAAAAAGGGTACACCGATTACCCGTCGCTGGAAGAGGAAGCGATCGCCGCGGAGTAGTACATCGCTGTTAACTCCATGGTGATAGGCAATACCAAGCAAAGTGAGCGCGCCGGATTGGACGCGCTCACCTAGCAGTTACGGCAATATCCACTCTTGAAGCAGGGAAAGGTCATAACCAAAGGCGTGAACCCACGCAGTGGCATGAATTGTCTAACGTCAGCGCCAAGCCGCCGCTGCGAGATGTTGGGTGAAGGTCCGCTTGGGTTATACTCTGCGAGTTGAGGCACAATGTAGAGAACGACCAGATGAGGTCCATACAACATTGCCATATTATTCAATGAAGGATGACTGCCTGAACGCGGCTATGGGGATCAAAGTTTGCGACAGGTCTGCCAAGAATCCGCCACTGGTTTCTTCGATCAACCCAGCCATTTGGAATAGTCGCTGACCAACAGATGTGTCGGAGCAAGATCCTCCTCAACCTCGGCAAAGCGGCCGATGGGTTCACGAAAGATATTGTCGGTCTCGTCATCGTTGACCGTTGAGACCTCACCGATCAACACATCCCCTCCTTCGCCCCAGAACGCGTGCCAATCACCAGGACGCAGGGTAACGCTTTCACCCGGTGCCAGGCGCAACTTCTCGCCCGGTTGGCAATGATGTCGGATGCCGTCCAGCCAGACCACACCGCCGCGATCCTCTGCGAATCCACCCGCGTCGTCTGAGCCGAAAAGCTCGACCACCAGAGTTGCGCCACCGCGGTTGATGATATCCTCAGCTTTCAGAACATGCGTGTGCATTGGCGATAGCTGGTCCCGCCTCGAAATCAATAGCTTCTCGGCGTAGCACATGCCGCCGCCCTTGGCCAAATCACTCTGCAACCCGTTGCGCAGGGTAAAGAGGAACAGGCCCATCTTGTCAAAATCACCGTCACCGTAATCGGTGATGTCCCATCCGCATCTTGCGTCAATGATGTGACAGGCATCACTTTTACGGGCTTTAAACTCCTCGGGTGTCCAATAGGCAAAGGGCGGCAACGTGAACCCGTGAGAGCGGATCATCTCATCTGCTTGGGCCATGATTTCATTGATGCGCGAGCGCTTCATGCCGGCACTCTTTTGGTTTTGAGGATTTCGATTACCATGGCTGCGGTCCACGTAAAGCTACTGCCGCCACAAGGCTCGCCGCTCATCGGGTCATAATACTCCGCAAAGCCGCTTTTCTGAATAAGCTTTAGGCTGTCGGCGAGGATCCGTTGCGCCATTTCCCTCTGCCCAGACCGACTTAGACCTTCGGCAATCAAATAATTTACGATTAACCATGTGGGCCCGCGCCAGTAGCGCAGGCTATCAAAAGCGCCATCTGCCGGGTCGTGACTGGGCACCAGATAGCCGCAACGCTCGCCCAATAAAGCGATCCTTCGTGCGAGCGCATCAGCACGGCCATGAGGTACATCAGCAATTGCCGCGAGCAACCCACCAATCGTTGGTGTGTCTTGCAGGCGACCAGCGGCACGGTTGTAACACGTGTATTGCCCAAGCGCCGGGTTCCAGAGGCTTTCCAGAGCCGCGCGGCCATTTGCGGCCATCTCACGCGCTTCAGAAGCGATTGACGTATCGCACAAGATTTCCGCCAAATCCGCAACTTGGTCACAGGACCGTATCAGGATGCCGTTAAATCCTGGGTCAACGAGGCAAAAGGGCGAGGCATCGTGGAGCTTCGCATTATCCCATCCAAGTCCTCGGAAGTACTCGACCAACCAGATATAACACTTGTATTGCTCGTCCGACGGGCGGTGATCTGGGTTGGCGTGTGTCGTATCGCGCCGCGTAAATGGCGCGACCCCCTCGATCGGCACCGCGTCCAGCCCTTCATCCCAATCCACCGAGTTGTCTCGACCAGATTCCCAAGGGTGGATGATCGCAACCAGCCCCGTGCCGTTCGGATCGCGGTTGCGATAGAACCACTGATGCCACGCATGGACTTTGGGCAGGAGCTTGGCCAGCCGCACGCGGGCTGCGGCCTTGTCTTCCGCCCGATCGTAAAGCTTGCGTAAAGCAAAGCCCACAACCGCTGGCTGGGTGATACCAGTCGTCGGCACCACGCGTCCAGTTTGCCAAACGTCAGGACCAGGAAAATACCCATCATCAGGTTCGTGAAAAATGATATGCGGCACCATACCGTCGACCCACTGATGGGCCATAAGAGTCTCGACCTCGACCCAGGCCCGCTCCATGTTGAAATGCGAAAAGCCAAGTGCGGACAAGGCGCTGTCCCAGTTCCACTGGAAGGGATAGAGGCCATGGGTGGGCACTGTGTAAGTGCCCCGGTCATTGTTCTCCATGACCTTGCGTGCCTGATCGATCAACGCTTGGCTCATCTTGTTTCTCCTTTACGCGACAGCCAAGGTGGTTTCGGGGTCGAACCAGCGTCCCCGGCCTTCTTGCGGCGCTAACGTAAGTACGTCACCGGGTTTCACGTGGAGTTCACTATCCAGCACAGCGCGGAACTGGTGACCTTCGACATCACAAGTCACCAACAAATGCGCGCCAAGAGGTTCCACAACCTTGGCTCGCGCTCCAAAACCCTGATCAGCAACACGCAAATCTTCCGGGCGAATGGCCCATTTCAGGTCCTTGCCATTTGCCGGCCCATCGAAGTTCTGCCCGGCAACAGTCCAACGACCAGAGCCCGCAGCTTCAGCGGGGAGGAAATTCATTGGCGGATTACCGATGAAACTGGCCACGAACTCGGCCGCTGGATCCCTATACACTTCGATGGGTGAGGCTGCCTGAACAATTTTGCCCTGATGCATGACGCTGATCCGGTCGGCCATGGACATGGCTTCGACCTGATCGTGTGTCACATAGATGGCAGTGGTCTTGCTTTCGGCCAGAACACCCTTCAGCTCGGCGCGCATTTCCATCCGCAACAGCGCGTCTAGGTTCGACAGCGGCTCATCCATCAGGATCACGTCCGGCTCCATTGCCAACGCGCGGGCGACAGCGACCCGTTGGCGTTGACCGCCTGACAACTCACCCGAATAGCGCTTTAGAAGCTGTTCGATATGCATCAGCCCAGCGGTTCGTTCGACCCGACGTTTGACCTCATCATCGGGCAGTTTTTGCATCCGAAGACCAAAGCCAATGTTCTCGAACACGGTCAGGTGCGGAAACACCGCATAGTTCTGGAACACCATCGAGATGCCGCGATCTTTGGGAGAAAGGTGATCTACGCGACGCCCACCGATCCAGACCTCACCGGTCGTCGCTGTCTCAAGCCCTGCAATGATGCGCAGAAGCGTGGATTTACCGCAGCCCGAGGCGCCCAAAAGGACCATGAATTCCTGGTCTGCGATGGTCAGGTTGATATCGTGCAGAGCCTGGTAGGATCCAAAATTCTTGGCAACGTTTTTGATCTGTATTTCAGCCATAACAGTTTCCTTTCAGTCACCGCTCAGCGGTTGGCGATGCCCCACATGGCAAAGAGATATTTGCGCACAGCAAAGATGAAGATCAGCGCAGGCACCACGAGAATGAAGCCGCCTGCGAATTTCAGGTGCAACGGAGCTTCGCCCAATGTCTGCAATAGGAACGCGGGAAGCGTCCGGTTCTCGATAGTCAGCACGGCAGCCGCGAATACTTCGTTCCACGAGATCACAAAGGCGAAAATCGCCGAGGCTGTAATCCCTGGCAGAACCAAAGGCAGGATCACCTTGGTGAAGGCGGTCAGCCGTGTGCAGCCCAGCGTCCAGGCTGCCTCCTCGAGCTCCAGCGGGATACCAGAGAAAAGCGAAAAGGTGATGAGAACCGCGAATGGGATCGCCAGTGTCGTATGGACAAGCGCCAGACCAAAGGCCGTGTCATCCAGACCTGTGCGGATGAAAAGAACTGCCAAGGGCAGCGCCAGAAGCGGCAGCGGGAAGGCCCGTGTCAGCAGGATCAGCAGCCGGAACAGCTCTTTCCCACGGAAGTCAAACCGCGATAGGGCATAGCCCGCGGGGGCTCCGATGGCGATGGACATCACCATCGTCATCAAAGCCACCACAACTGAGTTCCACAGCGCCCTCAGCATCCCCTGGAACCCCATAAAGAATTCCAGGGATCCCATATTGAACTCCGGGATGAAGCTCTTGGGGAAACTGTTCACTGTATCCGGTGAGGACATTGTGTTCACGAACAGCAGGTAGAGCGGTATGATCACCCAGGCACACAGCAAGATCACGCCTGCTCGGTAGAGCCCCCTTCCCGCCTTGCGGGCGTCAGGGGCCACAACGTCTGCTACAGCCGTCATATCGTGGCTCCTTTCGGGACGCGCAGAGCGCGCATGATGATCAGCGTAAACACGATTGAGATAATCAGAACGATGATCGCCAGCGCTGCTGCTGCCCCACCATTTTGCAGGTCAAACTGATAGGCGTAGATCTCGCCCATAAGCACCGGGAAGATCGTGCCCCCAAGGGCTGCGACCACAGCAAAGACTTCAAAGGCCAGAATGACACGCAGGACCAGGGCAGTTTGCAGCGATGGGCGCAGAAGCGGCAAAGTGATCCGGGTGAACTGTTTCCAGCGCGAGGCGCCAAACACATCCGCAGCCTCGTAGTATTCCTTGGGGATCAGACCAATTCCCGCCACAAGGATCACAAGCATAATCGCGGTCGCACGCCAAATCTCGGCAAGCATAATCGCCAGGAACACTACCCACGGCGTTTGATAACTCAGCAAACTTACCGGTTGGTCAGTGACACCAAGCCCGACCATCATCGAGTTCAGGAAACCCGACTGCTCGAAGATCGCCAGCCAGATGATACCGGCTGCAAGGTCAGAAATCCCCAAAGGAATGGTCCAGATGTACAGAACCAGATCGCGGCCCTTTTGCATCTTCGTGACCATCGTGGCCATCAGAAGTGACAGCGCCAGCTGGATCGGTACCACGGCCGCGGCCAGAAGAAATGTGTTTTTCATCGAGATCGGGAACTTCCAGTAGCTCACAACCTCGCGAAAGTTATCCAGTGAAAAGCCGTCTCCTGTTCCAAAAGCCTGCTGCGCCACCAGCGCAAACGGGTAGAGGAAAAACAGGCAGAGAAACAGCGTCACCGGGAGGATCAGAAAGTAAGGCAATAGCCGCGCTTCCATCGGACCGCTCCTTTAAGTTGGGATTATGCTGGGGAACCGGGCCACAGCTTCTGCGGCCCGGCAGTCATGGAAGGTTTTATTCGACGGGGCAGGCACCTTCCGAAGGCGCATCTGGTGCCCAGCAAGGCGCGCCAGTTTCGTTCATGATCTTTTCCAGCTGTTTCTTTTGATCTTCCAGAACCTGCTCAATGGGTTGACCAGCCAAAACAATGCGTTCGAACGCATCCACATATACACGGTTGAAGTCGCCGCCCATGCTACCCAGACCCGCAGGCAGCAGGCCGGGATTTGCGTCTGCCGAGCTGCTCATCTTGGCAACCGCTTCGCCGGCAGCTTTGACCGAAGGCGGTAGGTCGGCGGGCAGCTCAACATCAACCACGGGGAAGAAGTTTGTTGCCTTCAGTGTCGCGATCTGTGTCTCGGGCTGCATCAGATAAGTCACCAAAGCTTTGGCACCTTCGGCATCCGGCGCGGTGCGTGGGATGGCAACACCTGCCAGAACGGGCATGAAGCCACGGCCAGTTGGGCCTGCAGGTGCTGGGAAGGCAACGAAATCATCTGGGCGTTCATTGAATGCCTGCGCCAAACGCGACGTGTGGTCAAAGACGATCCAGGCATCCCCGTTCAACAGCTGTTCCTGCATGAATGAAAAGTTGGTCGAGGCAGGGTTCGTATGGCTCCACAGCTCTTTGAACTTTTCCCATGCCGTCACAGCCTCGGGCGAAGCAAAGGTCCGCACAACACCGTTGGTGTAGGACGGGTAAAGATAACCTTGGAAAAAGCGGTGTTTCAGACCCTTGGGACCTGCCGGAAATCCGAATTTCTTCTGACCCGTCGCTTCTTCAACGTTCGCCGCCCACGCAATCAACTGGTCATAGGTCAGTGCATCAATGTCCGCACCTTCAGGCAGGTATTGCAGTGCTTCCGTGTTTGCGGCCATGATGTAACTCGCTTGCATCCACGGCATATATTGCAAGCTGTCAGTACCCAGCTTAGCGAGATCATTGAAAGTGCCCGACGCCGACATGACGCCAAGTTCGCTAAGGTCCATCAGGTCATCAGGATTCATCGCCGAGAAGTTGCCATGCAAGGAGCCCAGCAAGTCGATGCTGCCTGAGTCGGCTTGCAGCTCGGCTTGCAAGCGAGTCAGCCAGGGGCCATCTTCGTTCGGTTGGTAGTCAACCCCGCCCTCGAAGCCACCAAGAACCTCGGTTCGCATAGCCTGCGCTTCTTCGGCGGGCCGGGCCTGGGTCGACCAGAACAGAGTTTCAGCTTGCACGGCAGCAGCGCCAGCAAGCATGGCAACACCGGACACGGCAACCGACAGTTTCAGATGAATCGACATGATTTCCTCCCTATGTCTGAGGCTGACCGAAACCCGACAACCTCTCTCCCTCGCCGACACCTTTGGGTCAGTCCGCGGGCGAATGCAGTTAATATGGTATATCGTTGTATCTTGAGTCAAGCCTGTTGCCGCCAAGCTTTTGCTATAATTTGCTTGCCATTTGCAAAACCACTTGCGATTTTAGGCAAACGTTATATCTAAACTGTGACCCATGACGAAAAAACCCACCTTATCCAGCGTTGCCAAAGAAGCGGGCGTGTCGGTTCCAACCGTCAGCCAGGTTATGCGTGACACCGGCCGAATTTCAGAGAAGACACGTCAGAAAGTCCTGAGCGCAGCCAAGCGTCTGCGCTACGTCCCAAATCAAGCGGCGGCCACAATGCGATCAGGTGACAATCGCGAAATCGGTTTTATCCTTAACAAATTGGCCAACCCGTTTAACGCAGAGGTTGTGAGTGGCGCCGTCGACTTGCTCGAAACCGAAGGGTTCATGGTGTCGATCCTCGATGCGCAAGGCGATCTTCAACGTCAGGACCGCCTTCTGGAAGCCTGCATCAGATTTGGCCGACGTGGTTTGATCTGGGTTCCGGCACTAGACACAAGCGAAGTATCTATGGAGCTTCTGAATGCTCACGGTGTTCCCGCTGTGACATTCATGCGAAAGGTGTCGCAGTCTTTCGACCATGTCGGCATTCTTAATACCGAAGCCCTCGCACAAGCCACGCAGCACTTGATTGATTTAGGGCACAAGCACATCGCCTATTTTGGCGGCACCGAGCAATCGTCCGTGCGTGAAGAACGCATTGCCGGTTACCTTGGCGCTTTAAAGCAGATGGATGACGTGCAGCCAATTGTCTGGCCATGCGATGAGAATAAGAGTGCTGGCGTTGACGCTATTGCCGCACTCCGTCACCAACACCCCGAGGTGACGGGTATTGTTTGCAACGGAGACGTTGTGGCGCTTGGCGCCTGCTTCGGATTGATCCGGTCCGGTTGGAAACCAGGGCATGATTTTTCGGTGGTGGGTTTTGATGACATCGAGGATGCGGCCGTCTCGACGCCCGGCCTAACAACCATGGCGATCGACCCGAAGAAGTTAGGCAAGCGGTTGGCCGAGATCCTTCTGGACCGGATGCGAACACCCGATCTGCCAGTCTGTCATTTCGAGTATTCTGCGACCCTGACAATTCGAGGAACATCAGGAGCAGCCCCTAACCTCTAAAGTGTATACGTCAGTTGCTGTCGCAGGCGTTTATTGCGCTACCATGCGAAATTTGACACTTTGGACTCATTGCTGACGTTTTCTGCATACACGATCAACGGCTTCTATCGGGCGAGTTAAGTGAAGGTGCGTTGGGTCCGCTGATGAGCTGACCACTCAACCAGAGATAGCTTCAAATAAATCCGGTTCAGCGGCGTTAGTGGTTGTTGTGATGTGGTCAATCATTAAATGGTGCGTTAATCTGCTAATCGAACCTCCGTTCGGCGACGACCGCAATGAGGACACCAAACCAGACATTTGGACTGGACAAGGCATGCCCGCTCAGCGCCTGGTCCTTGGCATTGATGTCAGGATGTCTGGCAGCGCGCTAAGCTTTATTTGAGCTTACGTTTCCCAAGGTGGCTTTGCGCCAATCTCTGCGATCAAAAAATCAATAAACACCCGCACTTTTGGGGACAGCACGTTGGACTTGGGATAGATCAGCCACAAGACATTGTCTTCACTGGCCTCAAAGTTTGGAAGAACCCGTATCAAACGACCTGACTTCAGTTGGTCATGCACGCTCCATAGAGCGTTCAAGGAAATACCGGCTCCGGCCAGCGTGGCGCGGACCTGGCTTTGACCGTCATCGATAATCAATTGGCCTTTGGCTGATGCGGGATCGAAAATGGCGTTCTTGCCCGCCGGTCCTGTCAATGGCCGCGGTTGGCGGTTTTGGAAAGCTATCAGATGATGGGTTTTCAGATCGTCAGGCGTCTTGGGCGTGCCGTATTCATCGAGATAATGCGGCGCGGCGCATAGAATACGGCGATCAACGGCCAGCTTTCGACCTTTTAAGCTGGTGTCGACAAGCGGCGCGTTCCTGAGTGCTAGATCATAGCTTCCCTCGATCAGGTCGAACTGCACATCCGACAGACGCAGATCGATTGTGAGATCGGGATGCTGTTTAAGAAACTCAGGAAGGATTGGCGCGATGTAGAGCTGTGCAAAACTGCTTGGCGCAGCAAAGCGCAACGTGCCCTTTATGGTTGTTGTCTGCTTGCCCAGAGCAGCAAGTGCGGCCTCTTCTTGCGCGATAATCTCGCGGGCGAAGGGCAGGAAGTCAGCACCTTCAACCGACAACGACACTTTGCGTGTTGTGCGATGTAACAGTTCGGAACCCAGGCTCTGCTCCAACTTCGCGAGTTTTGCGCTGGACACGGCCGGGGCCATACCCAATGCGCGCCCCGCCGCGCTTATGTTCAGCATTTCTGCTGCCCTGACAAACAATCGCAGCGCATCTGTATCAAGCCCCATTATATCGCAAACCCGAATTATCATTCCATCAATGAGCAGTTTATATGCAATTGGATTGACGTTAAATCCCTTCCATCGATGCAACACAGCATACGAAGGAGGCGCATATGACGCGAACAGCCACAGTCAACTACCACGTTCACAAGCCGCACCGGCAAGCTTTTGAACTGGATGCCGGCGGGATTGCTGGAAACCTGGTTTCCCCCAAACTAGCCTCCACGGCTGTTGCACTGGAGGACGCCCGCGCAGCGGCCAACTCCGTTACATTTGCGTCTGATGCTGTTGAATTCACGACGCTGGAAACGCAGGTTCGGGGCTTTGCTGGTGCCGCATGGAAATCGATATACGATGCCGAGTTGACAGCGATGCTGTCGGACAGGCTGGGCGCACGCGAGGTTGTGGTTTTTGACCATACGGTTCGGACAGATGACCCGAGTGCGACGCGCAAACCTGCGCGCAACGTTCACAGTGACTACAGCAAGGACGGAGCCGAACAGCGGCTTGTCGACCTGTTGGGTGCCGATGTCGCATCGGAATGGGCGCAAGGTCACTTTGCATTTATTAATGTGTGGCGTCCCGTGGAGCATCCGATCAATTCAGCGCCGCTTGGCTTTGTTCGCCCGTCATCGGTTGACGCGTCTGACTGGATCCTGCTGGATCTGATCTATCCTGACCGCAAAGGGCAAATCATGGGGCTGGTGGGAAACCCCAAGCATGATTGGATCTATCAATCCAAGATGACACCGGATGAGGTCGCGATTTTCAATATCTATGACAATCAAGGACTACCTTCGATTGCGCATAGCGCGCTCGATATGGTCGAAGATTCAAGCATCTCCACCATTCGCAAAAGCATCGAGAGCCGCACCTTGGTGCGCTACTAGTGGGGTCCCGAGATGTTGGATAAAATTCAGCCTAACGAGTTTACCCAGATCAACGTGGCTTATAACCGGGTGTTCCGTCCCGAGCGCTTGAGCATTGGCCTTGTGCTGCCGCTTGAGGCATACGCAGTCGGCGCAGAGCCGACGCTGCGCGGTCATCTGGAGGCGGCTCAAAAGGCCGAGGAACTTGGGTTTGCGGCACTTTGGCTGCGCGACGTCCCGTTCAATGTGCCAAACTTCGGTGACCCGGGACAGGTTTTCGATCCATTTGTCTATCTGGGTGCTCTGGCAACAGCAACAGACCGGATTGCGCTTGGAACGTCGAGTGTCATCCTGCCATTGCGTCACCCCGCGCATGTGGCCAAGGCAGCGGCGACGACCGATGTGCTCTCGGGCGGACGGTTGCTGTTGGGCGTTGCTTCAGGTGACCGCCCCGAGGAATACCCGGCGATGAACCACAGCTTTGACGACCGAGGGGCGCGTTTCCGCGACAGCGTTGAGTATATCCGCGCAGTGGGGTCCGATTATCCGGAACATGAAAACGCGCAGGGCAAACTGGGTGGCGGGATTGACCTATTGCCCAAACCGCATGGCACGCGTCTGCCGATGCTTATTACCGGCGGTAGCCAGCAATCCCCTGATTGGGTGGCACGGAACGGCGACGGTTGGATGACCTATCCGCGCAATGCGTCTGCCCAGGGGCAGGTCATAGCGGATTACCGACGACGCGTTAGGGAGGCGGGCCAACTGGATAAGCCCGTCATGCAATCGCTTTATGTCGATATCGTGGACGACCCCGCTGCGCCTCCGCGCCCGATCCATCTTGGGTTTCAGTCTGGCTCCGACTTCCTTCGCAGCTATCTTCGCGAGATTGAAACGCTTGGGGTCAATCACGTCGCGCTGAACCTCAGGTTCAATCAAGCGCCTATCGACGCAACCCTTGAACACTTGGCAGACACTGTGCTGCCTGACTTTTCGTAAAGGATCAGACCGATGACCAAGACCATTCTCATTACAGGTTCAACTGACGGCATTGGTTTGCTGACGGCCAAGAAGCTGGCCTCTGACGGGCACAACGTGCTGTTGCATGGCCGCAGTATACCCAAACTGGAGAGCGCAGCTGCCGAAGTCGGTGAAAATGTCGAAACCTATGCCGCTGATCTGAGCGACCTGTCCGCGGTGCAGGGACTGGCTGAGAACGTGCGGGCGAAACATGACAGGTTGGATGTTTTGATCAACAACGCGGGTGTGCTGAAAGCCCCGCAATCGGTGCTTGAGAATGGGCAGGACATCCGCTTCGTCGTGAACACGCTTGCACCTTATCTGCTGACCGAGTTGCTGCTGCCTATCATTCCTGCTGACGGGCGCGTCGTGAACCTGTCATCGGCGGCGCAGGCCCCGGTGAACATCCGAGCCATGCAGGGCAGTGTTCCGCTGGCGGATATGGAAGCCTATGCCCAGAGCAAGCTGGCCATCACCATATGGACCCGGGAATGGGCCAAATCGCAATCCGATGCGCCTGTCATGGTCGCGGTAAATCCTGGATCGCTTTTGGCCTCAAAGATGGTGAAGGAAGGCTTTGGCTTGGCTGGGAACGATATGAACATCGGCGCTGATATCTTGATTGATGCGGCATTAGGTGAGCGGTTCGCTGATGCGTCGGGCGCCTATTTTGACAATGACAGTGGTGCATTCTCAGATCCACACGCATCAGCACTCGACAAAGGCCACGCCGCCGACGTCATGAACACCATCAAAGAATTGGTTAACCAGACCAACTGATCCGCGCGGCGCTAAAACGCCACGAACTTCCACCTTTAACACCCCCTGACCCCTCACGCGTGCTGCGTCGAGGCCCTAGAAAGGACTGCCTGATGAAATACGAGAGCTTTCAAACCTTTGACATAGCCGTTGAGAACGGCATCGCCACAGTGACATTCAACTTTGGCTCTGTGAACGTGCAAGGCCAGGAAATGCTGACCGATCTCAACAGTCTGGCCATGCGCTTAGAGCGAGACCGCGACACCAAGGTCGTAATCTTTCAATCTGCAAACCCGGAAATCTGGGTCTGCCACTACGACACCGAACTGCTCAAGGACATGTCGACTGAGGCCGTATCCCGCGAGGATGCACGGCTTTTGGATCTACAGTCGGTTTGCGAGCGGATCAGCAAGGTGCCGCAGGCCACAATCGCAAAGCTGGAAGGGTTTGCACGCGGTGGTGGACATGAGTTGGCGTTGGCGCTCGACATGCGGTTTGCCGCGCGGGGCAAGTACAAGTTCATGCAGATGGAGGTCGGAATGGGCATCCTGCCCTGTGGCGGCGGCGCCTCGCGCATGGCGCGCCAAACAGGCCTTGGAAAAGCGCTTGAGATCATTTTGAGCGCGCAAGACTTCGATGCGGATGATGCCGAGCGTCTGGGCACTATCAACAAGGCTTTGGAGCCGGATGAAATTGGCGCTTATGTGACCGCACTGGCCGAACGGATCGCACAGTTCCCGGCAGAGTCGATCAATGCCTGCAAACAGATGGTCTATGAATCGATCGACAAACCAATTGATGAAGCGCTGAAAGCCGAAGCCTATTGGCTTTATCAGGCCACCAGCAAAACTCCGGCCGTCAAACGGTTCACCATCGCGGATGAACAAGGTTTGGAACACGACATCGAAAACCAGCGCAAATGGGGCGATCTGGTGATGCAGGTGCAGGACATCAACTGACCACCCCAAAGACAATGATCTCGTCAGGCGTGCGTGACTTCCACGTAGGCCTGACACCATGTTCACAAAAGGAAAATCTCAATGAAAGCAATGGTTCTCAACTCTTACGGACCCGATGCGCTGTTCGAGCTTGCTGAAATACCCGACCCTGTCGCGACTTCTGGACATGTGGTCGTCAAAGTGGCCGCGACCAGCGTCAACACCGTCGACACAATGATCCGAAGCATGGGCGCGGACCTGCCTCTGTCCCCCCAATTGCCCGCCGTGCTTGGCATGGATTTCGCTGGCACGGTCGTTGCGATTGGCGACGGTGTGACAGGTTTTGCGATAGGCGATGAGGTGTACGGTTGTTCTGGTGGATTGATGGATCTCACGGGCGCTTTGGCAGAGCACATTAACGCAGATGCGCGCCTGATTGCCCACAAACCCAAGACGCTGAGCATGCGGGAAGCCGCAGCGCTGCCTCTCGTCGGCATCACCGCCTACGAAGGGCTGACCCGCGCCGGTGTTGGCGAAGGGCAGACTATATTGGTTCAAGGCGGCGCAGGTGGCGTTGGTCATGTCGCCGTTCAAATAGCCCGCCACCTTGGCGCGGCCGTGTCCGCAACAGGTCGTGGTGCAGATCAGTTGGCCTTGATCGAGGGTCTTGGTGCGCGTCCCTTGGATTTCACAACGGAAACAGTCGAGGACTACGTTGCCGAGCATACTGATGGCGTAGGCTTTGATGTGGTGTTTGACAGCGTTGGTGGGCCAAACATGACAAACTCTTTCGCCGCGGCCAAGCTCAATGGTCATGTTGCCACGACGGTCGCGATGGTCGAGATTGATTTGACGCCTGTGCATTTCAAGGGCCTGTCTTTGCATGTCGTCTTCATGCTGATTCCGATGATGCACGATGTTGGGCGGCAAACCCATGGAGACATCTTGCGGTCGTTGGCAGATCTGGGGATGCTGGCAGGCTCAAGCCAATTGTCGACGAACAGAAGTTTGGGTGGGACAATGTCGATGCCGCCTATGCGCATCTGACTCATGGAGGTGCGGTCGGAAAAGTCGTTGTGGAACTATGATCTGATCCGGTTGGGCTTAGTGCGCGCATAATGACCTTGCGCACCAACTCAGTTTGAGTTGCAATTGATGTCGTCTGTAGGTCGTGAGCGCGTTTTCGGTTTGGTACAACTCAGTATGGTCGTTTTGAACGGAATATAACAGCAATCCGATCCAAGACTAGTTTGTTTGCGCTTCGTGACGGCTGCTCTGCCGCGTCGAGCAACTCTTCCATTCGGGTGCGTACTTCAGAGAGCGTCATCGACGGCTGCTGCTCAAAGAAACCATAAATGGCGTCGATACCCAGATAGTCCGGGATCTCTCGCTGATCAGCACTTCGCTGGCTGACATCCTTTTTGGCTTCAATCCAGAATAAATCGAGTTCCTGGGCCCAAGATTCTGCGAGTTTTTCTAGATATGGCAGCGTCAGGTGCCCGAACCGGTTGTAGCCTTGGTTTTTTGAGGGGCCGGACGCGAGAAACCTTTCCAATGACTCCAAGAGTGAAACTGTTCGCTCGGGTCGGATTAGCCCCCAGACGGCAACGGCAATTGAAACGCAAGTTTTGTACACTGTATCGGGTGAATGCCATAACGCCATCTGATCCAAATTGTGCCTAGAACAGGAGGTCCTCAACGAGCTGTGAGATCAATTGGCTTTTGCCAGACACTCCCGCCTTTCTGTAAATCGCAGTACATTGAGCCTTAACGGTTCCAATTCGGGTTTGCCTCAGATTGGCGATCTCAGCCATAGACATCCCTTTCAGAACAAGCCACGCGATCTCTGTTTCCGCGCCAGTCAGGCCGAGCTTTTCGAAATACGCCTCTACTACTGTTGTGAACTCGCCGGACGTGATCCGGCGGGCGGTTTCGGCCCGGTGTGTCGCTTTTTGGGCCACGAGCGCAAGCCGGACACCCAGAAATGCACCAAGTATCAGCCCGATACTGGCGCCCGCTTCGACAAGCTCTCGCACATTCCAACGTAGCGGAACCGATGGGATGCCCAAAATAGATGCCAGAATTTCCCACAGGAAATAAGCACCACACAGGCACTGGATAAGGACAAGGGTCCAAACGACCCATGCGTGGTTCATCATGCGCGGCACCGTGCGCTGGTAAATTCTGTTTCAGCAGGTTCTCTCATGTTGGATTACCCACCGTTTTTTCCTTTACCGCCTTGTCCGCCACCCCCTTTGGGACCGCCATGCGCATTTGGTTCGCTCGGCTGGGAAGGTTTGTCTGGTTTGTTGGCTGGCGGTGCAGGGCGCCGGTCGCCATGTGATTTCTTCGAGAAACTTTGGTCTCGCAAAACCTCTCCGGATGTACGGTTCAACACCACCTCGCGCAGCTCATTCTGATCACTCGCGGTGATGACGATGCGGCCCAGCCAAGACCGTTTTACTTCCTCGACCGTGTAACCTTCGGCCTCAATCCGCGCGATGACGTCATCCGCAACGGATACCTGAGCCTGCGCCGGCGAGTGCAAGAGCATGACCACCGCAAAACTTGCGAGGATAGGTGATCTAAACATCATAAAGTTCCCGTACCTTTGCAATTTGGCTAAGGGGTTACCGCGCACCGTGTCAACCGGTGCGCGGTGGCTTTATGTTACCCGCGAGGACCGCCCCGACCGCCGTGGCCGCCACGACCTTCGCCGCCGCGATCTCCACGACCTTCGCCACTGCCGCCCCTTTCGCCAGAGTCAACCGTCTCGGTGCCGGAATCCGGATTTCGGCCTGCATCGTCACGCCCGCCGCGACCTGCTGGGACCCCTTGTTCGGCCAGTTGATCGCCGATGTTCCGCCGATCTTCGGGACTCAAGCTTGAGTGGTCGATATCCCCCAGCGCCACGGTTTCGCCGGTTGAAGGGTCGACGACTTCAACCTCTGAAATGTCGAGGGCGTTCCGATCACCGCCTCGGGGCTGGACTCCCTGTTCTTTCAGCTGATCCCGAATATCGGCACGTTCTTCCTCGGACAATGCTTCGAAATCCACTTCCGAAAGCTCGACGGTTTCCCCTGTACTCGGGTCAACAACCGAAATGCTTTGGGCAAGTAGCGGCTGGAACGACACTGCGGTGATCAGGGCTGCAAGGATCAACGGGCTGTGAGGGAGTGAGAGAGTACGCATGTTTAGTCTTCCTGTTTGTAAGATTTAGCGCGGCTTGGATTGGTGCCGTGAAGCCTAGATGCAGTGAAAACATCGATTGGAATACTGGACGCGAGCCTGATTTTTGGCGGTATAAGCTAAAGTCATAAAAGCGCCCAGCATGGCCGAAATGCTCAAAATTGGCGCGTTCATAAGGCGTTCTTCACGATGAGATTTTCGGTGTCAAAGGTCTATATGATTTTGGCTTAGAACGTCCTTTCGCAGCCTGAGTACAATGGCTTTCTGATCGGAAAACATGTCACCCAAGTCCCTTCAGCCGTCACTACAAAACGAACCTCGCGACCAAGAAGTGGACACGATATGCGACCAAGCACCCTGAGCTTCATAATGGCAAGCCTGATGCCTTTGTCGGCCTATGCTGAGGAGGAACCTGCGCCCGTCGATCAGCACGAATTATCGCGCATGATACAGAACGGAGAGGCAACCAAGGCGTTTCTAGAGGCCTTCGAGGCAGGGGATGAACTGACCGAGTTCAGCTTTGACGCAGCGCGCGGGGTCGGTGCCAATATCGGCGAAGGTCGTCGTTTTACGCGCATTCCCCGGGCTGATCTCGCCGACCCATCGGAGTGGGCTTCGCATTTTCCAAAGCGCGAAGGAGGGGCTAACGCGACATCGTGTATTGCCTGTCACAACGCGCCGATTGCCAATGGGGCGGGTGACGTTGCAATGAACGTTCTTGTGGATCCTGCGCATACGGGCGACGCAGCCAGATATCTTGAGAGAAATACACTCCCCTTGTTTGCGCTTGGTATCCCTCAGCGGCTTGCAGAAGAAATTAGCACGGACCTATATCAACAGCGTGATGCAGCCCATCAGGTTGCCTGTAATTCGGGTCGCGCCTCAGTTCAGTTAGAGTCCAAGGGCGTTGACTTTGGAACGTTGACACTGACGCGTATTTCGCAAGACCCTTGTTCCGTCGACACGGATTCCAGTGGGTTGAGTGGTATAGACCCGGACCTCGTGATCAAACCGTTTGGATGGAAGGGTAATCATGCAACGATCAGAGCATTCACCAGGAATGCTGCGCACAATGAACTGGGATTACAGGCCGTCGAGCTTGTCGGAGATCAGGATGGCGATTTCGATGGTGTGGTGAATGAGTTGACCGTCGGCGACGTAACGGCTCTTACAGTATACATGGCAGCCCTCGAACGGCCGGTAACCAAGATTGAACTGGCCGATCTGGGTTTGATCGACCTTTCTGGATCCGAAAGAACCAGTATTCTGGCAGGAGAGGCGCTTTTTGCTCAAATCGGCTGCACCAGTTGTCACATGCCAGCGATGAGCCTTCGGGACGCAATGTTTAAAGAACCCAGCGAGATTCCGGGTTTCTACGATGCCAGGTTTCCAGATGGATCTGACCCGAATATTCGTGGACTGAACGTCGCCAGTGCAATCAAATTCAATCTGGCCGGAGATCAGCCCAACAACTCGATTAAGCTGCTGGACGGTTCAGTCCACCATCTAGGTGCAATAGCGCGGAATGCCGAAGGTGAGCCAGTGGCCCGATGGTACACAGACTTCAAACGACACGATATGGGTTCCGACTTGGCAGATCCCGATGACCCTCTTGGGTTGGGGGCTTCTATGTTTCTGACGCGATCACTGGCGGGTGTCGGAGCAACTGGACCCTGGCTGCACGATGGTCGGGCGACCACTCTGCAAGAGGCAATTGTGAGTCATGCGGGTGAAGCCTCAGACAGCGCCACTGCCTACAACCACCTCAGCGAAAGTGAACAAACAAAAATCATCGCCTTTCTGGAGAATCTAACTATTTACAAGACAGTCGAAGAATAGTTGCTGGTTGAGAAAAGTAGAACGGCAGATTTGGCCGGTGCCGATTGAATTCTAGTTGCCTGAATACTGCGCGTTGAGTGAATATCTGGAACGCGGGCATTGATCGCTCTATGAGAGTGTGACGGCCCGCGTCATTAGATTTCAATAGCTTCTGCAATCACAAGCGCGTCTTCCAACTCAGCGTCCAGATACCTAATTGTACTGACCATTTTCGCATAACCTAGCAGAAGTTAAACCGTACGTAAGTTGCCACGCTTCTTGGTTATACCGCAAACTTTTGGAGCGAACGACTGGTTTGGCGGTCCGCACAGCAGAAAAGACGCCCATCGGCCAACGGCAGGTATGGGCCGGACATTGAGCTTGAACCATGATTAACTAATCAGCTTCCTGAAAGCGGCCATTCCGACATTTGCAACATTTCCTTTGCTTCGATGGCCGAGATGGGAACATGTCTGCCGTCCTGTTAAGCGAGCAGTACACTTCGCAGTGCATCTTCCCAGAGAGTTTACAGGGGCTTGCGTGCCCAGTACATGCTGCCTTTCGCCAACAGAAGTCTGGGTTTAAGCAATGACGCTCGGTGGAGCGCCTCAGAGATCGAACGCCTGACGATTTCGAGGCGCATATGGAGTGCCAGAACGGTAAGGCCTATAAGGCTATCCAGCGCCTTGGCACTACACTGTTGATTCATCGCGCTGACCAGTCAGATGATCCGAGCTAAGTGGGCCGTGCTCGCGCGTGCATGAATGCAAAGGGCATCATCCGTAAAGAATTCCAGTGACTTCTATAACGTGCTCTCTAAACTCCGGGCAGTTGTTAGTCAGAATTGACGTGGGAGTTTGGGCTCAGTTGGGCGACAAAAAGGCATCAGGGACCCCGATAAGTCCCGCGCCATCATCTGCGCCAAGTTCGGAGTTAAGCGCAGCTGATCAACAGGCGCGGTTCGAAGCCACCGCTCAGGTGATGCAGGCGATCTCTGTGACCAAGGACGACGTTCAGCCGGTTTGCGATCTGATTGTTGCGCTTGCCAAAGACCTTTGCGACGCTGTTTTTGCTGGTCTGGTTCTTGGACAGGAAGGCGACGCACTTCAGCGGCTCGTGGCCAGTGTTAACCTGCACCCTGACATTCAGCAGCTCTGGCGCGACGGCAAATACACGATGGAGCCGGGCAATTCTCTGGTGACTGAAACAATCCTCAACGGCGAGACCAAACGTGTTGTGGATATGGGAGACACTGAATTCCACAAGTCCGGCGATGAGCGGTTCAAGCTGATTGTCGACAAGCATGGGTGCCGCAGTAATCTGTTTGTTCCTCTAAAGGTGGATGGCGGTGCAATCGGATGCTTGATGTTGGCGCGAGACGAGGTGCGGCCCTACACCGACGATCAGGTCAAGCTCGTCGAAACCTTTGCCGCCCAAGCGGTAATCGCCATTGAGAATGTGCGCCAATTCCGCGAATTGCAGATCCGCCTGGCACGCGAAGGCGCCACGCGTGAAGTTCTTGAGACAATTAGCCAATCACGAGAAGATGAGACGCCGGTGTTCCAGACCATCCTGGAAAACACCGCCCGGCTTTGCGAAACAGATGTCGCCACATTGAGCCTTTTGAATGAGGCAGGAACCCACCTTGAGTATGCGGCCCATTTCGGTGATCAGTTGGCGACCTACGAGGTAGGCGTAGATCGCTGGTCGCTGGACTCATATCTCCAGATTGCGGAGTCAGTGCGCGAGGCAAGCGTCATTCACAATGTCGATTTGCGCCTGACTGACCAGTATATCAAAGGCGACCCATGGCGCCGTCAACTTGTAGACGAAGAAGGTGTCCGGTCATTTCTGACGGTCCCACTAATGTCGGCAGATGGAACGCCCGTGGGCGTCATCGGCATTTACCGACGTGAGGTTCGGGCCTTTACAGAGGACGAGATTTCTCTGGTTGAGGGCTTTGCCGCCCAGGCCGTGATCGCCTTGGACAACACGCGACAATTGAATGAGTTGCACACGCAATTAGAGCGTCAGACGGCAACACAGGAAATTCTAACGGCCATTAGCCAAAGCCGTGATGACGATGCGCGCGTCTTTGACACAGTGCTTCAACAAGCCACTAAGGTTTGTGGCGCAGATCAGGCTGCGCTTGTCTTGATCAATAAAGCTGGAACCCACGGCCGTTTGGCTGCGAATTGGGGGCATCAGAAAACCGAATTTGATATCGGACAGGAATGGCTAATCGAAGGATCGGTTACCGTTGCCACGGCGATACGGACAGGTCAGGTTGTTCGCGTGGATGATCTGGTTGAAACGGACTTTTTCCGCTCAGGGCATCCTACAGCCATAAAGATGGTCGAAGTTGAAGGCATTCGATCACGCGTTGCGGTTCCCCTGATGCAAGGAGATCAGGCCATTGGTGCCATCGCGGTCAGCCGCCGGGAGGTCCGACCATTTGCTGACCCTGACGTGCAGTTGATTGAAGAATTTGCCAAACATGCAGTCATTGCCATCGAAAACACGCGTCAGTTTCGCGAAGTACAGGAACGGCTTGAACGGGAAGAAGCGTCGCGCGAAATCCTCGAAGTCATCAGCCGCAGTCGCGATGACGATAGCCCTGTCTTCAATAGCATACTCGAAAATGCCAGCCGTTTGTGCAAAGCGCCGCTGGCCTTTCTGTGTGTCGCCGATCACGAACGTGGCCTTGCAACAATTCCGGCCAATATCGGTGCGCGAACGGATTTTGATGAGGCCCTGAAGGGGTTCGTGGAGCCCTTGACCCGTACGGAACTCGTTGCAATCCGCCCTATGATCGATGGCCAGGTCATCCGGCAAGACGATATAGCAGATGATCCGCTTTATTATCGGGATCGCGATCCAAAACGGGTTCAGATGGTTGAAGTCGAAGGGGCTCGCTCGGTCCTTGCGGTGCCGTTGATGAAAGACGACACGGGTCTTGGGGTGATCGTTCTCTATCGCCGTGAAGTTTCGCCATTTTCGGATGATGATGTCGCTCTGGTCCAAACCTTTGCGGCCCAAGCCGTGATCGCAATGGATAACGTACGCCAGTTCCGAGAGGTGCAGGACCGTACCGCGGATGTCACGCAAGCCTTGGAGTATCAGACTTCAACATCCGAAGTGCTGCGTGTGATCTCAGCGTCTCCCAATCAACTGTCGCCCGTTCTGGACGCCATTCTTAAAGAAGCGTCGCGCATCTGCGAATTGCAGGATGCCTATGTCGCGATGCTGAACCCGGACGATGGGCTTTTTCATGTGCACTCGACGCTCACACAGGACACGGCCTTTACAGAATACGTCAAAGCTCACCCGATTTCGCCAACGGAGAACGGTGTAAGTGGACGTGCGATCTTGTCGAAACGCACAAGCTATGTCGAAGATGTCGAAGCGGATGACACCTACACCTGGTTGGAAGAAAGCGGCGTAGGTGATTACAAATCATTGCTTGGACTTCCGCTTGTCAAAAACGGCGAAGTCGTAGGCGTTATCTCTCTTGGGGCGCCAGTGGTCTTGGGTTTTTCCGCCAAACAGATCAAACTGCTGGAAACTTTTGCGGATCAGGCCGTTATCGCGATTACCAACGCAAACCTTTTCCACGAGTTGGAGGAGCGGACAGAAGAAGTCACGCAGGCACTGGAGTATCAAACTGCCACTTCAGACGTATTGTCGGTGATTTCGCGATCTCCGAATGAGCTGGAGCCGGTGCTGAAGGAGATACTGAAAGTCGCCAGCCGGATTTGCGAGCCAAAATATGCGGCAATCTCGATTCTGAATCCCCAAGACAACCTTTACCATACTGACATCATGCTCGACTTTGACAGTGATTTCATGAAGTTCATGAAGGCACACCCAGTGCCGGCAGGTCATGGGAGCGGTATTGGCCAAACAGCTGCACGCGGCGAAACAGTCTACTACGAGGACACTGAAGCTAACGAATACGCCTGGAAGGAAGCCGCACGTATTGGCAAGTATCGCTCGCTTCTGGGTGTCCCATTGGTCAAGGATAAGGTCGTGGTCGGTGTGATCGTGCTCTGCCACGACAAAGTCGCACCATTCGATTCAAAACAAATCGCCCTCTTGGAAACGTTCGCGGCCCAAGCTGTAATTGCGATCAACAACACCCGGTTGTTTGAAGAAGTCCAGGCCCGTACCGCCGAAGTTGAAGAAGCGCTGGTGCGCGAACAAGCAAGTGCAGAAGTTCTGCATATTATCAACGAAGCGACTTCCAATTTGCAGCCGGTGTTTGACCTTATCGTCAAAAAATCAGCCGAACTCAGCCGCGCGCGGTTCTGCGTGTTGGATCAATATAAAAACGACAAATTCTATTACTGTGCGCAACACGGATTTCCGTTGGAGTTGTTTTCGGAGCTGATGTCGGATTACCCGGTCTCTGATACAGAAGGGCACATGTCGGCTTTTGTTGTCGAAGCAGGTGCCCCGGTTCAAATCGAAGATGCACAGAAATCGACGTACTACGCCCCGGAGTTCGCCGCAGCTGTTGGATGGCGTCGTATGCTGGGCGTGCCAATCAAGGCAGGCGGCAAAGTGTGGGGCTGCATCAACCTTGGCTGGCCAGGCACAGAAGAACCAGCACCTGAAACAATCGAGTTGGTCCAAAGTTTCGCTGCCCAAGCGAGTATCGCCATCGAAAATGTCCGTTTGATGCAAGAAACTCAGGCTCGCACCGCGGAAGTCGAAGAGGCGTTGAAGTACCAGACAGCCACGTCTGAAGTGCTCGGCGTCATATCCCGCTCACCGAACGATCTTCCACCGGTTTTGGACGCCATCCTGGAGGTTTCGTCGCGTATCTGTTCACCGGAATACGCGTTCTTTGCAATGAAGGATGCTGACGATGGCCTTTACCGCGTGGCCATGTCCCACAATGTCAGTGGTGCTTTTCTCAAATTCCTGTCCGATAACCCTATCGCGCCAGAGGAAGGTTCTTGCATCGGGCGCACGGCCTTGCACGGCAAGACGGTTTATATAAAAGACACCCGTAGGGATCCGACTTACACATGGAAAAAAGCGGCTGAGATCGGGGACTACCTAACCACCCTTGGTGTCCCCTTGGTCAGCAATGGCGTAACTGTTGGCGTTATTGTTATGGCGCATCGGCAGGCAGCAGCGTTTAGCGACAAACAAGTCAGCCTGCTGGAAACTTTCGCGTCCCAGGCCGTAATCGCCATCAACAATACGCGACTGTTCAAAGAAGTGCAGGCCCGCACTGCAGAAGTTGAAGAGGCATTGGGGTATCAGAAAGCCACATCCGAAGTGCTTGAGGTGATTTCCCGTTCCCCTGACGCTTTAGAGCCGGTTTTGGAAGCGTTGGTGGCGGTTTCGTCGCGCATCTGCCGCCTGCAAGATGCTTTTGTGGCGCTTAAGAAACCCGAGGACGGAAAATTTCATTTCTTTGCCGGGCACAATCTCACAGAGAGTTTTGTCAAATTTCTCGAGTCGCATCCATTTGAACCGGGGGAAACGTCGGCGACCGCCCGGGCGCTTTTATATGGGCGCGCCGATTACGTTGAGGATACTCAAGCGGACCCTAATTATGATCCAGTCCTTAGGACCAACTTGCATGGATACAGGTCGGTTCTCTCTGTACCTTTGATACGCGACGGTGACACGATAGGTGTCATCAGTATGGGCAGCCAAAATAAAGCCGCCTTTGAGGACAAGCAAATCAAGCAGATGGAGACCTTTGCCTCGCAGGCGATCATAGCGATTCAAAACTCTCAATTGTTCAACGATACGCAAGTCGCACTCTCTCGCCAAACGGCAAGTGCGGATGTCCTCAGAGTGATCTCGGAATCCCCGACAGATACCAAACCGGTTTTTGAGAAGATTGTCGGACTGGCTACGGCTCTTATCGATTGCGACTTGTCGATTGCCATGCAGGCTAACAAAACTGAATACTGGCAAGTGGCGGCCGCAACTCCGGATGGTTTAGAGGAAATCACTTGGACTGAGCGCCTGCCAATTGATCCCGACGACAACCTGCCATCCCGCGTCATCCAGAGAGGCAAGACGCTGCAATTGGATGACTCGCGCTTTGAGGAACTATCTCCGCGGGACACGGAAATCGTCGAGCGGCAAGGATTCAAGTCGTTCTTGATGGTACCCTTGATGCGAGGGAAAGACTGTTTCGGCACTCTCGCCTTTATTCGGAAAACGTCGAAGGCTTTCAGTGATGACGAAGTAGCCATTGCCGAATCTTTCGCGGATCAGGCTATCATCGCGCTGGAAAACGTGCGTCTGTTCAATGAAACACAAGCATCATTGGCACGCCAAACCGCAAGTGCGGACATATTACGGGTGATCAGCCAGTCACCCGATGATATCAAACCTGTCTTTGAGGCTATTGCCAAAGCGGGTGTGCGGTTGGTCTCGTCCGATATGGTTGCAGCCATGACTGCGCAAGACAACACGTTCGAGGTTCTTGCGAGGGTTACCGGAGAAGGCGTGGAAGCCCTGGAAGGGAACCAGAGCTTTCCCATCGATCCCGACCCTATGTCCAGCTTCCCGGCACAGGTTTTACACGAAAAAAAGATGCTCCACTTGCCAGATTGGGACGCGCTTGAGCTCTCGCCGTTCGAGCAGATCACATACGACAGGCACGGAATTCGGGCAGCTCTTTTACTTCCCCTCATGAAGGGTACGGCGTGTCTGGGTGTGCTGGTCTTTGCCCGACAAACGGCCGGCGTTTTCACCAAAGACGAGATCGACCTCGCGTTTTCATTCGCCGATCAGGCTGTGATTGCGATTGAGAACGTGCGCCTTTTCCGCGAGGTCGAAAAGGCCCGTGAGGTGGCCGAGACCGCTAACGAAGCAAAAAGCGCGTTCCTCGCCACCATGTCCCACGAAATCCGCACACCAATGAATGCCGTCATCGGGATGAGTGGGCTCTTGATGGATACAGAGTTAGATTCCGAGCAACGCGATTATGCCAACACGATCCGCGACAGTGGTGACGCACTACTGGGCATAATTAACGAAATCCTCGATTTCTCAAAAATCGAAGCCGGACAGATGGACATCGAGAACCATCCCTTTGATCTACGTGAGTGTATCGAAAGCGCGCTTGATCTGATCAGCAGTAGTGCCGCCGAGAAGCAGCTTGATCTGGCCTATGAGTTTGACGACGCTCTGCCCCTTGCAATCAGTGCTGACCTGACCCGGTTGCGGCAGATCCTGCTGAACCTGCTTTCCAACGCGGTGAAGTTCACCGAAAGCGGTGAAGTGGTTTTATCTGTTGAACAAACCGCCAGGAAACGCGGATCGATTGAGCTTACTTTCAAAGTCCGCGACACTGGAATTGGCCTGAGCGAAAAAGGGATGAGCCGTCTGTTCCAGTCCTTCAGTCAGGCAGATAGTTCAACAACCCGCAAATATGGCGGCACCGGACTCGGCCTGGCAATTTCCAAGCGTCTTGCGAAACTCATGGGCGGCACCATGTGGGCACAAAGTGACGGCGAAGGGCATGGCTCGACCTTTGTGTTTACGATCCGGGCCAAACCCTCCAAACCGGTCAAATCATCCTCGCGCGATCTGACGGGTGTTCAGTCCGAGCTTGAAGGCAAGCACATCCTTATGGTGGATGACAACGCCACCAACCGTAAAATCCTGTCGCTCCAGACCGAGAAATGGGGCACTCAAACTACTACCTGCGAAACCCCGTCCGATGCGCTGGCCACGCTCGAGAAGGCTAAAAAGTTCGATCTGGTCATTCTCGACATGCACATGCCAGAAATGGATGGCGAGGAACTTGCCCAGAAAATTCGGGCCAAGCATCCGGACTTGCCGCTGATCCTCTTTAGTTCTCTTGGTCCACGTGAAATTGACCTTGAAGACGGCCTCTTTGCTGCCAACCTCGCCAAGCCATTGCGTCAGTCGCATCTCTTCGACACTCTGGTCACTTTGTTTTCGACCGAAGATATCCCCGTGAAACCGACCAAGCCCGCAGACAAACCCCAGACCGATCCAGAGATGGCAAAACGCCACCCTCTGCGTATTCTGCTAGCTGAGGATAATCTGGTGAACCAGAAACTTGCGCTTCGCCTGCTGGAACAGATGGGCTATCGCGCTGATTTGGCCAGCAACGGCGCTGAGGCGGTCGAAAGTGTGAACCGGCAAACATACGATATCGTATTGATGGACGTGCAGATGCCCGAAATGGATGGGCTCGAAGCTTCACGCCGCATAAACAAAGATTTCCCCGAAGAAGACCGACCGCGTATAGTCGCCATGACTGCCAACGCCATGCAAGGCGACCGCGAGATGTGTTTGGATGCCGGGATGGACGACTACATCGCCAAACCGATACGCCTGCCTATTCTTATCGAAGCCCTTTTGAATGTTCCCAGAAAAAGCAAGTAATCCATGACAAACGGCCCAATTGATCTTGATATCTTCGCTGAACTCAAGGACGCGACTGGCGACGAATTCGCCGCCGAGCTTGTAAACACCTTTCTCGACGAAGCACCCGGCATGATTGCCGAATTGAAAGCGGCTGCCGACGTGTCCGATGCTGATGGATATCGCCGCGCGGCTCATTCCATTAAATCGAATGCAAACACCTTTGGTGCGACTGCACTGGCCGAGTTGGCCAGAAAAATCGAGCTCGGGGACATACCCGCGACTGGTGACCTTACAGATGCGAAAGCCCTGGAGGCCGCTTTCGCCAAAGCTGCTGTGGCCCTGCGGACCCTGAACAATGACTGATGCACCCGGCCATCTCCTCATCGTTGATGACAACAAAGTCAATCGGCTACTCCTGTCTCGCAACGTTGAACTGTTGGGGCACAAAGCCTCTGTCGCGGAGAACGGCCTCGTTGCGATGGAGATGTTGTCGAGTCAGTCTTATGACCTGCTTCTACTCGATATCGAAATGCCGGAAATGGACGGATTTCAGGTTCTGGAGGCAATCAATGCGGATCCCGACCTGCGCGAATTGCCGGTGATTGTGACTTCTTCGGTCGAAGGGCTCGACAATATTGTGCGCTGCATCGAGTTAGGCGCAGAAGACTACTTGCCCAAGCCGGTGAACAAGACGCTTCTCAGCGCCCGCGTCTCCAGCTGCCTTGAAAAAAAGCGACTGCGGGACGAACAAAGACGCCTTCTCGAACGCTTCGCAACCACCGAGGTTGCGCAAGACCTGCAAGAGTCTGGGTTTGCCATCGGTGGCAAACGTGCAAACGCATCGGTTCTTTTTTGCGACATTCGCGGTTTCACAGCCCTTTCAGAAAACTTAGCGCCCGAGGCAACAATTGATCTACTCAACACCTTCTACACGTTGATGTTCGAGGCGGTGACCAGCAATGGCGGCATTGTCAGCCTGATGCTGGGTGACGGGTTGATGGCTCTCTTCGGTGTTCCACAACCTCTGAACAATACTGCGCAAAGTGCTGTAGCTGCGGGGCATGAAATGCATAGCATGATAGAGATGCTGAATCATGACCGGCTCGCGGATGGAGAACGGGGTCTCAGGATCGGGATCGGTATCGCCACAGGCGAAGTCGTCGCGGGCTATGCCGGTACTGACAATCGGGCGACCTATACCTGTATCGGATCCGCAGTAAATCTCGCAGCCCGATTGGAAGCGGAAACCCAGAACACCGGAAGCCGGATTTTGGTTGATCAAGAGACCCTGGATCTGCTCGACGGAGTTGATATTCAGGAGACATTTGGCGGGAGCCAGATCAAGGGCTTCTCCGATCCATTGGACATTCACGCTTTGTGATTTTCCGACACGAGTATCGTTTCTCCGATATCATTTCCTGAAAGATCGCTTACTACTAAACTCCCCGTCGTCGCAGCCGCTCAATTTGGATTCGCGAACCCTATGCAAAGAGTACATGGAGCACCCCGATGCACGGCGACGTCCAAACGTAGTGGCGTTCAATGCAAAAATCCTGCTGTAAAGGGTTGGTCGGTTTGCCGTATGGATGTCGCAGGCGGCGGGCATGGTTCTGGGTCAGTCAACCCCGCCTACAAGCACGGAATGCGCACCAGAGAAGCTCAGGAGATGAGGAAGGCCGTTACTGAACACGTGCGTATTTCACGCCAACTCGAACGCATGATAGTCGACATGTAGAGATCCTCCGAAAGGAATTGCCCTAAGGCTTCGTGTCCTTACCCATGAAGCCCAAAGCGCCTTCATTGTTCAGAATCTCAATTGCAGCACTCAAGGCTTCCTGATCCGAAACAAACTTGTCGTCCCAGCCATAGCTGGCATCTTTGCAGTCCACCGCTTTCAACGTCCACTTGTTCTGGTTGTCCAGGCGGTAGATTTCGATTTCAAACCGATACCCATCAACAAGCTCGGACTTGCACTTGTCTGACATTACTAGTTTAGGTTCATCGATATTCATTGGTGCTCTGAACCCGCGTTCTTATTCAGTCACTCTGATATCAAGACAGCCGGTGTTTCTTGCCAGAAAAACATGTTGGGGTTGCGACGCGCCGAACTCGTACCCCCTCATTGAAATCGCTAAACCCCATCATGACGCGCCGCATATAAGTGATATGGGAGCGAAGTGTTCTGATTGCGACCGTTCGATGAAGATTACCAAAGCGCAATGACATCTGAAAAACGCGGTTCTTGCTTCGGCCTGTTTTACGAATAACTCGTGGGGTGGCACACCGTGCTAGGTAACCCCCTCAAATCCAGTCAGAAAAACCAGAAAGTGCTAAAATAAAAGCATGCCACCCACGTCAAGAGGATCGCATTGTGGCAAATTTGTGTCCATAGCTCGTTCGGCAACTGACTGTTTACCCTCAGGAAACGAACCTTTTTGATCGAAACAGCGCCGTTACGGGAATCCCCCAATTTCGGGCTTCGCTCATATTGAGTAGTGTGGGATTAGAATAACCACTTACCCCCTCGTGACGAAGATAGAGGCTGGCCTCGACCCCCTCAGCCAGCCTCTATAAATGTTCCGGCCATCCAGGAAGATTTCTTGGAGCAGGGACGTCATTCTGAACTAACCAATCACGCATTGCTGCCCAGTGGTCCTGTGGTCCAGCTGTATAGCGCCGTGAATGTAAGTCGGCTATCTGCCGTTCAAGGGAAGACCACCAATGCAACTTGACCCTTGTCGGGCTTGGCCCTGCACCGATTGCGCTCGGTGTATTTTTTTCTTGGGGATTATTCAAATTTGAGCGCATCCTCTGGTATCGTGATAGTAGGTTCAGACTTGGGCCGAGTATGCTCAATCAGTGGTTACCACTTCTGGCGCGAACGATTGCAGGATTCTGTTGCGACGTTATTGTTCGTTTCGTCATTGTCATGCGAGAAATGTGACTTGTTCGGAAAATTCCTTTGAAACGTACTTCGCTTTTTCTTGTGGTGTGCTCTGTTTTGGCCAGCCTAGCTTCCCTGAGAGCATATATTGCTCACTTAAATGACGGTGCTGCTTCGCAATTGGAGTTGTTGAGTGAGCTAAGTTGGAGATGGCCGGGAGAAGAAAGATTTGGCGGCCTATCTGGTTTGGAAATAAGTGAAGACGGAACAAAGCTGATTGCCGTGTCAGACAGGCCGATGCTGGTTTTTGCCAAAGTACGAAGGCAAGGTGACTCAATTGTCGGCATTCAAAACATGGAGATTGTTCGCCCCAGAACTCCGGGCTCGATGAATTACCATGATGAAGTAAACAGTGACCTGGAAGCGCTCGCGTTGGAGAAGAATGGTAGGCTTTGGGTCAGCACTGAAAACTACCACGACGTTGAGTACTTCAACCCCGGCGAATACACGGCAAACCATATCGACTACGAGACCGAAACCCAAGCGTTCAGGTCGTTGCCTTACAATCAGGGACTAGAAGCGCTGTCACTTGACCCACAGGGCCGGGTCATTGCGATACCAGAGACATGGCCGGAAAATTCCTTTCCTATATTTCGCCTAGAGAAAGGTGAATGGTCTGTATCAGGCGAGATTCGGAAAAGTGGTTCTTACGTGCCGGTGGGAGCTGACACTGGACCTGATGGTCATTTGTATTTGCTGGAACGACGATTTGTTTGGGGGATTGGTTTTTCAAATAGGGTGAGGCGCTTCGCATTCGTGGAAGACAGAATTGTCGAAACCGACATTCTTCTACAAACCAAGATACGCACCCACGGCAACTTAGAGGGCATTGCAGTATGGTCCGACGCTTCAAATGCAATCAGATTGACAATGGTATCCGATGACAATTTCCGCACGTTCTTGGATACCGAAATCGTCGAATACCGCTGGAACGAACTGCGTCGCTAATTCCCGTTCGAAGTTGAGGCTTCAATGAAAAAAAACCTCAACTAAAAGCAGTATCGAGCTTCCGAAATCGAAGAGGCGGATTCAACGCACGACACGATATTGTCTCTTTCTGAAACTACACTTTTGTATTCTGAGAATAGTGCTGGTAGTTTTCAAATAGTTCCTCAGCGTCATAGCGAAGCGCGTTATACGAGCTCATTAGGTTATTATAGTCGTAGACCAAGTCATCGTACTCGGTAGCTAGATCAGTCAAATTGGATTTACACGTGAAGCCTTCATAGCCGCAAGTGTACTGGTCGAAGCAAACAGCATACTCATTGACGCATTTACCTTAGGGTTTTTTCCCCAAAAAGTATCCAGGTATCCAGCTAAACTAGCCGCCATGTTGGCGCAAGGATAGCTAACAAATTGGTTTCTATCTGAAAAAAGTGGTGAGCCGTGCAGGATTCGAACCTGCGACCCACTGATTAAAAGAACGGCCAGAGCCATTTCGCTGTATTTCTCCGGATTTCGCCATATTGACAAAAATGAAGGTAAAACAATTATTTACGTTGATCTTCGTTGCGCCTTGAATTCATGAATTACTCCAGAATTCGCCGCCATTTGCTTCCGTATAGCTTCCGGAAGCAGGCCGGAAGCAAGGAGTGTTCTGGATATGTTCAAATTGACCAAACGCGCGGTTGAGGGGCTTGCCGTTGAGACCAAGGAATACCTTGTCTGGGACCGGGACATGCGCGGCTTTGGGCTGCGGGTCTATCCGTCCGGTAAAAAGACCTATCTAGTTCAATATCGAGCTGGTCGCCGGACGCGACGGATCACTATAGGTCAGCATGGCGTTCTGACGGCTGAGGAAGCGCGGACACACGCCAAGCTGCTTTTGGGCGACGTGGCGCGCGGATCAGACCCATCTGCCGAGAAACAGGCCAAACGGCGCGCACCAACCGTTGCCGGGCTGTGTGACCGGTTCCTTGAAGAATATGTCGATCAGCATTGTAAGCCGACCACAGCCCGCGATTATCACAGCGTCATTCGCAGATTCATCAGACCCAAACTTGGCCCGATTCCGATTGCCGAAGTGACCCGCGCCGATGTTGTGGCTTTTCATCACGGTTTGCGCGAAACGCCCTATCAGGCCAACCGAGCTGCGGCGATGTTGTCGAAGCTGTTCAATCTGGCCGAAGATTGGGGATTTCGGCAACCCGGATCGAACCCGGCCCGTCGGATCAAGAAATTCCGCGAAGAAGAAAAGAAACGCTATCTTTCAGACGAGGAACAAATACGGCTTGGCGAAGTGCTGGCCGAGGCGCTGGAAGACGGCACAGAGACCGTTTACGTGGTGTCGGCCCTGCTACTGCTGATTTACACCGGATGCCGCCTCAGCGAGATTCTGACCCTGCGCTGGGACTATGTAACGTCGCACCATCTGGTATTGCCGGACAGCAAGACCGGACGCCGCCGCATTCCCCTGCCACGGGAAGCCTATGACATCCTGATGGAATTGCCCCGGCAACCGGGAAACCCCCATGTCATACTAGGGGAGTCAGATGATGGCCCTTTGAACAACCTGCAAAAGCCGTGGCGGCGTATACGTAAGACGGCAGGGTTGGAGGACGTCCGCATTCACGACCTGCGACATACATATGCTTCGGTCGCCATGAAAGACGGGATCGATCCGTTCACTCTGAAAGAAATCATGGGGCATAAAAACCTAACAACGACCCTGCGCTACGCGCACCTTGCCGATGATGCCGTCCAACGTGCCGCAGGATTAGTGGCGTCAAGATTGGCCCGGGCGGTTCGCAAAGACATTCGCTCTGCACCTTTGAAAGTCGCCGGTTAGTCACAATCAGAATCCGAGGTGGTGAAAGCGACGCCACGCATTCAATGTACTGCGATTGACGACTGTTGGCGAAATCCAACAAAGATTTGGCGTTCGGTCGCAATTTTAAATAACTATGAATAGTTATCTTATTGAGACTTTAAATTTCAGCAAACTAATACGACACCGCCCGATGAGGAGAAAATGCCTGCAGTATTCTGGTTAGCTTTGTTGGTGGAAATAGTTCTGTGCGCATCTCTGATTAGCTCGACACGTAGCTTCTTCGGACGACTGCTGGCACCCAAGCCACAGGGTAAGAATCGCGATCCTAAACGTAACCACGCCGAGAAGGGTTACCGGAGAAGTCTCAGAGCTGTTCTTAAAGCTGAAGGGCAGGAACCACTTGGACTGTGGCACCGCGAAAACCAAAAAAACAAAACGTGGAAGTCGCTTCATGAAAGCGGCAACCAACGGACCCAAAAATTGAATCGTCTCAAAATACAGGGTGACAAAGATGAGTGATGATGCCGTTCAGCATGCAGAGGAATCAGTCGCGGCACGGTAGGCCCGCGCAGTTCGAAAGGATGTTAGAGCCACATCACTGCGGGTTGCACGGTAGCGTTACATTACATAAGGGCATAGGTTCGGAATTGTGCGCTCTACATATAGGTTACGTTACATAGGCCGCCACTCAGCGAAATTAAGAAAAACAACAAAACAGGCTCAGTACGTATGCTGGACAATAACGACAAGAAAAGCGAACTGGACTTCGAAAACATGTGGAGTCAAATGCAACTCCCTTTGCCTGTCGCAGAAGGGTTTGCTGCCGACATTGAATGGATTGCTCAGCACTACCGCCCCAACGATCGTCGGATGTCACAACTTCCTGCGAAAGAGCGCAGAGCGATTTATAGCAAACTCGACAAAACCGTCGAAGCTCTGCTGGAGCAGCTTTCAAACTTGCCTCCATCCATTCGATGGGAAATTGAAGAGGTAGGAATGGCAAATGAGCCAGAAGATTATTTTGAAAACGCGTTGGGTGCTGATCACGAAGGGTTGGACTACGGAGAGTATCTGATTGATGCCCTGAAAACGAAACTTCCCGAGATAGCCTTCTTAATTGGAGACGCACTGGAGCATCACAAACGCCCACGCGAGCGCCCTAAACAAAACGAAAGCTTGGAACAAACGATCCAACAGCTCGCCAGAGTATTTCGGCACTATACAGGGCGCGATCCGATGGAAAGACGCCGCTATGACGACTCAGACGCAGACCAGCCTTACAAAAACGACTTCTTCAGCTTCCTATATGCATTCTTCTGGGTTGATCCGAACCACAAATTCCCAACGTCGCAGGCCATCGGCAACGCGACATTGCGGCTGTTTGGCCATAAAAAATAGGGGATGTCATAAATGGACAAATTTTGAGCCATATATGACATTAGAATAATCCGCTCCTACGCTGCATTTTGGTTGCAACGAAACGACATGCAGCGAGGCAACCATGCAAGCACAGATTGATCCTGACTACTTCGACCGGCTTATCGACGAAAAAGAAGCCGCCAACTATCTTTGCTACTCCGTGCGTGCCTTGCAGAACTGGCGCGTCCGAGGTGGTGGGCCGATGTTCGTAAAAGTGTCCGGTCGCTCAGTCCGGTATACGCGCCGCGATCTGCAAAAGTGGATTGCCGAAAAGCGCGTCGCTAATACCAGCGCTGCACCTTCCTAACACTTGAGTTTTGCCCGTTCAGAGTTGGCAGCGCTGAGCGGGATTTTGGGGCCGGATGGCTCTCAGGGGCGCGGGGTGTCGCCACCCCGCGCCCTTTCTGTACCTGCCAAATGGTTCAAACAAGGAGTTCACCATGACACAGCAACCAGCCTTCAAACTCAAAATCGGGCTTATTACCGCAACGATTTGGGACAATGACGGGTTCTTTTCCGTCGATATCTCAAGGTCCTACAAGAACGGGGAAGGTGACTGGCGCACCACCAGCGCGTTTTCTCACAATGATCTTCTCAACGTCGCCAAATGCGCGGAACGTGCAGAGAACTGGATTTCACGCAAGCAGGCGGCAGCCAGCCAATGATTTCCGCCGGGCGTCCAGCCCGGCCCCAAAACAATAGCTGCCCCGCCGGAGGCACTATCGAAGGGCGCTTTAGCGCCCGCCCCTTTTCCCAACCTTAACCAAATCGCGCGGCATTCGCCGAAAGAGGGGGGTGATTGTAGCACCCCCCTCTGGAAATACCGTTACCCAAGGAGACCCCTGTAATGCACGTTGTTCATCGCGGATTCGACACTATCGCACTTTCGATTCAGGCGAATATCTCTCAGGAGTTGTTCGACCTGCTGAACACTGAAAGGGAAAGGGCCGAAGAAGAGCGGCATCCCGTTCCTTTCAGCTACGGCGGCGCGGACTTTGATCTTTTGCCCCATGGCGGCAACGGGTATCGCTTTATCCTCAAAGGTGGGCCTTTGGATGTGCATTGGTCCTTTAAGAAACCAAATGCACGAGACCCTTGGGGCATTCGGGTTTCTGTAGGGTCAACTCTTCTAGCGACACAAGGGCTTGGATACGCCCGTTCCTACATAGATAAGACCCTAACTAGGCTTGGAATCCGCTTTGAGTCGCATCAGGTCAGTATCAGCCGTGCCGATTTCTGCGTCGATATTCTCGCGCCGGAATTCGAACTTGTTCCTGAAAACTTCGTCATTCACAGCCACACTAACCGCGCTGACTATCTTTCCGCTCAAGATGACATGCGCAGCAACGGTAAATCTGGTCAGTTCACATCTGTCACGGTTGGCAAAATGCCGGGGCGGCAAGTCATCATCTACGACAAGCGTCGCGAAGTGATTGATAAGAAAAAGCCGATCTGGTGGGATGTCTGGAATACCAATCTTGAGCGGGAAGGTTTACCCCCATTGGACCCTTCTGATGCGTCTCAGAGCCGCGTGTGGCGCGTTGAGGTACGTGCCGGGAAGGACTTGCTCAAGGATCGTTGGCAGATCAGGATGTGGCCCCAGTTCGATGCTATGTTCGGCGACGTCATTGCCGAAGCGCTAAAGAAGATACGTTACTGCGAACCTGATCCTGACGATGGAAATCGCGCGCGTTGGTCTAACCATAAAATGTGGGACTTGGTTGCTGCATCATCAGAGGATGACTTGCTGGAAATGCGTAGCTATGTCGACGCCACAAGCATAAAGCGCGTACATCGTAACGAGCAAATTAGATTGATCATGGCGCAATTGGCGGGCCTAGGTATTACTCTGGCTGCACTGGAAGATACTCAGGAAATTGAGTTGGGGGAGTTCATGGATAGCGTTGGAGGCAGGCTCGCAGAGAGCATAAACGCGGACCCTGAACGTGCCGTTAGTAGGCTGCACGAAGCCAAAAACAGGTATCGGTTCATTGCCTAATGTTCCACACGATACATAGCGAAACAGTACGCGAGTGAGCACATTGCGCAATAGCAGGGTCTATCAGTCTCGGTCACAACAAATAGTACATATCTTAATCAGGTCCACACTATCTGGTAAAAATCACAATATTTGCAGTTACGTTCACTTTATGTTCTATTGATGCAGCTCTAAGAAAGTGGTTTTTGTAGAGTTAAGGAGGAAGGGGCAAAAAATGCTGACATATAAGAGAACCAGCCTTCTTGAAGCCAACACGCAAACACTGGTTAACACAGTCAATTGCGTTGGTGTCATGGGTAAAGGCATAGCAAAGGCATTCAAACAACGCGAACCCAACATGTTCACAGCCTACAAGCGTATCTGTGACCAAAAACTGCTGGAACCCGGAAAGTTGTGGCTTTGGCGAGGTTCAGAGCAGTGGGTGCTAAACTTCCCGACCAAGAAGCACTGGCGTAGTCCATCGCGCATAGAATGGGTGGAAGCGGGTCTCGAGAAATTCGCCAGTACTTATGAAGAGCAAGGTGTGACCGACATCGCATTCCCTAAACTTGGGTGCGGAAACGGTGGTTTGGAATGGGAAGATGTTAAGCCGCTAATGGAGCATTACCTATCTGGCTTGCCTATTCCTGTATACATCCATGATTTCACAAAGGATATTGGCCTGCCAGAACACCTTGAACCGCTTGCGTTGGAAATTCGCAAATTAGTCGACGATTTGTCGTTTCAAAGCTTCATCCGAGCCTTGGAAAGTATAGCACGGCTCGCGCCAAAACTACGTTTGGAGGGCGAGCGGGAGTTTGAAATTAGCTTTGACAATGACACCCTAGGCATTCAAACACAAAACCATGATTGGTTCTTCGAAGAAGATGATCTTCGTGGCGTTTGGCTCAGCCTACTAAACGGTCTCGTGACTAAAGAAAAAGCGGGGTGGACGGCGAAGGGTGCCGCTGGGCCATTACTGACAATGATGCAGCTATTGCCAGACGTGCGCGCAGTACAAATTCATAGACACGGAAGGCCCGATCCCGAACTCGCCGTTGAATTGAAGCCCGAAGTAGCAGCTTCATTCGAGGTTCGAAACCCGAGCGCTCAAGCTGAATTGCCATGGCACTGAGCGAAGCGTTTGTAGATCGACATATTCGACACTGGACAGAACAACTCGGTTCCGGAGTCCGATCATACCGAAAACACTGGCCTTCCTGGCTGTTTCACCACGCCCCGATAGAAACGGCCTTGGCTATTATCAAAGACGGACACTTGCGCGCTCGGGACGATCCACAACGCCAACAAATACAGGATGTTGCAGCTGGCGGGGTAATCGACAATCGACAGGAAGCCCATGGTCGTGTGCGACTGTACTTTCGTCCCCGCAATCCTACGCAGTTTCATATCGAGGGCATCCGGAAAGATGCAGATTGTCAATACGGCCCAGAAGCGCATGCTCCTGTCTTGGTAATGTTCGTACTCGACGCCAAGCGGGTTTTGACGCAGCCGGATGTATTGTTCTCAGACCAGAACATGCAGAAATACGCAGCGCAGACTGGAGATGACGAAGAATTTTTTGCCAACATCCCATTTGCCTCTGTCTTCCATGAAGGAGGAATTGCTGGTGATTATTCTATTATCGATAGCAGATGTGCTGAAGTCCTGCCTGCGTCGCCGTTGCCGCTGGCACATGTGCTTTCTGGCATCTGGTTCCGCTCGGAGCCTGAACGCGATACCTTTCTTTACAAACTGGGCGCTAAGGCTGATCAATGGCAGCCACTTTGCTCCGTTTCAGAGGAGCTTAAAGTCTTTGACAAAAGGTTTCCTTTTGTAGCGGATATTGATCTTTCCCGAGATGGCGTCAGCTTTCGGTTAAATCACCGACATGACTTGCAAAGCGTCTCAATCGCTATTCAAGCATATAACTCTGAGAACCAAAAATGCATCGACTTTCGCAACGATGACTTCAAGACCTACAATAAATCTGGCGGTCGCTGGATTCACAGAGTGGCGCTCGAGCCAAGTAATTATTTGGTGCGCGTGCAGTTAGAGAACCACCCGGCTTATGAGGCCATGATACGACTGGATGATAGCTTATTTTAAAATACTTTTATATCAATAATTTAACATATCTTAGATACCGGTCATTCGTGTTGTTCGACAGCCTTATTGATTTCGAGATTTCGACATACGAGTTGTTTTATAGGACGTGACTAGCTAATTCGCTGTCAATTAGTGCCACAAGATCACCACTGGTTGGAAATTCAAGGTATCCATTTGGGTCGAGCATATCGACCAAAAATTGGATACGCTAGCGTATGCACCTACAAAATCAGCTAAATCAAACTCACTCTAGGTAGATATTCAACCTTCTGAAGGTGCGGTTTCACAAGGACCCGACCACATCAAACTGAGAAGAAGAATCTACTTTAACCATCAGCGCAGTGACTGTACCACTTTTGCAACCGATAAACACGTGTCACAGTGCTTCCGTATAGCTTCCGACAGGCCGCACGTCACGAAGCGCACTCTACACGGACTCGTACAAACATTTGTTTTTATTGCAAAAAGTGGTGAGCCGTGCAGGATTCGAACCTGCGACCCACTGATTAAAAGTCAGTTGCTCTACCAACTGAGCTAACGGCCCACTCTTTTGTTGGATCTGTTGATCCGTGGCGCTCTTTACGGCAATTCCTCAACCAGGTTCAAGCCCTTATTTTGCGCCTCGTTTCGCCGTTACAACTCATGTTTCCGGCAACCCGATAGGCGGCCTAATTAGGCAGGGGGCGCAGGAGGGTCAACCCCTTTTTTAAGGAATCTTCGCGACAGGGTGGATTCATGTTCCGACCAACGATATATGCCCGCCATGCAAAAGAGACTCGATACCGGATTGCCCTTCATCAAGATGCACGGGCTGGGCAATGACTTTGTCATCGTTGACGCACGCGCGCACGATGCCCCGATCACGCCGGCGCTGGCCAAAGGAATCGGGCATCGGCAATTTGGTGTGGGTTTCGATCAGTTGGCCGTTATTGAAAATGGTGAAGCTGACGCGCATCTAGTGTTCTACAACGCCGATGGATCAACCTCTGCTGCCTGTGGCAACGCCACCCGCTGTATTGCGCGATTGCTTATGAATGAGACGGGTCGCTCTGCGCTGACGCTCACCACCGAACGCGGAACACTTCATGCGCGGGATGCTGGCGATGGGCGCACCTCGGTCAACATGGGTCACCCGCAGTTGGACTGGCGCGAAGTTCCGCTGGCAGAAGAGATGGACACGCTGGAATTGCCAATCGAAGGCGCCCCAACGGCAACAGGAATGGGCAACCCGCATTGCACTTTCTTCGTTGAGAACGCCGAAGCGATCCCGTTGGCAGAGTTCGGTGCACGTTATGAATACCACCCGCTTTACCCGGAACGGACGAATGTGCAGGTGGCACAAGTCATCGGCCCGGATCACATCCGTATGCGTGTATGGGAACGCGGAGTTGGCATCACTCTGGCCTCCGGGTCGTCTTCCTGTGCAACTGCCGTTGCTGCCGCGCGTCGCGGGCTAACCGGGCGCAAGGTGCGGATTGATCTGGATGGCGGCACGCTTTGGATCGACTGGCGCGACGACGGTGTCTGGATGACCGGCCCAACGTGCCACGTCTTTTCTGGCACTCTGACGCCTGAATTTCTGAGGTCACTGGGATGAACCCGCCCAAGTTCACCACATTGGGCTGCCGCCTGAACGCCTATGAAACCGAGGCAATGAAAGAGTTGTCGCAACTGGCAGGTCTGACAGACGCTGTGGTGGTGAACACATGCGCAGTGACGGCTGAGGCGGTGCGCAAGGCCCGGCAGGAAATCCGCAAGCTACGGCGCGAGAATCCGAATGCTCGCCTGATCGTCACTGGTTGCGCCGCTCAGACCGAGCCCGAAACCTTTGCACGGATGGATGAGGTCGACGCGGTGATCGGCAACACTGAAAAAATGCAGCCGGAGACCTGGAAAGGCATGGCAGCCGATTTTATTGGTGAGACTGAGGCTGTGCAGGTCGATGACATCATGTCCGTCACCGAAACGGCAGGACACCTGATCGATGGTTTTGGAACCCGCTCGCGCGCCTACGTGCAGGTCCAGAACGGCTGCGACCATCGCTGCACCTTTTGCATCATTCCTTATGGCCGGGGCAACTCGCGCAGCGTGCCCGCAGGTGTTGTGGTGGATCAGATCAAGAGGCTGGTCGACAAGGGCTATAACGAAGTGGTCCTGACCGGGGTCGATCTGACCTCTTGGGGTGCCGACCTGCCTGCCCAACCCAAGCTGGGTGATCTGGTGATGCGCATTCTCAAGCTGGTGCCAGATTTACCACGCATGCGGATCAGTTCGATCGACTCGATCGAGGTCGATGAGAACCTGATGCAAGCCATCGCGACCGAGCCGCGTCTGATGCCGCACCTGCACTTGTCGCTTCAGCATGGTGACGATCTGATTCTGAAGCGCATGAAACGCCGCCATCTGCGTGACGACGCCATCCGCTTTACCGAAGACGCGCGGAAACTGCGCCCAGATATGACCTTCGGTGCAGATATCATCGCGGGTTTCCCGACCGAGACCGAGGCACATTTCGAGAACTCGCTCAAACTGATCACCGATTGCGACCTGACCTGGCTGCATGTCTTCCCCTATTCCAAGCGAGAAGGTACCCCGGCAGCCCGCATACCGCAGCAGGTGAATGGGACGGTGATCAAAGATCGCGCTGCCCGCTTGCGTGCTACCGGAGACGCTCAGGTCACAAAACACCTGTCGCAGCAAATCGGCAAGACCCATCACATCCTGATGGAAAACCCCCATATGGGGCGAACGGAGCAATTTACCGAGGTTTCGTTCAATGCACCTCAACCCGAAGGCCGGATCGTGAGTGCAGCGATCACCGGGCAGACCCTGACCCAACTTACGGTCTGATCCGCCCCTCGTTTGGCCAGAAATACCTCAAGGATGGACTGACCGAAGACCACGACGGGCTGGCCCCTTTTAGCCCGACTTCAAACAGAAAACCCCCGCAACCTGATGGCGCGGGGGTTTTGATTTCAGTATCCCGAAAAGATCAATCTTCTTTACGAAGCTTACCTTTGTGCGGTGCCCAAAGGCGCTTGTTGACCAGATAGAGCAGCACCGAAAGAACGGTCAGGAAGATCACGCCGACAAAGCCAGCGTTCTTGCGCTCCATCATCTTCGGTTCGGCCGCCCACATCAGGAAGGCTGAAACGTCTTCCGACATATGTTCGACTGAATTCGAGTGCCCATCAGCAAACTCGACCTGTTCGTCCGACAGCGGCGGTGCCATCGATATCCAGCCGCCGGGGAAGGCTTTGTTTTCGTAGAGGACAGTACCTGCCTCTTCTTTCTCTTCACCGGTGTAACCGTCCAGCAGAGAGGCGATGTATTCGGCGCCGCCCATGCCTTTTACCAGCTGATTGATGCCCAGACCGTATGGCCCGTGGAAGCCCGCGCGGGCTTTGGCCATCAGGCTCAGATCCGGTGCGCCAACACCGGTATTGGCCGGGAAGTGGTCGGTCGGGATTGCCGGGCGAAAGTCGTCCAGCTCAGGGTCGAACACTTCGAAGTTGCCTGCTGCATAGGCGATAACTTCTTCTTCCGAATAGCCCAGCGCTGTCAGATCACGCAGAGGCACATATTGCAGGCCGTGGCAGGCTGCACAGACCTCGGTATAGATTTGCAGGCCGCGCTGCAGCTGATGCTGATCCCAAGTACCGAAAGGACCTTCGAACGAGAAGTCGAAGTCTTCGATATGCTGCTCACCCCCACCTGCTGCAATGGATGCAGCAGGGGTCAGGGCCAAGGCAAACGCGGCGCCGATTGCAAGTTTCTTGAACATGTTTCCGGTCCCTCTTCTTACTCGGCCGGCGTGGCTTCGGCGTCAGCCTTGCCATAATGCGCGTTGAAGTCTTCTTCGATCGTCTCGGGCTGTGCCAGAGGCTTCTCGATCACACCAAGGATCGGCAGGATCACGAAGAAATAGGCGAACCAGTAGGCGGAGGCGATCAGCGAGAAAGTCGCATAGGGCTCTTCCGCGGGCATCGCACCCAGCCACATCAGGGCGAAGAAGTCGATGATCAGCAGGTAGAACCACCATTTGAACATCGGACGGTACTTGCCCGAACGCACGCTCGACGTGTCCAGCCAGGGCGCCAGTGCCATGGCCAGGATCGCACCGAACATCGCCAGCACACCAAAGAACTTGGCGTCGATGATGCCGCCGGTGATGAAGCTGGCAAACTGAACGACCCAGACCTCACCGGTGAAGGCGCGCAGGATCGCGTAGAACGGCAAGAAGTACCATTCAGGAACGATGTGTGCAGGTGTGACCAGCGGGTTGGCCTCAATATAGTTGTCCGGGTGGCCCAGATAGTTCGGCATGAAGCCGACAATGGCCCAGAACACGACCAGGATCACGGCCAACGCGAACAGGTCCTTGATCACGAAATACGGCCAGAACGGCAGCGTGTCTTTCTTCGCCTCGTCCTTGGAACCACGACGCACTTCAACACCTGTCGGGTTGTTGTTGCCAGTGGTGTGGAAGGCCCAGATATGCACGACAACCAGTGCCGCGATGATGAACGGCAGCAGGTAGTGCAACGAGAAGAAGCGGTTCAGCGTCGCGTTATCCACGGCGGGTCCGCCCAGCAGCCATGTTTGCAGCGCGTCACCAACAAACGGGATCGCACCAAACAGGCCGGTGATCACGGTCGCACCCCAGAAGGACATCTGGCCCCAGGGCAGAACGTAGCCCATGAAGGCGGTGCCCATCATCATCAGATAGATCAGCATACCGATGATCCATGTGATTTCGCGCGGGGCTTTATACGAGCCGTAGAACAGGCCGCGGAATATGTGGATGTAAACCGCAACAAAGAACAGCGACGCGCCGTTCATGTGCACATAGCGGATAAAGTGACCACCATTCACGTTACGCATGATGTGTTCGATGCTGGCGAAGGCCAGATCAACATGCGGGGTATAGTGCATCACCAGTACGATGCCGGTGACGATTTGCAGCGCCAGGCAGAACGCTAGAACGATGCCCCAGATCCACCACCAGTTCAGGTTCTTGGGGGTTGGAATCATGAGTGTGTCATACAGCAGGCCGACAATCGGCAGACGGCTGTTCAGCCATTTCTCGCCGTTTGTCTTCGGCTCGTAATGATCGTGGGGAATTCCGGACATAAGTTTGGGTCTCCCTTAGCCGAGTTTGATTGTGCTGTTGTCCACCCATTCTGCGGGCGGGACAGGCAGGTTCTCAGGCGCGGGGCCTTTACGGATACGACCGGCGAGGTCGTAGTGCGAGCCGTGGCAGGGGCAGAACCAGCCGCCAAAGTCACCGGCGTCTCCCAGAGGTACACAGCCAAGGTGCGTACATACGCCCATCTGAACGATCCAAGCACCCGGCGCTTCGCCTTCCGGAGACGGCATGACGCGGTTTGCGTCAGTCGCGGGCGCATCAGCGCTTAGGTTGAAGTTACGCGCCAGCGGATCTGGCAGCGCATCAACGCCTTCGGCGTCCTGATCCTGGGCTTCCTGAATCTCGGCACCGGTGCGGTGACGGACGAAAACGGGTTTGCCCAGCCATTTTACCGTCAGCTGTGTGCCCGGCTCGACGCCGCTCACATCCACACGGATCGAGGACAGCGCCTGAACGTCTGCCGATGGGTTCATTTGGTTGATCAGGGGCCATACAGCTGCACCCGTTGCAACGACACCTGCGCCGCCTGCGACGTAATACAGAAAATCTCTGCGGGTGCCTTCGTGGTCTTCTGCGTGGGACACGAGGTTATCTCCGATTGTCTGGCGCCCGCGGACGGGCAAATAGCTCGCGCACCGCATGAATGCGGCGTCTTAACCGCGCTTACTATCGGGGAGAATAGTGTTCGTCCAGCGTTCATAAACGCGCAATACGCCGCATGTGTCGCTTCATGCACCTGCCGAAGGGCTTTTTTTGGTGAATCTTGCCCGCAACTTTGCCTCCGGCTTCGAATCAGCGGTTGTTGATTCGAGCTCAGAACTCTGCTTTGCGGGCCCCATCCAGTCGGTTTCAGACCACCTGGGCAGCGTCTTATTCGCGCGTGCATTCTCGACAATCAGCAACGCCAAACGCAGATTGTTTTCAGGGAAATCATTTTCGCCAAATAGATGATTTAAATTGCAAATTGAGCGCAAATACACCGTTGCACTTTTTGCGCGAATGCCGGACAGCACAAAAAACGCGCGAACTCCTGCAAGGAGACCCCCTATGTCAAAAGTCACCCCGGCCGCTGCGATGTTCACATTGGCTTTGGCCACGCAAACCTTTGCCGCAGGCGATCCGGTGAAAGGTGAAGCAATGTATAACCGTTGCTCCTCGTGTCATGCGATCATCAAGGACGGTGAAGTCCTGGTCAAAGGCGGAATCACCGGCCCGAATCTCTACGGCGTCGTCGGACGCGTCGCCGGATCAGAAAATGACTATCGTTATGGCAGCGAACGCCTGCCCATCGGCATGTTCACTGACGATATGATCCGTGCTGGCGAAGAAGGTCTGATCTGGACCGAAGAAAACATCGCCGCCTATTCCAAGGACCCCATCGGTTTCATCAAAGAGTATCTGGATGACGAAACCGCCCGCCCTAACATGAGCGTTAAACTGAAGAAGGGTGCGGAAGATATCGCCGCTTATCTGGCAACATTCAGTTCCGAGTAATCCTGTTTCCCGGTGCTGGCTACGCCTTGTGCATCAAGGCGGCCAGCTGACCGGTTTCATTGCCAAACCCGCTGGCCACTTGATCGGCGGCAGCGATCCTTACATCGTCCGGCTTGTTCTGGCCCAGTTTCCAGGTGCCCTGGATATCCTCTACCTGCATCCGGCATGGTACGATCATCCGCATCATTCTGGCCAACGCGTCATCAGACATTTTCCCAGTGACCCATGGCGCTTTGGGCAGAAGTCGTTTTTCATAGAATGCAGATTGTCGGTCCAGCAATTCGCGCAGCTCGTCCTGTGGGCGCAGCTCAAGCGTTCCGGTCAGGTGCACGGCAACATAGTTCCATGTCGGAACCTGATCTGCGACACCGTACCAGTCGGGCGAGATATACCCATCAGGCCCCTGCACCGCAATCCTGACCTCTTTCGGCCCCTGCAGCACACGAACGATCGGGTTTGATCGTACCAAATGAAGATCGGCCACCGCACCGTCTTCCGACAGCAGAAACGGCACGTGGCTGATCAATGGCGCGCCGTCGCCAGAAATCGCCAGAACGCCGAATGCCCGGTCGCGGGCGAATTCGATATGACGCGCTTTGTCTTCGGCGCGGTAGGCTGGATTTGGGTGCATGAACGACCTCCTGCCAAATCTCTTGCAGATGGGGTCGGTTCTTGGCAAGGTCCGCCTTGTTCTCAGGGCGGGGCGGAATTCCCCACCGGCGGTATGCGGGCCATGACCCGCAAGCCCGCGAGCGGCTCTGCCGTGTCCACGATCCGAAAAGTGGGAACCGGTTTTCGGACAAAGTGTGGAACCACGAAAGAGTGTCAGCAGATCTGGTGAGAGGCCAGAGCCGACGGTTAAAGTCCGGATGGAAGAGAACGTGCAGTGCGCCGGTGATGCGGCGCGCCTGCTCGTGATCGCCTTGGGTGACGTGTCATGCCGGGCTGGCAGCGAAGGTTTTCGCGACCGCCAGCAGGCCACCAAACTGAAAGGAGATCATTATGACACACACCCGCTATGCTTTTGTCAAAGCAAACTGGCATTCCGACATCGTTGACCGCGCGCTCGATGGATTTCTAGAACTGATCCCGGCCGATCAGGTCGATGTTTTCGACGTTCCCGGCGCGTTCGAGATGCCGCTGATGGCCCGCGATCTGGCCCAAACCGGCCGCTACGCCGCAGTTGCCTGCGCCGCATTTGTCGTGGATGGCGGCATTTACCGGCACGACTTCGTCGCGCAAGCGGTGGTCGATGGTTTGATGCGCGCCGGGCTCGAAACCGGTGTTCCTGTCCTGTCGGTCTCGCTGACCCCGCACCAATATCAGGAAACTGATCACCACAACGCCATCTACCGCGCGCATTTTGTGGATAAAGGCCGCGAAGCCGCACAAGCTGCGCTGAAAATCACGGCCACGCGCGCCCAACTGGCTGCGGCTGCATAAGCTCGTAAGGTTGGGGTAAACACGCCCCAACCGCAAATCCGCTTGAGGCCAAGGGCCTTGCCCGCTAATCACGACGCTCAAAGGAGCACGCCCCATGTCGATGAACAGTTTTGGCCATCTCTTCCGTGTCACCACTTGGGGTGAAAGCCATGGACCCGCTTTGGGTGCCACCGTCGATGGCTGCCCGCCGGGTGTCACGATCGACGAGGGCATGATCCAGCACTGGCTGGACAAGCGCAAACCGGGGCAGAACAAGTTCACCACCCAGCGGCGCGAACCCGATCAGGTGAAAATCCTGTCCGGCGTGTTCGAAAGGCAAACCACCGGCACACCGGTGCAGTTGATGATCGAGAACACCGATCAGCGCTCGAAAGACTACGGCGATATCATGGACAAGTTCCGCCCGGGCCATGCCGATATCACCTATTGGCAGAAATACGGCATCCGGGATTATCGCGGCGGAGGGCGCAGCTCGGCACGGGAAACAGCATCACGTGTTGCAGCAGGTGGACTGGCGCGCGAAGCGATCAAGCAAATCGCGCCCAACGTGCAGATCACCGGATACATGACCCAGATCGGGCCGCATAAGATCGACCGCGCCAACTTCGACTGGTCCCAGATCGAACAGAACCCGTTCTGGACACCTGATGCATCCGCCGCAGAAGACTGGGCCGCGTACCTGGATGATCTGCGCAAGTCCGGCAACTCGGTCGGGGCCGTGGTCGAAGTCGTTGCTCGCGGTGTCCCCGCCGGGATCGGAGCGCCGGTTTATGCTAAGCTAGACACTGATCTGGCCGCAGCGATGATGTCGATCAATGCCGTCAAAGGTGTCGAGATCGGCGAGGGCATGGCCGCCGCTGAACTGACGGGCGAGGCCAACGCCGACGAAATCTTCATGGGTCAGAATGGCCCGCAATACAGCTCGAACCATGCCGGAGGCATTCTGGGCGGAATCTCGACCGGGCAGGACGTTGTCGTGCGGTTTGCTGTCAAGCCAACATCATCGATCCTCACCACCCGCAAGACGATCACCAAATCCGGCGAAGAAACCGAGATCATCACCAAAGGTCGCCATGACCCCTGCGTCGGTATCCGCGCCGTTCCAGTGGGTGAGGCAATGATGGCGTGCGTGATCCTCGACCACCTTCTGCTGCATCGCGGCCAGATCGGAGAGAACCGTGGACGGATCGGCTGATCTGCGCGCAGGTCTGCGTGCTGTGGTCGCACACCGCATGGAAACTGATCCCGCCCATGATCTGGCCCATCTGGATCGTGTTTGGACCAACGCCCAAGCCATCGCGAATGATCAAGCCGATATGTCCGTGCTGCTGGCCGCAAGTTATCTGCACGATCTTGTAAATCTGCCCAAGGACGATCCCAACCGGCATCTTGCCTCGCGCAGGTCCGCGATGGAATCAGAGCCTATTCTTGGGGAAATCGGGTTTAATACGGCTCAGGTCCGCGCTATCCGGCACGCGATCGAAGCCCATAGCTTTTCGGCCAATATCCCCCCTGAAACGATCGAGGCGCGCATTCTGCGCGATGCGGATCGGCTTGACGCTTTGGGCGCCATCGGCATCGCCCGCAACTTTTCCGTTTCCGGTGCTTTGGGGCGCACTCTTTATGACCCGGCAGATCCTTTTGCCCAAAACCGACCTCTGGACGACCTTCATTTCTCGCTCGACCATTGGAAGGTTAAACTGCTGCGGCTGCCGAGTGACATGCTAACCGAAACCGGCCGACTGATTGCCGAGCAACGCACCGCGCGCATGATCCGCTTTCTAGAAGACTTCGCCGAGGAGATCGGCTGCTCCTTGCCTCAATCCTGGGTGAATTGCTAAACCCACCCGTTGATCTTTGCCTGTCAAAGGCGCAGGTTCGCGCCGATGACAAAACCCTTAACATCGCATCGACCTCTGCTTGCAGTAACGCTGAAACTTGGCGCCTTGTTCCTGTTCACATCGATGTCCGCGCTGGTCAAAGCACTGTCGGATGAGTTCCCACCGGGCCAATTGGTGTTCTTTCGGTCCTTGTTCGCGATACCTGTCATTATTCTCTGGCTCATTGCGCGTGGGGAATTGTCCAAGGGTTTCGTGGTCAAGAAACCCATGGGCCATTTCTGGCGTGGCGTTCTGGGGACCAGCGCCATGGGCCTTACCTTTACCGGCCTCAGCCTGCTGCCGCTGCCCGAAGTCACTGCAATCGGGTATGCGACGCCGATCTTCACCCTGATTCTGGCCGCCGTGATGCTGGGTGAACGCATTCGGCTTATCCGCATCGGTGCAGTGGTGCTGGGTTTGCTGGGGGTCCTGATAATGACTTGGCCGCGCCTCGGCACAACCGAGATGGAGGTCGCCGCCACTATCGGCGCCTTATGTGTGCTGGGTGCTACCCTTGCCCGTGCTTTCGTTCAAATCCATATCCGGCAATTGGTCAAGGTCGATCACCCTGCGGCCATCGTGTTCTATTTCTCGATGACCGCGACGCTTTTGTCTGCCCTGACAGCATTCTGGGGGTGGTCAATGCCAACGTGGAATCAGGCTCTGATCATGGTCATGATGGGCCTGATCGGCGGCGTCGCGCAGATTTTGGTCACTTCCTCCTATCGGTTTGGTCAGGCCTCGATGCTGGCACCTTATGACTATGCAACCATGCTTTTTGCGATTGTGATCGGCTATGTCTGGTTCGACGAACTGCCAACGCTTGCAATCTTGATCGGGGCCGCACTGGTGATCGCAGGCAATGTTGTTGTCATCTGGCGCGAACACCAGTTGGGGCTGGAGCGTGGCAAAGCCCGGTCGGTTACTGACCCCAAAGCGTGACTTTACCTTTTGTAATCTTCCCCTAGGTTGGGCCGAACAGTCAAAGAGGTTCCCAAATGAGCAACGCGCAGGATCACAAGGAAAAGATGCAGAAGGTGCAGGCCCAGCACCGCAAGAAAGTGTCCGAGGCCGTGGATCCAAGCCGTGGTCTGGTCCTGATCAATACCGGCAAAGGCAAAGGCAAGTCCTCGGCCGCGTTCGGCGTGGTCATTCGCGCCTTGGGCTGGGGCCAGAAGGTTGGTGTGGTGCAGTTCATCAAGGGCAAGTGGAAAACCGGCGAGCGCCGTTTCTTCGAAGAGCGCGATCTGGTGACATGGCATACGATGGGCGAAGGTTTTACCTGGGACACGCAGGATCGTGAGCGTGACATAGCTGCTGCCAATGCAGCCTTCGACAAGGCATGTGCCCTGATGTCCAGTGGCGAATACGATCTGGTTGTACTGGACGAGATCAACATCGCCTTGCGTTACGAATACCTGACGGTCGAACAGGTCATCGAGGGTTTGAACGCGCGCTCGGACAAGACCAGCGTATTCCTGACCGGACGTGATGCACCGCAAGCGCTGCGTGACTATGCCGATCTGGTTACTGAAATGACCGAGGAAAAACATCCGTTCCAGGCCGGTATCAAAGCCCAGCGTGGCGTGGATTTCTGAAGCAGCGTGAGACGGGACTCTGGCGGCGCCCAGCCGCCAGATATGACAGTCGTTCTGCTGCGTTGACCAATCCTATCGTGTCGCAGGTTCCGGAAAACGCTGGCGGGTTCGGTTGGCGAATGCCACAAGCGACAGCATCACCGGCACTTCGACAAGGACACCCACAACCGTCGCCAGTGCAGCGCCGGAATGAAGGCCGAACAAGCTGATTGCAACGGCAACGGCCAGTTCGAAGAAGTTCGATGTCCCGATCATGGCACATGGCGCTGCGATCCGGTGGGGAACCTTCAGCGCATAAGCGGCGCCATAGGCAATGGCAAAAATACCGTAGCTTTGGATCAGAATGGGAACGGCGATCAGAACGATGACCGCAGGTTTCGCCAGAATGGTCTGACCTTGCAGGCCGAACAGGATAACTACAGTTGCAATCAATCCCATGACGGACCACGGTTTCACCCGCGCCGAAAAGGCTTCTATAGCGGTTTTAGAGCCTAGTTTTTGGCGAGTGATCAACCCTGCGATAAGCGGCAGCACCACATAAAGGACTGTGGCCAAAACCAAAGTCTGCCACGGCACTTCGATGTCAGTGACCCCCAGCAAAAAGGCCACGATCGGCGCAAAAGCCACGACCATGATCAGATCATTGACCGAGACCTGAACCAGCGTGTAGGTCGCGTCGCCTTTGGTCAGTTGCGACCACACAAACACCATGGCGGTGCAAGGGGCTGCACCCAGCAGGATCAGACCGGCAGTGTATTGCGCAGCATCTTCGGGCGCGATCCAGGGCGCGAAGACATAGTCAAAAAACACAACGGCCAGCAGTGCCATGGTGAAAGGTTTTATCAGCCAGTTCACCACCAGGGTCACAATCAGACCACGCGGCTGGCGGGCAACCCCGGCGACTGCGCCGAAATCGACGTTGACCATCATCGGGTAAACCATTGCCCAGATCAGCACCGCCACGACCAGGTTGACACTGGCAATCTCGGCTTTTGCCACCAGCTGCACCAGACCCGGCGCGGCCAGTCCGATCAGGACGCCACCGATCATCGCAAGCGCAACCCAGATCGTGAGATACCGTTCAAAAATGCTCATAATAGCGCCTCAGAAGTTTGATCCGTAAGTTTGCCGGACGTCAGAGCAGCGAGGCCAACCATCACGGCCGCCGTGCCCAGCACCAGGGGCAGCCCCCCGACCTGATAGGTCAGGCCAGACAAAACGGTGCCGGCCAACCGCCCTGTCGCATTGGCCATGTAGTAAAAGCCGACATCCATCGTCACACGCTCGGACCGGGTGAAGGCAAGAATCAAATAGGAATGCAGCGATGAGTTGACCCCGAAGATCACACCGAAGATCAGCAAGCCTGCGATGAGTGTCAGGGTCAGCCAGGTCTCGGGACCATCCGAAATCAACATACCCAGTGTTAGAGCCGCAGGAACACAGAACAGGATCGCCGCCCAGCTGCGTGCAGCGCGGATCAGATCACCTTCGGTTCGATCTGACGCACGAAGAATCCTTGGCGCGTTGGCTTGCACGGCTCCATAGAGGATGATCCATACCGCCATGAATGTTCCGATCACGAAGAACGCGACCCGATTACCCTCTTCTGTGCCATCTGAAAGAACAGCATAGAAATAGATCGGGATGCCGACCACGAACCAGACATCCCGCGCGCCGAACAAGAAGACACGTGCTGCAGACAACCAGTTCACATTTGCGGATTTTGAAAAAACCTCAGAGAACTTGGTATCCTTGCGCCCCTTCGGCAGGCCCGCAGGCATGAACAGCTTCAATGCGACCAGGATCACCGCCAGAACGGCGGCCATGGCAAGCACTGCCGGTATGAAGCCCAGCGTTGCAAGCATGGCGGCCCCCAACAGGAATCCCAGCCCTTTTACGGCGTTTTTGGAACCTGTCAGAATCGCAACCCATCGAAACAACTCGCCTCCTTCGGATGGAGCCAGCAACTTGACCGCCGATTTCGAAGACATCTTGGCCAGATCCTTGGCCACTCCGCTGGCCCCTTGCACAATCATGACAAATGTGACCGAAGCTGCGACGGTCCAGTTCGGGTCTAGCTGCGTCATGGCGAGCAACGTGACGATCTGCAACCCCAGCCCAGAATAGAGGGTCGAGGTCAGCCCGAACCGTGCGGCGATCCAACCGGCGGACAGGTTGGTGACAATCCCGGCGATTTCATAGAGCACAAACAGATAGGCAAGCTGCACCGGCGAGAAGCCCAGGGTGTGAAAGTGCAACAGCACCAACATCCTGAGCGCCCCGTCGGTCAGCATGAAGGCCCAATAGGCAGCCGTGACCGCGATATAGGCCGACAGTCCTTCGGGCCGATGCGTCACAACGATGCCCCGACCATCAGCGCGACATCCACCAGCCGGTGCGCATAACCCATCTCGTTGTCGTACCACGCGTAGATTTTCACCTGCGTCCCGTTCACAACCATGGTCGATGGTGCATCGACGATCGAAGAGCGTTCGTCATTGGTATAATCGGTGGACACCAGCGGGCGCGTCTCATATCCCAAAATGCCCTTCAGTTCACCCTCGGCTGCGGCTTTGAAGAAGGCGTTGACCTCTTCAACCGTGGTTTCGCGTTCAACCTCGAATACGCAATCGGTCAGCGAGGCGTTCAGCAACGGCACCCGAACCGCGTGGCCGTTCAAACGACCTTTGAGTTCCGGATAGATCAGAGTGATGGCCGTGGCCGAGCCTGTCGTCGTCGGGATCAAAGAGTTCAGGGCCGAGCGTGCGCGCCTAAGATCCTTGGCAGGCCGGTCCACAATGGTTTGCGTGTTGGTTACGTCGTGAATCGTCGTCATCGATCCATGGCGGATGCCCAGGTTTTCGTGAATGACCTTTACGACAGGCGCAAGACAGTTTGTCGTGCACGAGGCCGCCGTAACGATCCTATGCGCCGCGGGGTCGTAGGTTCCGTCATTTACACCCATGACGATATTGGCTGTCGGACCATCCTTGACCGGAGCAGAGACAACAACCTTCTTCACCCCAGCGTCAAAATACGTTGCCAGCTTCGCCTCGGTCTTGAACACGCCGGTGCAGTCGATCACCACGTCAACACCGTCCAGCGGCAACGCGCTCAGGTCTTTGGTGCCATTAAAAGGCAGGCGGGTTCCGTTAACCGAGATGCTGTCGGCATCATGGGCAAATTCTGCGTCCCAGCGCCCGTGCACCGTGTCGAATTCCAGCAGATGCGCATGCATCTCGGGATCACCGACGGCATTGTTGATCCAGGCTATCTTTGCGCCTCGTTCAAGCAGAGGTTTCAGGGCCAGTTTTCCCATCCGGCCGAGGCCGTTCAGTGCGTAGGTTGTCATTTCGTTTCCTCGAGTGAAGCGAGCCCGATTTCATCAATGGCGGATTGCAAGGCGATCCGGTCAAGGCTTTCGACCGGCAACGTTGTAAAGGCCTGAATCCGTCGCTTCAGTGCGCCATAGGCGTTTTGAAAGGCCAGGCTTTTCTCGGCGTCGGTGCCATCGGCCTTGACCGGATCTTCCATACCCCAGTGGCCACTTATCGGTTGGCTTTCCCATGCCGGACATTCCTCGTTGGCCGCCTGGTTGCAGACGGTGAAGACAAAATCCATGGCAGGCGCGTCCGGTGCCGAAAACTCGGACAGATTCTTTGACCGCAGGATCGAGGTATCGTGCCCTTTGTCGCGTAAAACCTGCACCGCAAAGGGGTTTAGATCCGAACTTGGTTGTGTCCCGGCTGAATACGCGTTGAACCGATCTCCGCCGATCTCGCTCAGCAGGGATTCGGCAAAAATAGAGCGGGCAGAGTTGCCGACACAAATGAACAGCACATTGAACTTCCGGTCAGTCATAGTCTCACTTCCCATGGTTGAAGGTAAACAAAGATCAGGTCGGCCGCGGCAGCAGTCCACAATCAGGAAATCGAGCATTTGCTGCACGTTCTTCATTTCAATCGAATAGAGCAGAGACGTCCCGGATCGTTCCTGCTTTACAAGCCCCGACCGTAGCAGCGCATTGAGGTAGTTCGACATGGTGCTGGGTTTGACACCCAGCTCTGTCGCCAGCTCGCCCGCGGGAACCCTGTCAGGAAACCGTCGCATCAACATGCGAAACACGGTGATACGCTGCGAGTGGCCAAGGATGGCAAGTTGATCGATTATCTCTTTTGTCATATTTCATGAAATATGGAATTATTGAAATTCAGTCAATTTTGAATCCGCGACGTTACAATAATTTCACAAACCAAAATTCCAATTCGACAGGTTGGTTACAGGCTGACGGCGCACAGGTTGAGATCGGTCGCCGAGCCAGGCGACACCAAACCGATTACAACCGGGCTTGCAGACGGCAGAGTGACAGTTTAAACGACCTTTCGCATCCGGTCATAACCAGATCCGTATGGCTTAAGGTGCCGCTGTAGCTCAGCTGGTAGAGCACGTCATTCGTAATGATGGGGTCGGGGGTTCGAGTCCCTTCAGCGGCACCAAAAAAACCTGATCAAACAGAGGTCGGCGTTCCAGACGCCCGCTACCCCACTAACAGGCGCGCTAAGCGCGTTTCTCTCCGATCGAGGCGACGCCCAGAACGTCCAGTACTTTCGCCTCGATATGTTCGGCATTCATGCCGGCCACAGAATACATGTCCGCAGGATTCGCTTGATCGATGAAGATATCAGGTAAAACCATCGAGCGGTACTTCAGCCCCAGATCAAATACACCTTCTTCCGCCAGTAATTGCGCGACATGGCTGCCGAATCCACCAACAGCCCCTTCTTCGATGGTAATCAAAGCTTCGTGGCTGGACGCCAGATCCAGGATAAGGTCGCGATCAAGAGGTTTGGCAAAACGAGCGTCGGCAATCGTGGGCGTTATGCCCTTGGCTGAAAGGGATTCCGCCGCCTTCTGGACCTCGGCCAGACGTGTACCAAAGGAAAGCAGAGCCACCCGCGCGCCATTCTGGAGAATGCGGCCCTTGCCGATCTCAAGAATCTCTCCACGTTCGGGCAAATCAACTCCGACGCCTTCACCGCGCGGATAGCGGAAGGCGATAGGGCCTTCGTCATGTGCGGAAGCAGTTGCCACCATATGCATCAGCTCGGCCTCATCAGCGGCAGCCATGACGACCATACCTGGAAGATTGGCCAAATAGGCAATGTCGAACGACCCTGCGTGGGTGGCGCCGTCGGCCCCGACCAACCCTGCCCGGTCGATTGCAAAACGTACGGGCAAGCGCTGAATTGCCACGTCATGTACAACCTGGTCATAGCCCCGCTGCAGGAAGGTAGAATACATAGCGCAAAACGGCTTCATTCCTCCTGCTGCAAGCGCAGCCGAAAACGTCACGCCGTGCTGCTCGGCAATCGCCACATCAAAGCAGCGCGACGGATAGCGTTCAGCGAACAGGTTCAGACCGGTACCGTCCGGCATTGCAGCGGTCACTGCGACGATCTTGTCGTCTCGCGCGGCCTCGTCCACCAGTGCCTTGCCAAATACAGATGTATAAGATGGCGCGTTTGAGGGCGCCTTCTTCTGTTCCCCAGTCACCACATCAAACTTTGCCGTGGCATGACCTTTGTCGCGTGACTGCTCGGCGGGGGCATAGCCCTTGCCTTTTTTCGTCAATACATGGATCAGGATCGGCCCGGTTGCCCGCGATTTCACAGTGCGCAGAACCGGCAGCAGCTGGTCCATGTCATGGCCATCTATCGGGCCGAGATAGGAAAACCCAAGCTCTTCAAACAGCGTGCCGCCCACCGCCAAGCCTTTTAGCATCTCCTTGGCGCGCTTGGCGCCTTCTCGGAATGGCTCAGGCAACAATGAGACAGCGCCTTTGGCAGCAGCTTTCAGATCGTGAAACGGTTCTTCGCTATAGATACGCGACAAATAGCTGGACAAGGCACCAACCGGGGGCGCGATGCTCATCTCGTTGTCGTTCAGAATGACAATCAGACGCTTTTTCAGGTGGCCTGCATTGTTCATCGCCTCAAAAGCCATGCCCGCAGACATCGAGCCATCGCCGATCACTGCAATTGCGTCACCCAACCCTTCAGGCGTTACGCCCCCCAGATCCCGTGCGACAGCAAAACCCAGGGCAGCGCTGATCGACGTGCTGGAATGCGCCGCGCCAAATGGATCATAGGGGCTCTCGCTGCGCTTGGTGAAGCCGCTGAGGCCATCCTTCATGCGCAGAGTTCGGATGCGATCACGTCGCTCGGTCAGGATTTTGTGCGGATAGCACTGATGACCCACATCCCAGATGATCTTGTCTCGGGGCGTATCAAACACAGCGTGCAACGCCGTAGTCAATTCAACGACACCCAAGCCAGCCCCCAGATGCCCGCCGGTGACGGAAACAGCCGAGATCGTTTCCGCCCGCAGCTCCTGAGCGACCTGGTGCAGTTGCGCGTCCGAGAACTGCTTGAGATCCGCAGGGCGGCTTACAAGGTCCAGCAGTGGCGTGTTTGGGCGGTCAGACATGTGGCGCGTTCCTGGCTTAGCTGTCCCGGGCAATAACGAAGCGGGCGGCTTCCTTCAAGGTTTCTGCCTTCGGACCATACCCATCCAAAGCTGTACAGGCCTGATCCACAAGCTCACCTGCGCGGGCTTTGGCAGCGGGCAGACCCAAAAGTGAAACAAAGGTGGCTTTCCCTGCCTCGGTATCCTTTTGCAAACGTTTGCCTGCCTTTTTGGCATCGCCCTCAATATCAAGGATGTCATCGGCGATCTGAAAAGCAAGGCCCAGTGCCCGGGCATATTGGCGCAACGGTTCCGGGTCTGAATGGGCCATAGTTGCTCCAACGCAGGCAGACCACTCGATCAGAGCGCCCGTCTTGCCGGCCTGAAGACGCGTGATCTCGTCCAGCGACAGCGGTTCGGCGGCGGTTTCAGCTGCAATGTCCAGCGCCTGTCCCAGCACCATCCCTTGTGCGCCGCTGGCTCTGGCCAGCGTCAGGGCAAGATCTGCACGAATGTCTGCTCCTCCCACCTCTGTATGCATGCACAGCTCGAAAGCAAGCGTGTGAAGGGCATCGCCGGCCAGAACCGCTGTCCCTTCATCCCATTCCACGTGAACAGTGGGACGACCGCGGCGCAGGTCATCGTCATCCATGCAGGGCAGGTCGTCATGCACCAAAGAATAAGCGTGCAGCGCTTCTATAGCCGTTGCAGGCCAGATCGCACGACTCTCTTCGACATCATGAAGTCGGGCACTTTCCAAAGCCAGAAACCCGCGCAATCGTTTGCCGCCTCGGGTGGCATATGCCATGGCCCGGGTCACATCGACGTCTTCAAATGCGCCTAGAACCAGATCAAACTGGCATTGAATGCTGGCTGCATCCTGCGCAAGTCTTTCGGGGAACATTCACAGACCTTCGGCGGGCGTCGTACCAGTTGGCTGACCGTTGGCATCCAGAGTGATCGCTGCGACTTTTTCTTCTGCGCGCTTCAACTCATCCTCGCACCGCTTCTTCAGCGCCGCGCCGCGTTCATAGAGCGCAATTGATTGATCCAGCGCGACGTCGCCACGTTCCAGCTGGCCAACTACGGCCTCAAGCTCTTTCATCGCCTGTTCGAATGTCATCTGGTCTACGGAGGTCTCAGTCATCGGGCTGCCTTTATCAATTCTTCCACATGGGCGCGTGTGGCCTCAGCCAGTGCGTTCAGATCATACCCGCCCTCCAGAGTCGAGACGATACGACCGCTACAGACCTCGTCGGCAATTCTGCACAGCTCTGCGGTGATCCAGGCAAAGTCATCGGTAGCCCAGTTCAGATTGGCGAGCGGGTCGTCCTGATGGGCGTCGAACCCGGCCGAAATGATGATCAGTTCCGGCCTAAAAGCCCGCAAGCGCGGAAAGGCCTTTGTTTCATAGGCGGCCCGCATCTCGGATCCGCCACTGCCTGGCGCCAGAGGGATGTTGACAACCGTATCATGAACACCCGTTTCCTCGGGCCGGCCCGATCCGGGCCACAAAGGCATCTGCTGGCTGGTTATCACCAATGCCCGTGCTTCATCCCACAACAGGTCCTGGGTTCCATTTCCATGGTGTACGTCGAAATCGACTACGGCCACACGATTCAAACCGTGATGGTCCAGCGCGTGTTTCGCCGCCAATGCTGCATTTCCAAACAGGCAAAAGCCCATTGCCGTTTCGGTTTCCGCATGGTGCCCCGGCGGGCGAACGGCACAAAACGCATTCGAGGCTTCACCGCTCAATACCAGGTCAACCGCCCGTACCACCGCACCCGCCGCGCGGTAGGCTGCGTCCACCGATCCCGGAGACAGGAACGTATCCCCGTCGATCTGTGCGAACCCATTCGAAGGGCGCGCGGATCGAATGTCTCGAATATAACTCTCTGGATGAATGCGCAGAAGATCATCATCCGCAGCCAGCGGAGCCGTCACCCGCTCCAGGTCCAGCGCTTCCAATGCATGCAAAATGTGCTCCAGCCGCGCCACACGCTCCGGGTGCCCGTCAGGCGTCACATGGCTCAGACAATCGGCATGGGTCAATAGTGCAGTCGTCATTGGGATCCCATCTTCATCTGGCTAATAATATCCTCGCCGAAGGCCGAAATAGGCCGCGTAGCGGCACCTCAATCCGGCGCAAGCATATACCCTGCGCCCCGCACAGTCTGCAAATAGCGTGGCTGCTTGGGGTCCTGTTCGATTTTGCGTCGAAGGCGCGTGATCTGCACATCCACCGCGCGCTCCTGCGCCTGGCCCTTGTCGCGACCCAGATCCTCGACCAGCTTGGCACGGCTGATCGGCTCTCCGGGCTGGGCCGAGAATATCTTCATCAACTGGCTTTCGGTTGCGGTCAGACGGACCGGGTCTTCGCCCTGCCACATCTCACCGCGTTCAATGTCATAGCGGAAGGGCCCGAGGTTCAGGATCTTCGCCGTGGTTTCTTCTGCCGGCGTTTCCGGCATCCGGCGCAGGATCGCGTTGATCCGCAACAGCAGTTCTTTCGGCTCGAACGGTTTTGCCAGGTAATCATCCGCCCCGGCCTCAAGGCCCGCGATCCGATGTTCCGTCTCACCCTTTGCGGTCAGCAGCAGGATCGGTGTCGTATGCGTTTCCCGCAAAGCACGGGTCAGACTGACACCATCCTCGCCCGGCATCATCACGTCCATGACGATCATGTCGAAATCCAACCCCGACAATACGCGCCGCGCGTGGGCCGCATCCCGTGCCGCTGTAACCAGAAACCCGTTTCGCATCAGAAACTTCTTGAGCAGATCGCGAATGCGCTCGTCATCGTCGACAATCAGCAGATGGGCATCCATATCGCTCATGAGGTCGTATCCCGAAGTTTCGTATAGGCATGACGCATATCAGCATCCATCATTGCTTCAAGCACTTTGCGAAATCCAGCCACGGCTTCGGGACCGGCATCCTTGTAGGCGGCACGCATTCTGGCCCGCTGGGCATCTGACAGCGTGGTTTCCAGCACCGTCCCCTGTTCTGTCAGAAATAGGTGGCGTTCGCGTTTGTCCACTGTCCCCACGCGGCTTTCCACCAGACCATCCTCGATCAAGGTTCGCAAAACCCTGTTTAGAGACTGCTTTGTCACGCCAAGGATGGCCAACAAGTTGTTGACCGTCGTGCCCGGCGCGCGGTTGATGAAGTGGATTGCCCGGTGGTGGGCGCGGCCATAGGCCAGTTCCGCGAGGATACGATCGGGATCAGCGGTAAAGCCGCGATAGGCGAAGAACATGGCCTCGATCCCCTGCCGCAATTGCTCATCAGTCAAAAACAACAGGCTCTCGCCCCCATAACGCGGGGTCGGGCGGATGTCGGACATATCATGCCTCATTCGTTACTCCGGGGCCGAGTTTATGTCAGCGTTATTGACATTCCAAGAGGAGAGCGGTATCGAATCGCAGTTTTTGCGCAATATTGTGTCCGTATCGGACTTAATTGACGCAATAATCGAAAACCCAACCCGGTTCAGGAGGTTTCGCATGGCGGGGTATGATGATCGTGATGGCACCATTTGGATGGATGGCAAACTGGTGCCCTGGCGTGAGGCCAACGTGCACATTCTGACCCACGCAATGCACTATGCGTCATCGGTATTCGAAGGCGAGCGCGCATACAACGGTAAGATCTTCAAAAGCCGCGACCATTCCCGGCGTCTGATCGCCTCGGCCGAGGCGCTGGATATGCCAATGCCTTATTCGGTTGATGAAATCGAAGCCGCCAAGGAAGAAGCGCTGAAGGCCAGCGGTTTGCAGGACGCGTATGTGCGGGCGCTGGTCTGGCGCGGCTCGGGTGAGGATATGGGCGTCGCGTCGGCCCGCAACCCTGTTCGCATGGCGGTCGCGGTCTGGCCCTGGGGTGCCTATTACGGCGATGCCAAGATGCAGGGTGCCAAGCTGGACATTGCTGAATGGAAACGCCCCAGCCCGGAAACCATCCCGGTTCACGCCAAGGCAGCAGGTCTCTACATGATCTGCACCATTTCCAAGCACAAGGCCGAAGCCAAAGGATGCTCGGACGCTTTGTTCATGGACTGGCGCGGATACGTGGCCGAGGCCACCGGTGCGAACGTGTTTTTCGTCAAGGATGGCGAGGTGCATACCCCGCTGGCAGACTGCTTCCTGAACGGCATCACACGCCAGACGGTGATCCAGATGCTGAAAGACAACGGCATTACCGTGCATGAACGCCGCATCAAGCCCGAAGAAATGGCTGACTTCGAACAGTGCTGGCTTACCGGCACCGCGGCCGAGGTCACGCCTGTCGGGCAGATCGGCGCATACACATTCGAGGTCGGCGACCTGACCCGCCAAATCGCCGAAGACTACGAGAAACTGGTCCGCTCGTAAGCTTTTGCGCTCTGCTTTGTCGGGGTGTGTTTGTTACCAAACGTGCATATTATTGTGCAAACCGTTCAGTCGTCTGGACGGATTGCACAGATTGCGTATCTTCAGCACATGTTGGACCTTCTCAGCGATATTCTCACCCGCCTTTCCCTGCGTGGCACATTTTATTTCCGCACGTCGTTCACGCCGCCCTTCGGAATTCAGGTGCCGGGGTTCGAAAACGTGGCCCGGTTTCATTTTGTGCAGCGTGGCGAGCTCAAGGTACATGTCTCGACCACGGGGGAAACCCTGCGGTTAAGGCAGGGGGACTTGATCCTGATACCCCACGGGGCGCCGCACGCGTTGCTCTGTGCCGAGGTAAAGCCGTTGGATGCACTGCCTCTGGAGCAGGTGCTGGAGCGTGCGGGCTACAAGGGCGAGGGCGTGCTGGTCTATGGCGGTGATGACGAGGAACGGGATACGCAGCTGATCTGCGGTCATTTCTCTTTTACCGGCCCGGCCGGCCGAAACGGCACCGGGCATATGCTGATCGACCGCCTGCCGCCCTATATCCTGATCGAGAATTATGGCGAAGAGGCCGGATCGTGGATGGAATCCACCCTGCGCATGATTGGCTCTGAGGTTTCAGGCGCAAGAATCGGTGGCGACCTGATCGCGCTGAAACTGTCCGAGGTCCTGTTTGCACAGGCGATCCGGGCCTATCTGGAACGTCAGAGCCCGCAGGATTCTGCGTTGGCAGGATTTGCTGATCTGCGTATCTCGCGGGCGTTGACCGCGTTCCACCAGGCCCCGGCCAATGACTGGAGCGTTGCGTCATTGGCACGTGTGGCGGGTATGTCGCGCACTGCCTTTGCTCAGCTTTTTGCTGAAAAGATGGGTACAACACCGATGCAGTACCTCACAGATTGGCGGATGCAGATCGCGTGCCATGGTCTGACCGAGGCACGATGGAACGTGGCAGATGCAGCCGCCGAGGTTGGGTATGCCTCTGAGGCAGCTTTCTCACGTGTGTTCAAGAAACAGGTTGGGCTATCGCCGGCTGCGTACCGGGCGATGCATTGATCCACCAAGTATTCTGAACGATCTGCATGGTATCAGAGACGATCAGGAATTCAGCGTTCACCTTCGGCGTCCTACCTTCCCTTTATCATTGATTGAGAAAAAGGAAGATCTCATGTCCCTGCGTTTCGTTACCCGCTCTGTCCATGCTTACCTCGACTACCCTGTTGCCATTGCCCTCATGACGTTGCCGTTCCTGCTGGGATTGGGTCAGTCCAACCCACTGGCCCTGTGGCTTTCCGTTGTCACCGGTGCCGCTGCGTTTGTTCTGACGGTTCTGACCGATCATCATCTTGGGATTTGGCGGGTCCTTCCCTACAAGTTTCATCTGGCCGTAGACTTGATCGTCGGCATCACCTTCCTGTTTGCCCCCAGCGTTCTGGGTTTCTCAGGGCTGGATGCGGTGTTCTACTGGCTGAATGGTGCGGCTGTCGTGCTCGTCATCTCACTCAGCGCACCCGAGCAGGAAGTCGTCGCATAAAACCGTTGCCAGCGGGTATCCCGGTTTAACAGTAACGCCTCAAAGTCTGAGCCGCCGGGATCTCTAACCGGCGGTCCTCTTTTGCAAGCAGCCAGGGTCAGGCTGGATTGATTTTCGGTGCGCTGCGTGATTCACGGCTCTCAAAACCGAGCGGTGACCTGAGCGACCTTTATTGGCTAACCGACGAGCAGATGGCGAAGCGCACCCCCTTCTTCCCGAAGTTGCACGGCAAGCCTCGGGGTGATGACAATCGGGTGTTGAGTAGAATTATCTTCATCAATCGCAATGGTTTGCGCAGGCGAGATGGCTCTGGCGAATACGGGCCTCACAAAACGCCGATCAAGTACGACAAGCGCAGATACAAATCGCATCGAGATTATGTTTGGCAGGCTCAGAGATTGGGGGCGCGTGGCGACACGCCATGGTCGTTGTCCCAAGGTCTTCATCTCAGCAATCGCACTCGCGGCAACCGTCATCTGCTGGTTATGAATACTGACCTCAGGCATTTGCCGAACGAAAACTGAGCCCGCAAGTGGTTTCCTCGCGTCATTGTGGCTGATTGTTTTTCTAGCCGCGCTGTTTTGATATCTTCACACCCCGGAAGATGGATTCGCCCCGTCACGCTGATTAAGAGCTTAACCCGACTTGAGCCTGAGCCAAGAAAAATTCCGACCGGCCCGAGCCCCGATGCGCCAACAAAGGCGGATGTGAAACTGCATTCAAATGGCACTGGGCGTTCAGGTCAGAATGGAGCAGGTTCGCGCTGAAACTACTCTTGGATATTGGCGAAATCCAGCGTGCATTCCCGGCTTGCTGGCAGCTCTGGCAGGCGTAAGATGGCAGCGATGAAAAATTCAGGAACCACGATGTCAAACAGCCTGTTTTCCCTTCCCGATCCCGTAACCATCCCTGTCGTTGGCGAGACGGCCGGTTATCCTGTCGGACGCATTTTCTGCGTCGGGCGAAACTATGCCGCGCATGCAGCAGAGATGGGAAATGAAGTGGATCGCGATGCGCCGTTCTATTTCACCAAATCCGCGCCAAACGCGATCCTATCCGGCGCAACGGTTCCGTACCCGGCGGGGACGACGAATTACCATCACGAAATGGAGCTGGCGCTGGCCATCGGAAAGGCGGTTTTTAGCGCCTCGAGTGCGCAGGCGTGGGATGCGGTTTATGCCTATGGCTGTGCGCTCGATATGACCCGCCGTGATCTGCAATTCCGCGAGCGGGACAAACAGCGGCCTTGGGACCTAGGTAAAGATGTCGAAAACGGGGCAGTCTTCGCGCCGCTGACCCCTGCGGCGGCCTGGTCACCGGACGATGACAAAAACATCCGCTTGAGTGTGAACGGCGAACTGCGCCAGGACGCTACTCTGAAAGAGCTCATCTGGAAGATCGATGAAATTGTCAGCCATCTGTCCGGTTTCTACCATTTGCGCCCCGGCGACCTGATCCTGACAGGTACACCCGCCGGCGTAGGCCCGGTTGTGGCCGGGGACATGGTAGCCGGAGAGATTGATGGGCTGGAACCGATCAAACTGACCCTGACTGACGCGGAATAGGCCCTATTTAGGGTCTTTCAGCCAGCCCCTTGCAAACTTGACCTGTTCAACGCCTGCCAGTCGGCGTATCCGATCCAGCTCGGCGTTCAGGCGTCGGCTGCGGGCGTCAGACCAACGCACCCCGCGTTCGGGCCAGAGTGCCTTGACATGCAGCAGGTCGCGATCGCGATGCGCCTTCATGTCGATCCGGCCGATCAATCGATCACCTTCAAGCAAGGGGAAGACGTAATACCCATATGTCCGCCTGACTTCGGGCACGAAAACTTCGATGCGATAGTGAAACCCAAACAGCCGCTCGGCCCGGTTTCGGTCCCGAAGCATCGGATCAAACGGGCTGAGCACTCGAATCCGTCCGGGCGGTTGCGGCAAGTCGGTTGCCCGATCTATCAAATTCGGGCGGGCAAAGGTTTTGCGCAGGCGTCCATCGGCGCAAGAGATTTCGATCTCTTCGATATTTCCTTGAGCCAACGCAGTGGCACACCAGTTTTTGGTCTCTGCAGCGCTGACCGTATCCCAGAATGCGGCGAGCTCTCCGGACGTTGCAAACCCCAACCGGTCCAGTGCCGCGTTGCACAGCCAATCCACGGTCGATTTTGCATCACACGGCATGTTACCGGGGCACAACCGGGTTTCAATCACGCGCTCGGTCAGGTCATAGCGTTTCTTAAACCCATCGCGGCCCACAACGGCCAGGGCCCCGGAACGCCACAGAAACTCCAAAGCGGTTTTTGAAGGATGCCAATCCCACCAACCGCCCGAACCTTTCTTTTCATCCTTGCCAACGTCTGACGAACACACTGGCCCGTGGTCGCGGATGTGTTGCAAGACCGTCTCGAACTGCTGTTCGAACCCATCCCGCCGCCAGTTCTTCCAACGGGCCTTCAAAAGATCCGCATCTCGCTGAAAGCGCAGATGCCAGTGCGGATAGAACGACATCGGGATCACGGCAGCATCATGTGTCCAGTGTTCGAACAGCGCTTTTTCCCTTTCATAGAGCCTTTTCAGGTTGGCGCTGCGATACGCAGGCCGTCGGGAAAACAGGATCATATCATGGGCGCGGGCAACCGTGTTGATGCTGTCGAGCTGTACGAACCCCAGCCGCTGGATGAGGTCCAGAAGCTCGGCGCCCTTGGCCGCCCCCGAGGGTTGTTCGGCCAATGCGTGACGATCCATGAAAATAGCCCGGGCCGTCCGGTTGTCGAGCCGTTTCAGGGGGGCGCTCATCGCCGTTTCAGAGTATCGCCATAGCTGATCTTGGGGGTCAGGGTGACCCGTGTCTCGATTTCAGAATCCGGATCCTTCAGGCGTTCAGAGATGATCTGTGCGGCCTGACGGCCTATATCCAGACGGCAGGCATCCATCGTCGCCAATTTGCGCGGCAGACCCTGCAAAAGCTCGACGTTGTTGAACCCGGCCAGACCGATCTGCCCCGGAATATCTACGCCCTGTTCCAGCAGGTACAACAGACCACCAGCGCCGATCATGTCGTTGGAATAATACAGGAAATCCAGTTCCGGCGAGCGTTCAAGCATGGCCTGCGTCATCTCGCGCCCTTTGGCCAGGGCAGAGCCGCCAGAATAGAACTCGCGATCTTCGATCTCGATCCCGTGTTTGCCCAGCACTTCGGTAAAACCTTCAAAGCGCTTCCGGGCGCGGTGATCCAACGGCATCTTGGTGCCCATGAAGCCAATATGCTGATACCCGGCCTTCAGGATCGCCTGCGCCATTTCACGTCCGGCCCGGCGGTGTGAAATGCCGACCATCGCGTCAACAGGTTTGCCATCGGTATCCATGATCTCGACCACGGGAATACCTGCTGAATCCAGCATGGCGCGGGCCGCGTCAGTGTGTTCAAGCCCTGCAATGATCACGCCCGAGGGTCGCCACGAAAGCATCTCGTACAGCACCTTTTCCTCTTTCTCGGGCAGATAATCCGTCACGCCAACCACAGGCTGCAACTCGGTATCTTCGAGCACCTGATTGATGCCGGTCATCACCTCGGGGAACACCATGTTCGAAAGCGAAGGGATGATCACCGCGACAAGGTTGACCCGGCTGGATGCCAGCGCGCCCGCGATCTTGTTGGGGACGTATCCCAGATCTTTGGCGGCGGCCAGAACGCGGGTGCGGGTGGCGTCGGACACATCCCCCCTGTTACGCAGAACCCGGCTCACCGTCATCTCTGAGACACCGGAAGCCTCGGACACATCACGAAGGGTAAGCGGGCGTTTGGTTTCACTGTTCACGGGAGGCACCTGCGTTGTTGTTTTGCCCGATGGTAGCGTGAACACGTCGGTGTGTACAACAATTGTGCAAAGGCGATGACAACCCGGAAAATCCCAGTTACAGAAGGCAAAACGCGGCCCCGTGGCTCAACTGGATAGAGCAGCCCCCTCCTAAGGGGCAGGTTGCAGGTTCGAATCCTGCCGGGGTCGCCATACTTAAATGATAACACGTTGAATTAAAACGGGTAATCACCATTCTTGGCGGATTTACCCCGCGCTTTTGCCCACTATTGTCAATTAACTGGCGCAAAAAGCTCGCAATTTAGATTCGTTACCTGACGTTTGGAGTTTTTTTTCTTGCAAGCGCACGTTTTCGAGCGTTCAGACTCAAGAAAAGCTGAGTTGCCTGTTTTTGGCTAGGCTCAGGACCCGTTGATTTTCTCTTAGCCTCGTGATTCACGGTTCGAAAACGAGCGGTGAACATGTCTGATCTTTTCTGGCTGACCGATGCGCAGATGGCACGTCTTGAACCTTTCTTTCCCAAGTCTCATGGCAAGCGAAGCGTTGATACAAATCGCATCGAGATTATGTTTGGCAGGCTCGGGGATTAGGGGCGCGTGGCGACACGCTATGACCGTTGTCCCAAGGTCTTCATCTCAGCAATCGCACTCGCGGCAATCGCCATCTGCTGGTTATGAATACTGACCCTAAGACTGTTTCGGAGAGCATAGGTGCATGGCCTTCCCCAAAGGCCAGAAGACCTTAATCAGAGCCACATATCAGGCTCGCCATATATTCCGATGCGCGGGCCGGACCGTCAGGTTAGGCGTGAGACAACCGGCCTCAGGCCAGGCCTAACCCAAACCCGAGTCTGGCCGCCCCGTCTGAGATACCCTCTAAAATCTCCGGCGGGGTCCCTGCACAAGATACTGATGTGCGCGACCAACGTCAGGTTTTGGGGTCTTTCAGCTCATTCAATAGATCCAGCAACAGTTCGTGTTTTTCCGGCCCCAGCTGGGAACGAATGCGTTCCGCCTGCGCCATGCTGGCGGATAGATTGGCGTGAATGATCTGAACACCGCGCTCACTGATCTCGACAATCTGGCGGCGACGGTCCGCGGGATGGCATCGTCGGGAGATCAGGCCGCGGTGTTCCAATTTTTGCAATATACGCGTCAGGCTTGGCAATAGCAGACAGGCGCGTTCGGCAATATGCGTCGGTTCCTGCGGGCCTTCTTCGTTCAAAACCCGCAACACGCGCCACTGCTGTTCCGTGACACCGGCGTCGGCCAGCATTGCTCGTATGGGTCCCATAACCTTTTCCCGCGCCCGCAAAAGCGCAATAGGCAAAGATCGCGACGTCAGTGGGAGGTCGTCGGTCATAAAAAAAATTATCACCGAAATCCGTGATTTACGCAAGGGAACCCTTGGTTTCCAATTGAAACACAAAAACCCCTGAACCGTAGAAAACCATGAGAGATGCACTAACCCCACCTTCAATCTCATGGCGCACAGCCGCATTCAGACTGGACAATTCGGCACCGCAGAAGAAGATGTGGAAACGTCCAATTCCACGGTCACCGTGCACCGAAGGCTTTGCATAAAGGGATACAGCATGACTGCGCCACGAAACTCATTCAAACAGGCTCTATTACAGGGAAAAATGCAGATTGGTTGCTGGATGAGCTTTGCTGAATCCATCACGGCCGAGATAATGGGAACGGCAGGTTTCGATTGGCTGGTGATCGATGGAGAGCATGCCCCAAACGACATCCGGTCAATCCGGGACCAGCTCTTGGCCCTTGCAGCAAGCGACTCTCATGCGGTTGTGAGGGTCCCCGTGGGTGAGACCTGGCTGATCAAGATGGTTCTGGATGCGGGTGCTCAGACCGTGCTGGTTCCGATAGTGGAAAGCGCCGAGCAGGCGCGAGAGCTGGTCCGGGCCTGTCGCTATCCCCCTGCCGGTGTCCGCGGTGTGGGCGCGATGGCATCGCGGGCGACGATTTACGGATCGGTCGGAAACTACATTCAGACCGCAGATCAGGAGATTTGCTTGTTGTTACAGGTTGAAACCCGCGCCGGAATGGCTGCTCTGGACGAAATTCTGGAAGTTGACGGCGTGGATGGCGTATTCATCGGACCTGCCGATCTGTCGACTGATATGGGCCATCAGGGCAACAGTGCGGCGCCCGAGGTGCGAGAGGTTATCGGCGATGCACTGACCCGGATCAAAGCCGCAGGCAAAGCGCCTGGCATTTTGGCGACAAATGACGAGGCCCGGCAGGCATATCTGGATATGGGCGCACAGTTTTTGGCAGTTGGCATTGATGTGATGCTGCTGGCGCAAACGGCACGTGATCTCGCCGCGCGATGGAAAGCCGGCTAACCGTTCAACGGTACATGGCCGCTGCGGCCTGGGCGTATCCGCCCGAGGCACCATCGACGAAATGCACATGATCGTCCCGTGTGGCCGACGGGACGAAACACGTCATCATCGCCTCGTCCTGCACGTGCAAACCGTATCGGATTTTGCCGCGCCCGCACGCTTCTTCCAGCATTTGTTCGATCTGTCGCAAAGTGGCCGTATCACAATCCAATGTCATCTTCAGACCGTCATCAAACTTGCGGAAATCGGCATTGCTGCTGACCATAATCCTGTAGTGTTCGGGCTCAAACTGTCCCAGCTTTTTACCGGTCTTGAAGAGTATCGCGATCAGCAGGTTCTGAACCAGAAGAACGAGCTTGTGCAAAATCAAATTCCGCCCGTTGCGCGAAACATGCGCATCAATGTCAAGGCCAGGAGGCGGCCACCTCATGGGTGGACCATTCTCCGGCACCGGATGTCCGGCACGCTCCAGCTCTTCTGACGCGGACAGAACCGATTGCGCAAGATCGGCAAAATCACGTTCAGTTGCTGACGCGGTGGGTTCAATGACCAGTGAAACGATCTGACCGTGCCGCGCCGGGCTGTTGGACCATCTACACGACAAGCCTGTCAGGTTCGGCTGCGCACCTGGTTCGGCAGGCGCGATCATATGACGACACGCTTTCATCTCTGCCTCGGCCCAGGCCAATCCCCCGCCAGAAAACATGGCATAATCCACGCCGGAGGACGGAGCAAAACGGGCGACACGCAAGTCCCTGCCTGCTTTTCGGATTTCTGCCACCGACACCAGCGCCGCACGCAACGGCATGGAAAACTCCTCTTCCGCCCAGCGCCGCAAGGCTGAAAGAGTATCCCGAGCTGCTTCAACTTCGCCGGGAGGAATCGCAAACGCCGCTCCGTCGCCGCCAAAGACATAGGGAAACAGCTTGCCGTCCATCGCGTTAATCATCGCCGAGATCACGGCGGCCCCAACGGTGTTAACGGTTTTGTATCGCCCTCGCGCTATTTCCCCGGTTGAATCGACAATATCGGCGACCCCCAGAAACCAGTCGTCGGGCACCGGAGAAAACTTCGCCGGGTCTGCCAGACGGGTGAAATCCCGCAACAGGGGCAGGTTTTCATAAAATGCAGAATGGAGGTCTTTCATTTTCCCCCTCGAAATCAAACTTCCGGCAAAGATAGCCGGAATGCGGCCCAAGTCCTGTTACTGAAACATAGTACACATGCTTGTGCGTTGCATCATTGCGTGCCAAGCATTCCCTTCGGATGAGCGGAAAAGAGGCGGGCTATGCAGGCGGGTTTGGTAGTTTTGTGCCTGGGCTATGTGCTCAGCCAGTTTTTCCGTGCATTTCTGGCTGTGCTCAGTCTGGATCTTGAACGCGACATCGGCGCCACACCCGAAGATCTGGCCTTTGCGTCGGGCCTTTGGTTTCTGGTGTTCGCAGCAATGCAAATTCCAGTTGGCTGGGCGCTGGACAAGGTCGGTCCGCGGCTGACCGCAGCCGCGCTTCTTCTGGTTGGTGGTGCAGGAGGATCCGCGATTTTTGCGGTCGCGACCTCACCTTTGCATGTCAGCGTTGCCATGGGCCTGATCGGCGTCGGATGCTCTCCGGTTCTGATGGCATCTTATTTCATCTTTGCCCACGAATATCCTCCGGCCCGGTTCGCGACGCTGGCCGCCGTCATGCTGGGTGTCGGCTCGGTAGGCAATCTTGTGGCCTCCTATCCGACTGCGCTTGCTGTTGAATGGATCGGATGGCGCGCAACGATGGTTGGGCTGGCCGCGATATCTGCTGCGATTGCTTTGGGTATTTGGCTGAGCGTACGCGATCCCGCGAAGGTTGGAACGGAACACAAGGGTACGCTGCTGGACCTGTTGAAAGAACCTGCGCTGTGGCTGATCATGCCTTTGATGCTAGTGGCATATGCGCCCTCTGCCGCCCTGCGCGGGCTGTGGGCTGGGCCGTATCTGAACGATGTCTTCGGGCTCAGCACTACACAGATCGGCACCGCGACACTGGTTATGGGGTCTGCGATGATTGTCGGTACCTTTGTCTACGGGCCGCTGGATCGCGTTTTTGGCACCAGGAAGTGGGTTATCTTAGCAGGCAACGTGCTGGGTGCAGTGGCACTGACCCTGCTTTGCGTGTGGATTGACTATGCCACATGGCTGTCCGTTCTGCTGTTGGCCGTCATCGGTTTTGCCGGGGCCAGCTTTCCGGTCATCATGGCCCATGGACGGGCCTTCGTCCCGCCACATCTGGTGGGTCGTGGTGTGACCTTGTTGAATCTCTTCGGAATCGGAGGTGTCGGCATTGCCCAATTTGTCACCGGGCGCGTTCATGCCGCCACCGCCGAGAACGGGACAACCGCGCCTTACACAGCAATTTTCGCGTTTTTTGCCGTAACCCTTGCCATCGGTTGCGTGATTTATCTATTCAGCCGGGATAGTGTGGATTAAAGCAATTGCGGAGCAAGCCGTGCAGGAAATCGAGGTTATAGCGCCGAACCTGAAACACAGCCTCTCCGGTGTCACAACAACCGTCATCCGCCTGTTGCCGATCCAGAAGCATATGATCGGGATCGTTGCCACAGGACCCGGCCTGCCGGATGATCTGCCCCACATACGATTGATCAAAGTTCCATTCCTTTCGAACAGGACGCCCCGGGTGTGGCATGCGCGGCGCAATACCGAAATGCTGATGGGCCTGTTTTTGAAACATGTGCTGCAGCGTAATCTGAAACTGCTGTTTACATCGGCTGCGCAGCGAAATCACTCTGGGTTCACGAAATGGCTGATCTCGAAGATGGACGCCCTGATCGCCACAACTCCGGAAGCGGCATCGTTTCTTGAACATCCCGCGACTGTCATAATGCATGGTGTTAATACCGAACTGTTTAACCCGGCCGAGGACAAATCGCTGCTGCGAAAGAAACTGGGGCTGCCTGATGGGACTTTGATCGGGTGTTTCGGGCGTATTCGACCTCAGAAGGGTGTCGACCTCTTGGTGGATGCGGCGATTGAGGTTCTGCCAAACCATCCCGACGCCAGCATAGTCTGTACCGGGCGCGCTACCAAAGAATTTGAATCGTTCCAACAGGAACAGGAAGCCAAGCTCAACGCTGCCGGGCTATCGGAACGGGTGCACTTCCTGGGCGAACGTCCTTGGGAGGAAATCGTTCAAACCTACCGCGCCCTTGACCTGTTTGTGGCCCCGGCCCGTCACGAAGGGTTCGGCCTCACACCGCTTGAGGCGATGGCCTCCGGCGTGCCTGCAATCGCCTGCCGCGGGGTTGGGGCGTTCAGCGCCCAGATCGAGGACGGGGAGACAGGCCGCTTGATCGAAAAGGATAACGCCGGGGCACTGGCCGAAGCACTGGAACAGATGTTGAGTGATCCGGACAAGCTTGTGCAATCCGGTCAGGCCGCAAGACAGCGTGTAGAGCAGCATTTTCGAATCGAAGGCGAAGCGGAAGCCATCGTGCGTGTCTATCGTTCATTGCTGAACACAGGTGAAAACGCGCATCAGGGTTAAAATCGACGTCAATTCGGCCAATTCTCCCGTGATAGCCCTTTTTTCTTCGCTGCAACGCGGCTATGAACGCGCGTCCTTAACATTGGAGACATGAAATGGGCTATCGCGTCGTTGTCGCCGGCGCCACGGGTAACGTGGGCCGCGAAATGCTGAACATCCTGGCGGAACGCCAGTTCCCGGTCGATGAACTTGCCGCTCTGGCAAGCCGTCGTTCGCTGGGGACCGAGGTGAGCTTTGGCGACAAGACACTGACGACCCAGGACATCGACACCTTCGACTTCACCGGCTGGGACATGGCACTGTTCGCCATCGGCTCGGACGCAACCAAGACCTACGCCCCCAAGGCGGCTGCGGCTGGCTGTGTGGTGATCGATAACTCGTCGCTGTATCGCTATGACCCGGCCATTCCGCTGATCGTGCCGGAATGTAACCCCGAGGCGATCCACGACTACAAGAACAAGAATATCATCGCCAACCCGAACTGCTCGACTGCGCAGATGGTGGTGGCGCTCAAGCCGCTGCATGACCGCGCCAAGATCAAGCGCGTGATCGTGTCGACCTATCAGTCGGTGTCTGGCGCCGGTAAAGAAGGCATGGACGAGCTTTGGGATCAGACCAAGGCGATTTACAATCCGACGACGGACGTGCCGCCGAAGAAATTCCAGAAGCAGATCGCCTTCAACGTCATCCCGCAGATCGACGTCTTCATGGAAGACGGCTCGACCAAGGAAGAGTGGAAGATGGTTGTGGAAACCAAAAAGATCGTCGACCCGTCGATCAAGGTCACGGCCACCTGCGTCCGCGTTCCCGTTTTTGTCGGCCATTCCGAGGCCGTGAACATCGAATTCGAAGAGTTCCTGGACGAAGACGAAGCCCGCGACATCCTGCGCGAAGCACCGGGTATCATGGTGATCGACAAACGCGAAGCGGGTGGCTACGTCACACCGATCGAATGCGCGGGCGATTTCGCCACGTTCATCAGCCGTATCCGCCAGGATTCGACCATCGAAAACGGTCTGAACCTGTGGTGCGTCAGCGACAACCTGCGCAAGGGCGCCGCCCTGAACGCCGTGCAGATCGCGGAACTTTTGGGCCGCGAGGTCCTGAAAAAGGGCTGACATACCGATTTTCGCCCAAGGTTGAAAACCAGGAAACCCGCTGATTGTTCAGCGGGTTTTTTGATTATTTGTCAGTGCCAAGTTTGCGGGAGAAACTTGGCATTCGCCAATGCGCAGTATTGGAAGGCAATTTGAACGACCGCCGTGCGAATTTAACGGTCGTTTATCCAATGGCTCATGCTCTTGAGAACGCGTTGATGGAACTCGCCGAATGCATTCTCAACTGCAGGCCCTTGGACCCATTCCAAATCCAAATTCAGTGCTCCTACAGGTACGATTTCCCGCGCAACTTCGGGCGGGGTGGTTTCGTCAGTCGTTCCGTTCTTCCAATCGTGAAAGGCTGATGAGTATCGAACGACGGCTTTGCTGGCCGGCAAATCGAGCAACCCGCCCTCTGCAAAGAACGTCAAGCCATCGCCCATCTCCTCCCCAATGAGTTTGAGCCTGTTTCCCAATCGATGTTTGAGGATGGCTACAAACACGATCGCTGCGGAAAACGTGAATTTATCGACAAGCACGACAACCTGCTTGTTTGCGCTTTCCGAGATCGCGTCGATCAAGGGCATCGTTAGAAGAAAGTCGCCCCCCGTGTTTCCGCGAACGTCAATCAAGAGCGGTTTGTTCGAACAGGCGCGCACGCGTTCCACTGCGGCTGAAATGGCTGCAAGCAGCGCACTTTCGTTTGAATCAAAGAAGCTTGGTAACGCTATTGATAGCCCAAGGTCTTGCCAGTCCTTTATCTCCACAAAAGCCTCGGGCTGCCAGGTTGGATCATCCTTGCCGTGCTCGTTTCTCGGGTATAGCACAGATCCAGGAACGGTATGTTCATTGGCCACTTTCAGATTCGTTATCTGTCCATTTTCGTCCCGCAGACGATACTCGGTCGTTCCGCCGCTTGACGAAAAACCCAAACGTGCCAAAGCGTACGGCCAAGCCAAAAAAATCGGTCCGATAACCCGTTTCCTTTGTCGCCTTCCCGCTAGAAACTGCTCAGCGGTGGCTTCAATATGGCTCAAATCTGCGCCATTGACCGCTATCAGCTCTCCTCGTGGTGCAGTTATCTCTGGTACCGCGCCGATGAATTGCACGGAACACCCTACGCTCACGAACCTCAGCGGCAGCACCTCGATCGCATCGTTCGGGATCAGCCGTGTGTGCCCATTATCGGGAAGTGCCAATAGACGCATCGCTGACATCAGGAAGGCTTCGATGGATCCCTCCAAGGCATATCGCCTGGTTTCACCAATACAGCTGTCTATCACGGCCTTTTCGATCTTCCCAAAGCTGGGATCGGTTGGCAGCACAGTTTCCAAAATTTGTTTCAGGTCTTCCGCGAGTGACATGTCTCACGGTGTGCATAGCCGCTCGTCAATGTCCAGATTGGGCCCACAGAGGACTTTCAACAACTAAAACGGATTCGCTCTCTTTCTTGTGTGCCAGTCAAACTTCACCTCCACGTATTTCAACCGCACCCGTCAAACCTCAAAAGAAACCAATGCAGCCGCACAGTCTAGCACGCGGTGAAGGTCGCCAACCTGTTGACAAAAGCCAACGCGCTTGCCACCTAAAAACTGAACCTTGTTCGTGGCGGAGCGGATGCGACAAGCCCGATTACAAACAGTATTCCGCGCAAGGCGGAAGAGGCAGGGAATGCACATTTCGACCAAACGCAGGATTGCCAAGTCCCTGACCATCGGATGCACATGCGTTCTGATGGCACTGGTCGTCATCGGCTTTACGGGGCAGGTCTTTGCCGTGGGAGATTCAATCGCTCTGCTCCGTCCTCAGGCTGGTGTTCTGCTCCTGCCCTGCGCCGTGATACTTCTATTCATGCGCTCCAGATTTCTTGCTTTGACCACCTTGGTCTTTGCGGGGGCGGCCATTGGATCCATCGCAGCCAGCGTTGCCGCGCCCTCGGACGATTGCAACGGCTCCTGCTTGACGCTGTACCAGAAGAATCTCATGAGCAAAGCCTGGCCCCGGTATTCACTGGCCGAAGACATCATTGAGTCAAATGCACAGATCGTGACGTTGCAGGAAGTATCCAGCCACAATCGCAAGTACATGAGCAATCTGTTCGAGCATTACCCCGAAAAGGCGATCTGTGAATTCCGCCCTGAACAAAACGTCGCCATCCTGACGACCTTGCCGATTGTCGAGAATTCCGAATTCTGTCTGCAAGGTTATGGGCTTGTGGGGTTACAGGTCAAAGCGCCCGGCGGTGATTTGGTCTGGGTCGTATCAGTTCATCTGAACTGGCCATTTCCTTACGACCAGGCCAGGCAAAGCCAGGTGATTGCCGACCGCATCAGCCAACTTGAAGGACCGGTTCTGATTGCCGGAGATTTCAACATGGTGCCCTGGGGCGAAAGCGTCAGACGGATCGGAGCGGCCGCAAACAATCAGAGTTTTGGAACCGTCCTGAACACTCACAACCTCGGCAGTTGGAAGATCCCATTGCCGATAGACAACCTGTTGTTCCCCAAAGGCACAACCGGAACGGTTGAGCTGCGCCCCTTCATGGGATCCGACCACCTGGGAAAGCTTGCCCGGTTTCGACTGGGCTAGGATTTCCGTCAAGCACACTGCCGCACGCTTCAGTAGAAACAAAGGGCTAGCTTTGGGTTTCCACCAGTTCTTTCAGATTGGTCAGACCACGTTCATAGTCCTCGCCCACCCACGTATCCATCATCAACCCCATCCAGCGGGACATGGGGGTGAGACCCAGATCCGATTCAAACCCCCAAGTAACTTTGGTTCCCGCCCCGTCAGGCTCAAGGTTGAATGACGCAGCGGCAGTACCCATCGGGCCAAAATCCAGCACCGTTCTGACCCGTTGGTTTTCCACGCTCTCGACGATTTCCTGTGAGCCCGTGCCGACCTGCGGGTGATCCGAATCCCAGTTCAGAGTGTTCCCGACCCCGGCGGCAGGGCCGGAATACGTCAGTTTGGTTTCGGGGTCCCGGTGCAACCAAGGAGACCACTTTTCGGTTTCCTGCATCGAATTCACGTAAGGAAAGATGGCACTCGCCGGAGCGTCGATCGCAATGCTACGCGAAACTTCTGCCTTTCCTGGCAACAGATAGGAAGCCGCGACCAGAACCAGAATGCAAACGACCAATCCTGCGAAGATGCGCTTGATGACTTTCATGGTAGGCTCCGATCTTCAAATGCAATGAGTGGAGTATACCAAAAACGGCTCTGAATCAGAGCCGCTATCTTTATCGTTTCGGACTTGCCGATGTGTCGTCGTCAGACCGGGAGGAACTTTTTTTGATAAGGGTCATAGCTTTCCAACCCACCTGCACCGATATCCGTCCACAAGCCGTGCAAGCTCAGCGCTCCCTGCTCAACGGCTGACGAGACGAAGGGGAAGGTCATCAGGTTTTCCAGTGATGCGACAACCGATTGACGCTCGAACTGTCGGGCCTGTTCGACACTGTCCTCGATATCCGCGACCAGTTCGTATTTCGGCTTGAGAATATCCATCCAGCGACCAACAAAACTGTCCTTGGCATCCAGCTGCGGCGCCTGCCCCTTGCACATGTCGATACAGCCCTGCACGCCGCCGCATTGCGAATGCCCCAGAACGATTAAATGAGCGACCTTGAGCGCTGTTACGGCATATTCAATGGCAGCGCTGGTGCCGTGGTGGTCCCCATCCGGTGCATAGGGCGGCACCAGGTTGGCGATGTTTCGGTGAATAAAGAAATCGCCCTGGTCGGCTCCGAACATGGATGTCACGTGAACCCGGCTGTCGCAGCAGGATATGACCATGGCACGGGGGCGTTGTCCCTCATCGGCAAGACGGCGATACCAGACCTGGTTTTCCGAATATGTCGTGGCCTTCCATCCGTGATACCGTTTTAAAAGGTAGCTCGGCAGAGGTTTGGCAAAGTCCATTTCAATGTTCCCGTTCTTGTCGCTGACGGATGATCTAAACCGAATTCAAGGAAAATTCGAGCCATTATCCGGTTTCCCTGCAAGGTTTTGCAAAGGAATTTGCTGCCAGGATCAAGACCGCGCCGTGGGGGCGTTTGAATTAGGGTGAATGTGGTGGAAAAGATTATCACGCTTGAACACAAGGAATCCGTCCGTCTGGACTCGGATCAACTGAGCGGACTGTACCGGCAACTTGGCGACAAGAATGCGCTGGACGTTCTGTGCCGCACGGTCGAGGAGCTTGCCGTGCGCCTGTCAAATTGCGAACGCTACTGGCGTCAGCGCGAATGGGCGGACTTGCGCAAATGTGCCAAGTCACTGGTCGCAATATCCGAACAGATCGGGATGACGGCCCTGGCCCGGGTGGCGGGTGACGTGGCCCATACCGTCGATGCCGGTGACGCCGTTGCGGCGGGTGCGACGCTCGGGCGTTTGATCCGTGTCGGGGAACGATCGTTGACCGCCGTCTGGGACCAGCAGGACCTTTCCGTCTGACAGGGGTTGCGGGCAGATCATGCGCGGCTAGTCTGTGCGCAGAAACCATCAGCCGAGACGCCCATGACCCTGTCCTTCGCCCCACCCTCTGACCCGTCCATACCGCTTCATGTGATTGCGCAGCCGGATTTGGACAATTGGTTGCAGGATCAGCCGGATACCGTCCAGACCTGGGTTGCCGCAAACGGGTTTACAGGTGCGATGGGGCAGACACTGCTGGTACCAGGTGCGCATGGCGCGGTTGATTTTGTACTGGCCGGTTATGGAACAGAAGTCACGCGTGCGCGACAAAGGTTCCCATTGGCCGCCGCAGCCATGACACTGCCGGAAGGAACCTATCATATCGCGTCCGGCATTCCCGCTGATCGGCTGGAGATGGAGTGTTTTGGCTGGTTGATGACAGGCTACACCTTCGATCGCTACGCGTCTCAATCCGGTGGATCGGCGGCGCTGATTTCACCTGAAGGTGTGGATGCCAACCGTATCGAAGCCATGGCCAATGCCGAAGTTCTGACCCGCGATCTGGTGAATACGCCAGCCTCGGATATGGGTCCTGAGCAGTTGCAGCAGGCGGCTGAGGTTCTGGCTGGCGAATTCGGTGCCTCCTGCAGCGTGATCACCGGCGAGGCCCTGCTGGATCAGAATTTTCCCATGATCCACACGGTAGGACGCGCTGCGGAACAGGCCCCGCGGCTGATTGAACTGAACTGGGGCAGGAGCGGCCCCAAACTGACGCTTGTCGGCAAAGGTGTGTGTTTCGACACAGGCGGGCTGAACCTGAAACCGGGCGCGTCCATGGGTCTGATGAAGAAGGATATGGGGGGTGCGGCCAATGTGCTGGGACTGGCCCGGATGATCATGGCGCTGGGTATTCCGCTGCAACTGCGGGTTCTGATCCCGGCGGTCGAAAACGCGCTTGCCGGAAATGCCTTCCGTCCAGGCGACATCCTGACCTCCCGCAAGGGACTTACGGTCGAGATCAACAATACGGATGCCGAAGGGCGTCTGGTGCTTGCTGATGCTCTGGCGCTGGCGGCTGAAGGAGAGCCCGATCTGGTGATCTCGATGGCGACGCTGACCGGTGCCGCACGGGTGGCCGTTGGCCCGGATCTGGCACCGTTCTACACTGACGACCAGCAATGCGCGTCTTCCCTTTCACACGCGGCAGAGGTTTCGGCTGATCCGGTCTGGCGCATGCCGTTCCACACGCCTTACGAAGCGATGATCGAACCCGGTATTGCCGATCTGGACAACGCACCATCGGGCGGATTTGCTGGGTCGATCACCGCCGCTTTGTTTCTGCGACGGTTCGTGGGCACGCACCGCTATGTCCATTTCGACATCTACTCCTGGCAGCCCAGTAAAGAGCCCGGTCGCACAAAAGGCGGTCTGGGTCAGGGGCCGCGCGCCGTGTTAAACGCATTGCCGGAGATATTGGAGCTATGACGGATCGCAGGTTGCTTCGCTTCAACGGACGGGTGGCGCATTCATCGCTGAAAGGTCAGGTCGAAGCTGATGGTTTTTCGGATGGTGAAACATATCATATTCAATCGGTTGTGCGGGATGTTCTGGACAAACCCAATGGTCGTCGGCAGTGCCAGATGGTGTGCGGAGAAGCATTCATCATCTTGGAACGGGCGCAGAACCACCTGTTCGGGTTTCGCGAAAAAGATGGCTATGTCGGGTGGGTGCGACAGGAAATAGAAAGACGGCCACTTCAGCCAACGCACCGCGTTTCCGTGCCAAGAGCAGTTTCATTGGAACACCCCGATGTGACCAAGAATGCGAACGAACGGATTCTGCCTTTTGGCGCTGGTATAGAATACTGGCCGCGCCGTGATTCAGAACGCGAAAACACCATTCGTTCGACCGGATGGGTTTGCGTGAAAGAAGAGGGCCACATTCCAACGCCGCGATACATTCGCGAAACACAGCTGGTCGAAAAAGACTGGGTGGGTTCTGATCCTGCAGCAATTGCAGAACAGTTTCTTACCACCCCTTACATCTACGGTGGCGATACCGGACTCGGACTTGACTGTTCGGGCCTGATTCAAATCGCTTTTCATTCCTGCGGATTACCCTGCCCTCGCGATAGCGACATGCAAGCAGAGTTCTTCAAGCCAATCCCAAACCCCGAGCTTCGCCGGGGTGATCTGGTGTTTTGGAAAGGTCACGTAGGCATGATGCTGGATCAAGACACGCTTGTGCATGCAAATGCACATCACATGGCTGTTGCCAAAGAACCTTTGGAGGACGCTGTCTCTCGTATCGGCCGAAAAGAGTTCGGGGCTGTAACAGGATATGGGCGACATCCTGCGTCTTAGGCTCTAATCCGGGTTCACGGCCCGGATCAGCTTGCGTTCCAACACCCGTAAAACCGCGCGCAGATCGTGGCCGCGTTTCAGGATGCGGCCATCCATACCGATCACAGAGTACATTCCCTGTCTGGATCTCAGACGCGGGTGCTTTTCGACCCGATAGATCGGGTGTTCCGCGGTGCGCCGGAAGATCGAGAACACCGCCATGTCGCGCAGGTTGGAAATACCATAGTCGCGCCATTCCCCGGCGGCGACCATCCGACCATAAACGGATAGGATTTGAGACATCTCATGCCGGTCGAAAGCCACGGGCATCTGCGCTGCGCTTGCCGAGAACCGGCTGGGAGGCTGCATATTCATACCTCCAGCCTTGCCGGAATTCGCGTTTGAATCAAGCCTGATGCGCTGTTGTCTTACAATTACGACACAAGTGTTACCGTCGGCCGACCTGACGGCAGATCAGGATTACCGGCAGCAGACCTACCGCCAGAATAACCAGCGAAGGCACAGCTGCGCCCTCCAATCTCTCGTCCGAGGCCAATCGATATGCCTGCACCGCCAACGTATCGAAATTGAACGGCCGCATGATCAGAGTGGCCGGAAGTTCCTTCATCACGTCAACGAACACGATCAGAAGGGCCGTCAACAGAGACGGAGTCAGAATGGGCAGGTGAACACGCCGCAAAGTTCCCAACGGCGTCTGACCAAGTGAGCGGGCTGCGGCATCCATATTGGCGTGTACCGTGCTTTGGCCACCCTCATATGCGCTGAGCGCAGCAGCCAGGAACCGCACCATGTAGGCAGCGACCAGCAACCAGATCGAACCTGTAACCAACAGCCCCGTGGACACATCGAAGGTCTGACGCATCCAAACGTCCAGCGCGTTGTCAAAGCTCGCGAAGGGGACGATCAAGCCAACCGCGATGACGCCGCCGGGCACCGCATATCCCAGACGCGCCATATAAGCAGTCGCAGACGAGGCGCGCCCCGGTCTTAGGCGTTGAAAGAACCCGACACTGATCGCCGCAAAAACGGTGATGACCGCCGCCGTACCAGCAAGGATCAGCGAATTCTGAATGAAGCCGATATAGCGCTGCGAAAACAAGTTCTGTTCGGATTCCAGGCCCATCTCGACCAGAATGATAACAGGCAGCAAAAACCCGAAAAGAACAGGTATCGCACAAAGCAAGAATGCGCCACAGGCCCGCGGGCCCGTCAGATGTACCGCCGGTTGCGCCACATGCTGTTTCCCGGCCTGATAGTATTTTGCCTTGCCGCGCTGGGTGCGCTCGGCCACGGCCATGATCAGGGCAAAGCCCAGCAGGCACAGCGCAAGTTGTGCAGCCGCAGCCCGGTCGGCCATAGAAAACCAGCTTGTGTAGATCCCGGTGGCAAAGGTCTGCACACCGAAATACGACACGGTTCCGAAATCCGCGATGGTCTCCATGACGGCCAGCAGTACACCGCCTGCAATGGCAGGCCGCGCCATCGGGAGTGAAACGCGCCGAAACGCCAGCCATGGATTGTTACCCAGCGCCCGCGCCGCCAGAAATGCGGTCGCGCTTTGCTGCAGGAACGCAGCCCGCGCCAACAGGTAGACATAGGGATAGAGCACAAGGATCAACATGACCGCTGCGCCCTCGGTCGAGCGGATTTCCGGGAACCAGTAGTCGCGCGGGCCCCAACCGGTTACATCACGCAGCGTGCTTTGAACGATGCCCGGGTGATCCAGAATGAAGGTGTAGGCATAGGCAAGAACATAGGCCGGAAAGGCCAGCGGAAGGACCAGTGCGATCTCTAGAAACCGTACTCCGGGAAAACGGGTCATCGTTACCAGCCAGGCCGCCCCGGTGCCGATACTGAACGTGCCCGCCGCGACCAACACCACGAGAATCAGGGTCGTCACGATATAGCCGGGCAGCACCGTCTCCATCAGGTGCGAGATTGTGTCCGTTCCCCCGGTTACAGCCGCCAGGACCACGGCGATCATCGGCAAAAGGCACGCGGCAGCCACGACATAGGCGATCCCCGCCAGCAGTCGGGTACCGCGTACACCGCGATTGCGCGATCCGTTCTGTGAAAACTCGATTTCGGCCATCATCCCGGCTTGTGATTGGCAAAGGCGAAGGGTTCGCCTTTAATCGACCAAAAAGCTCGGAAACACCAGTGCATCGGTAAACAAATCTGCGGCGCAAACTGCCGCAGACTTGAAACAGGCCATTATTCGTAGACGCGCTGATCCTCGATCACCACCCCGTCCCTGGGAAGGGATCCGGGGGCCACAACCTCGATCGCGCCTTTCAGCTTCAACACCTCGGCCACCGACTTGGCATATGCCGGGTCGTCACCGCGCGGGCTTTCAATCCGGACTGTCATCGTGTCCATCTCACCCTGACGGGCTGCAATAACGCGGGCTTTGACGATTTCCTCATGTTTGTCGACCAGGGCCGCTACCTGTTCCGGGCGTACAAACATCCCCTTGATCTTGGTGGTCTGATCGGCGCGCCCCATCCAGCCTTTGATCCGGATATTGGTCCGGCCACAGGGCGAGACACCCGGCAGGACGGCCGAAAGATCTCCGGTCGCAAAGCGGATCAACGGGTAATCCGGGTTGAGAGAGGTCACGACAACCTCGCCCACTTCGCCCGGCGCTACCGGCGTACCGGTTCCGGGCGTTACGATCTCAACGATCACGTGTTCATCGATGATCATCCCCTCCATCGCAGCGCTTTCATAGGCGATGTTTCCCAGGTCCGCCGTCGCATAGCATTGCAGGCACGAAATACCGCGATCCGCGTATTCCTGACGCAGAGACGGGAATAGAGCACCACCACCAACGGCGGCTTTCGATAAGTTCAGCGAAACGCCCATCTCGTCGGCCTTGTCCAGGATGACTTTCAGGTAATCAGGCGTGCCTGCATAAGCAGTGCAGCCAACGTCACGCGCGGCTGTCACCTGCAACTCTGTCTGTCCGGTTCCCGCCGGCAAAACGGCAGCACCTACAGCGCGGGCACCGTTTTCAAAGATCATGCCTGCCGGTGTCAGGTGGTAGCCAAAACAGTTCTGAACAATATCACCAGCACCAACACCTACGGCATTCAAGAACCGGCCCATACGCCACCAATCGTGATCGGTGCTGCCCGGTTCATAAATCGGCCCGGGGGACTGAAACACGTGATGGAAGTGGCGCGCTGGCTTCACGGTAAACCCGCCAAAAGGGGGGCGTTCCGCCTGCGCGCGGATCAGGTCCGACTTGCGCAGCACGGGCAGCATCGGCAAATCATCAGCCGAAATCACCTTATTAGTGTCTGAATCCGACAAGTGTGTAGCGAAACCGGGGGCAGATGCAGCACGTTTGATCTGCTCTGCAAGCGCTTTTGCCTGATCGGAAGCACGTTCGTCCGCCGAACGTGTTTCGAGTGCGTCGAAATAGGTCATCGCCAAATCCTCCATCCGCTCACAGCCACCTCTTGCGGCGGCGATAGGACCGCACGTCGCGAAAGCTTTTGCGACCCTCGTCGGACATACCAAGGTAGAATTCCTTCACGTCCGGGTTCTCGCGCAGTTCGGCGGCCGGGCCATCCATGACAACGCGCCCGGATTCAAGAATGTACCCGTAATGCGCAAACCGCAGGGCGACGTTTGTGTTCTGCTCGGCCAACAGGAAGGACACGCCCTCTTTCTCGTTGAGGTCCTTCACGATGCCGAAAATCTCTTCGACCAACTGCGGCGCGAGCCCCATCGAAGGTTCGTCCAGCAGGATCGTCTCCGGGCGCGACATCAATGCCCGGCCCATGGCAACCATCTGCTGCTCTCCACCCGACGTATAGCCAGCCTGCGAGCGGCGGCGCTCCTTCAAGCGGGGGAAGTAATTGTAGACCAGCTCCAGATCCTGCTGGATCGCCGCGCTGCCGTCTTTGCGGGTATACGCACCCGTCAGCAGGTTCTCTTCAACTGTCAGATGCTCAAAACAGTGACGGCCTTCCATCACCTGAATCACACCTTTTTCCACCAATACGGCAGGGTCGCTTTCGTGTACGCTCTGGCCACGATACTTGATCGAGCCTTTCGTGACCTCGCCGCGTTCCGAATGCAGCAGGTTCGACACTGCCTTGAGCGTGGTCGTCTTGCCCGCGCCGTTACCACCCAGCAAGGCCGTGATACCGCCCTTGGGAACAGTCAGGCTAACGCCTTTCAGCACGAGGATCACATGGTTGTAGATCACTTCGATATTGTTGACCTCAAGCAGGGTTTCCGCCTGCACGTCAGTGGTGTGTGCCGCATCCAGCATCAGCGCGTGTCCTCATGCCTGTCCCCTTCGGGACTGTTCGTGAGGAGCGGCAGTCTGCCCGCCGCTCCGAAGTTTTGAAAGCCGGCCCAAGCCGGTACGAGACTGCCTTTATTCGCAGCGCGGTTCGATGTTGTTCTCGGCTGCATAAGCTGCCGAGTCTTCCGCGATCAGAGCGTTGATCACTTCGACATCCGTTGGCTTGAAGTCCTGAACCGGGTTCCAGGTTCCGGCCGCTGCGTCCCACTGAACAACACCGACAAGACCGGGGCCGCCGTGATTGTCGCAGGAAACCGCGAACTCGGGTCCAAATCCGGACATACCAAGCGCTTCCATCTTGGCATTGGTGATCTCCAGCGCCTCCATGCCATCGCGCATCATGGACGCGTCGATATCAGCAGTTCCGTGCAATTCTTGCGCGGTTTTCACGGCTTCGGCTGCCAGCATCGCAGCATAGAGACCGCGGTTATACTGAACTGTACCCAGTTGATCGCCTGCACCTGCTGCTTTGCCCGCGTCCACAACGTATTTCTTCAGATCGTCATAGACAGGGTAGTCCATTCCAAGACCAGTGAAGGTCAGTGCCTTGTAACCATTCGCTTTTTCGCCTGCTGGTTCAACATCGAATTCAGCACCGGACCACCAGACACCGATGAAGTTTTCCATCGGGAAACGGATGTTTGCAGCTTCTTGCACGGCCACCTGGTTCATGACGCCCCAACCCCACATGATTACGTAATCGGGCTTTTCACGGCGAATCTGCAACCACTGCGACTTCTGCTCCTGACCTGGGTGATCTACGGGCAGCAAGGACAGTTCATAGCCATGTTTTTCGGCCAGAGTTTCCAGCGTGCGGATCGGTTCCTTGCCATAAGCAGAGTTGTGATAGACCAGCGCAATCTTCTTGCCGTTCAGATCTCCACCATTCTCATCCAGCAGATAGTTGATCGCGCCCGATGCACCGTTCCAGTAGTTGGCCGGATAGTTGAACACGTGGCTGAACACTTTGCCGTTCGCAGCCGATGTTCGACCGTAACCCATCGTGTGCAGCGGGATGCCATCTGCGGTGACTTTCGGAATCAGCTGATAAGTAATGCCGGTCGACAGTGGTTGATACACCAACGCGCCTTCACCTTTGGTAGACTCGTAGCATTCAACGCCTTTTTCGGTGTTATAGCCGGTTTCGCATTCGATCACCTTCGCTGCAACACCGCCGATTCCACCGTCGCGTTCGTTCACCAGAGTGAAATAGTCGGCATAGCCGTCTGCAAACGGGATACCACCAGCCGCATAAGGTCCGGTCCGGTAGCTAAGCGACGGAAATACAAGGTCGGCCATGGCCGGGCCTGCCGCCATCAACGCGCCCAGCGCTAAGGTTGCCAGTTTCTTGTTCATCGGGTGTTTCCTCCCTTAATAGATCCGATGTTGAGTTCGGGCTTTGCACCCGTCTTTTAGTTGGGCCTGCCCCTTAGTGCGGGAACGGCCAGAGTCTGAGTTTTTCCTTCGCCACGCGCCATAGCTGCGCCAGCCCATGCGGTTCGAGAATCAGGAACATGATGATCAGGGCACCGACAATCACCAGCTGTAGATGCGCCACGATATCCGTGGGCCAGCCGAGAACATCGACGCCGACCACTTTCAGGACCACGGGCAGAAGTACAAGGAATGCAGCACCCGCGAAGGATCCGAAGATCGAGCCCAGACCGCCGATAATGACCATGAACAGCACCAGGAACGATTTCTGGATGCCGAATACTTCGCCGACCTCAACCGCGCCCAGATAGACCGAGAAGAACAGCGCGCCCGCGATGCCCACAAAGAACGAACTGACGGCAAAGGCAGTCAGTTTCGCCTTGAGCGGGTTCACCCCGATGATCTCGGCCGCGATATCCATATCGCGGATCGCCATCCATGTCCGCCCCGTCGTGCCGCGCGTCAGGTTGCGCGCGAGAATGGCGCAGATGGTCAGGAAAATCAGGCAAAACAGGTAAGTGGCCCAGGCCGATGCATTTGGACCAGTGATGATGATGCCGAACACATCCCGTTCCGGCGCATTGATCTGCCCCGACGCCGAATAGTTGTAGAACCACGGCACCCGGTTGAAAAGCCACACCAGGAAGAATTGCGCCGCCAGCGTCGCCACCGCAAGGTAAAACCCCTTGATCCGCAAGGATGGCAAGCCGAACAGTACACCGACGATGGCCGTTATCCCGCCGGCCAGCAACACGTGAATAAACATGCTGACATCCGGGAAAGCGGTCATCAGCTTGTAACAGGCATAGGCCCCCACAGCCATGAACCCGCCGGTGCCAAGGCTGACCTGCCCGCAATACCCCACAAGAATGTTCAGCCCAATGGCCGCGATCGCATAGATCAGGAAGGGAAGCAGAAGAGCGTTGGCCCAATAGTCGTTGATGATGAACGGGATGATCCCGAACGCCACCGCCAACACCACATAGTACCGATACCGATCGAACTTGATCGGGAAAGTCTGGCTGTCAGCAACGTAGGAGGTTTTGAAATCTCCGGCCTCACGATAGAACATGTCTTACTTTCCCCATTCTTCCTGCGCCCGGTTCCGGGCTTCGGCGTCCAGTTGATTGGACCCTTTGGCATATCCGCTCGCCTCTGAGGCGCGCACCAGTTTCAGGTAGGCCAGAACCCCCATGATCAGACCCGCAAAAGCCAGGATTGCAGCGATGGTCAGCTGGCCATCCGTCAGATCGTCCGAGGTCAGGGCGATATACCCAAACGCCCAGAACCCGGCCCATGCGATCACGTTGATGATGGCGATCAGCTTGGTCATCAGTACAAAAACCCTCTGATTTTATCGAAGTCCGTGGTTGCCCAAAAATTGATCATCCGGAATTCATCTGAAGCGGTTTCGCCAGAGATCGTGAAATAGAATATCGTGCTATCACTTTCGAACAACACGACTTCACTTATGAAGTATTCGCTCTGCCGAACGCGTCTCAGAGTCACACATTTAAGTTCCCCCTCACCGGACAAACCCGAAATCTGATCTGCCACGCTTTTCTTGGCCGAATCCTCGATTTCAAAAGACCCAAACGCGGTACTAAAACGCCTTTCCTGCATGCGAATCTTGATCGTTTCTAATCCCGCGTTTTCTGTCGGTTCACTGATTGCGGTGCATCCTGCCGAAGCGAAACTAGCGATCAAAACGGTAGCCGCAATGGAGCAAAAAAGAGCGATAAACTTTTTTAACCTAAACCCTTTCAATGATCTTCTCCCCAAACAGGCCCTGCGGCCGGAACACAAGGAAGATCAGCGCCAGCACATAGGCGAACCAGTTCTCGGTTGCGCCACCGACCATCGGTCCGATTGCGAATTCGAACAGCTTCTCACCCACGCCGATGATCAGCCCGCCAACGATGGCTCCGGGGATCGAGGTGAACCCGCCCAGCATCAGCACTGGCAACGCCTTGAGCGCGATCAGCGACAGCGAGAATTGCACGCCCGACTTGGTGCCCCACATGATACCTGCGACCAGGGCGACAAATCCCGCAACCGACCAGACCATGACCCAGATGAAGTTCAAAGAGATGCCAACGGACAGCGCCGCCTGGTGATCATCTGCTACCGCCCGCATCGCGCGGCCCTGCTTTGTGTATTGGCTGAACGCGACCAGCGCCGCGACCAGAAGCGCCGCGATGACCGTCGCCACGATGTCTAGATTGTCGATGAAGAAGCCATAGCCGAAGATGTTGAACGTCGTCTCATCGATCCACAGGTTGATCCCCTGCGGCAGGCCCACATCCAGCGTCTTGATCTCGGACCCCCACATCAGGTCGGCGACGCCTTCCAGGAAATATGCCAGACCGATGGTCGCCATGAACAGGATGATTGGCTCCTGCCCAACCAGATGTCGCATGACGAACCGCTGCACACACCAGGCCAGCAACACCATCACACCCATCGTCAGAACGATCGCGAACAGCGCGGGCACATTCCACCCGAAGTAGTGGATATGGGTGCCGAAAGTCGCGTTGATCAGATGCGCAAATGGTACCTGCCCGTTCATGATCCCGACCAGCGTCATCGCCGCGAACAGGGCCATAACCCCTTGGGCATAATTGAAAATCCCAGACGCCTTGTAGATCAGTACAAAGCCCAGCGCGACCAGCGCATAGAGCACCCCGGCCATCAGACCGTTGAGGATGACCTCCATCCCGAAGATAATTTGATCAGGCATGCCAGCCCCTCCTCAATTCTGCCCAGAGCTTAGTCATGGCTGACCCCCAGATAGGCGTCGATGACTTCCTGATTGTTGCGCACTTCATCAGGTGTGCCGTCACCGATCTTCTTTCCGTAATCCATGACGACCACCCGGTCGCTCAGGTCCATCACAACGCCCATGTCGTGTTCGATCAGGGCGATGGTGGTGCCGAATTCGTCATTCACGTCGAGGATGAAGCGGCTCATGTCCTCTTTTTCTTCAACGTTCATACCCGCCATCGGCTCGTCCAACAGCAGCAGCTTGGGCTCTGCCGCCAGCGCCCGCGCCAGTTCGACGCGTTTCTTCAGACCGTAGGGCAGGCGTGATACCGGCGTCTTGCGGATGTGCTGGATTTCCAGAAAGTCGATGATCTTTTCAACCGCCTCGCGGTTTTCGGTCTCTTCCTTCTCGGCCTTGCCCTTCCACAGTGCCTGCTGAAGGATGTTGGTCTTCATGTAACCCAATCGTCCGGTCATGACGTTGTCCAGAACGCTCATGCCTTCGAACAAGGCGATATTCTGAAACGTCCGCGCAATCCCCTGCTGCGCCACCTCAAAGGGCCGCATCGGCGGGCGTTTGGCCCCATGAAACCAGACCTCACCCTCCTGCGGGACATAGAAGCCCGAAATCACGTTCAGCATCGAGGACTTGCCTGCCCCGTTCGGCCCGATGATGGCGCGGATCTCGCCCTCACGAATGTCGAACGAGATATCCTTGATCGCAACCACACCACCAAAGCGCAGGGTGATGTTCTTCATTTCCATCACCACACCGCCGATCTTGCGACCGTCTTCGGTGACATATCCATCGGAATTATCCAGCATCGGTCACTCCCTGACTTGCGCGAAAACGGGACGGCGGGCGGGGCGATGACCGCAGGTCGAGCGGCGCACGTACGGCCTTCATTCTGCGGCAACCTTATGTTGGGCAACGGGAACAACCGGCACGTCGACAATTTCCAGCGTCGCTGAGATCGATCCCTTGCGACCATCCTCATAGGTGACTTCTGTGGTGGTCGAGACCGTCTTGGACCCGTCATAAAGCGCGGCAATGATGTCGCTGAACTTGTCTTCGACAAAACCGCGCCGCACCTTCCGCGTCCGGGTCATCTCGCCATCATCCGCATCCAGTTCCTTGTGCAGCACCACAAAGCGATGCACCTGACAACCCGACAGCATTTCATCGGCGGCAACCGACTTGTTCACTTCTTCCACGTGGCTCCGAATCGTCTCTAACACGCGCGGATGCCCCGCCAGTTCCTGATACGAGGCATATGCGACGTTGTTGCGCTCGGCCCAGTTGCCGACCGCCGTCAGGTCGATATTGATGAAGGCCACGCAACGATCCTTGCCATTGCCGAACACGACGACCTCAAGGATATCCGGATAAAACTTCAGCTTGTTCTCGACGTATTTCGGCGCGAACATCGACCCGTCGGCCATCTTGCCCACGTCCTTGGCGCGATCGATGATCCGCAGATGCCCCGAGCTTTCCTCGATGAACCCGGCATCACCCGTGGCCACCCAGCCTTCGACATCCTTGGTCGAGGCCGTGGAGTCCGGATTGTTGAAATACTCCACAAACACACCGGGTGAGCGATAGTGAATTTCGCCCTTGTCGTCGATTTTCAGCTCAACGTCCGGCGCAGGAACACCAACAGTATCCGCGCGCACTTCGCCATCCGGCTGGACAGTGATGAACACGGTCGCTTCGGTCTGGCCATACAGCTGTTTCAGGTTGATGCCTAAAGAGCGATAGAAATCAAAAATCTCGGGCCCAATCGCCTCACCCGCCGTATAGCCCACCCGGAAGCGCCCGTACCCCAGCGTGTCTTTGAGCGGCCCGTATACCAGCAGATTGCCCAGTGCGTATTTCAACTTGTCACCCAAGCTCACCGGCTTGCCATCCAGCAACCGACCGCCGACCTTCTTGGCATGCGCCATGAAGTAGTGGAACATGCGCTGCTTGAGCTTGCTGGCATCTTCCATCCGGATCATCACATTGGTCAGTTGGGTCTCGAACACACGTGGTGGGGCGAAGAAATAGGTCGGCCCGATCTCGCGCAGATCGGTCATCATCGTGTCGGCGCTTTCAGGACAGTTCACGCAGAAGCCGCACCAATAAGCCTGACCGATGGAAAAGATGAAATCACCAACCCAGGCCATCGGCAGGTATGACAGGATGTCTTCATTCCGGGTCAGATGATCAAATTCGGCCGAGTTCTTGGCACTTTCGATCACGTTGCGGTTCGACAGCACCACACCCTTGGGCTTGCCCGTGGTGCCCGAGGTATAGAGCATCACGCAGGTGTCGTCATAGGTGAGCTCACCGATGCGCTTATCCAGTTCCGCGTCAAACCGCGCATGACCGGCGCTGCCTTCGGCCTTGATGTCGTCAAGGGCATTCATCTGGCTGTGGTCGTATTTCCGCATCCCCCGCTTGTCGGTATAGAGGATGTGTTTGACCTGATGCAGGTTTTCCTGAATCTCGATGACCTTGTCGACCTGCTCCTGATCGCCGCAGACGACATATTTCGCACCGCAATGCTCCAGCACATAGGCCATCTCTTCGGCAACCGCGTCCTGATAGAGAGGGACCGGAATGGCACCGACCATCTGCGCCGCAACCATTGACCAGTAATGTGCCGGACGGTTGCGCCCGATCACGGCGATGTGGTCGCCCTTTCCAACGCCAAGCTCCAAGAACCCCAGCGCGATGGCGCGGATTTCCCTGGCCGCTTCGGCCCAGGTCCAGCATTGCCAGATCCCAAATTCCTTTTCCCGGTAGGCCGGGGCGTCCCCGAACTGGGCCGCATTGCGGTGTAGCAGCGCCGGAAGAGAGTGCATCCCTTCAGCGCCCGACTGCGTCTGAGCCAATCTCTTTCTCCTCCCCATCCGACCCCTCCTCTGGGCCGGAAACGGCGGACCAGGGATCAACCCCGGACGCCAACGCCCCGATAAGGGACGCAGGAAAGATCAGCGTCAACTTTTTCCTGATGTTTTCTCAATTCTTACGAATTGTAACAGGGGTGGGGAGGTGGCCATTCGAGCTTTACAAGCTGCGTAACTGGTCAGTCTGTGCAGGCCAAACGGCTGCGGGCACCGCTGCAAAATTTAGATTTGGATAAGAAGGTAACTCGAACATGCAGCTTGGTTGGAAGCATCTGTCCTGTAAGCAGAAGACATTGCGCTCAATAGTTTTCGGGGCAATTGCTATGGTCGCCTGCACAATCTGGTACGACAGCATTGTACAGTGGCCGCGCGGTCGGGGTCATGTAGTCATTGCCTGTGCCTTTATCGGCTTTCCCATTCAGGCGCTTTACTACGGATTCCGATGGCGTAAGGAGCGTAATACCTAGGAATCAAACAAGTTAAATGCTCCAAAATCTACGACTAACGATCATTAAGATACAAACTTCTTCCACTTAAGTACTGTATCGTTTGCTTGTTTGTCTCATCCTTACAACCAATCCCGTAAAATCGGGATCAGCGGCACATCCGCGGCTGGCATAGGGTAATTCCGCAACTCATTTGCACGCGCCCATTTCAGCGCCTGCCCTTCCTTGGACTGCGGAATGCCGTCCCACTTGCGACAAGCAAACAGCGGCATCAGCAGGTGAAAATCGTCATAGCTGTGGCTGGCAAAAGTCAGCGGGGCGAGGCACGAGGCCCAGGTGTCGATGCCCAGCTCTTCGTGCAATTCGCGGATCAGAGCGGCCTCGGGGGTTTCGCCTGGTTCGATCTTGCCACCGGGGAATTCCCAGAGACCGGCCATAGATTTGCCCTCGGGTCGTTGGGCCAGTAGCACCCGGCCCTCAATGTCGATCAGGGCAACGGCAGACACTAATACAGTTTTCACGAGCGATAATCCGCGTTGATCTCAATATAGCCGTGGGTCAGGTCACAGGTCCAAACGGTGGACTTGCCTACGCCCAGTCCCAGATCAACCGCGATCACCAGATCCTGACCTTTCATATAGGCGGCGGCTTCATCCTCGCGGTAGTCCGGACTGACCCAGCCCTTTTCGGCAACCAGAATATCACCGAAGGAAATACTTAGCAGGTCGCGGTCGGCGGCGGCACCGGATTTGCCAATGGCCATGACAATGCGGCCCCAATTCGGGTCTTCCCCGGCAATGGCCGTTTTGACCAGCGGAGAGTTGGCGATGGCCAGACCATGTACTTTGGCATCCGAATCCGATGCGGCGCCGATCACACGGATTTCCACGAATTTGGTGGCGCCTTCCCCGTCGCGCACCACTTGTTGCGCTAGGTCCAGCATCACCGTTTCCAATGCCTCCGCGAAGGCGGAATTGCCGGTGGCATCAACGCCCGAAGATCCGGTCGCACACAGCAACAGGCTGTCTGAAGTCGAGGTGTCGCTGTCCACAGTGATGCAGTTGAAGGTGCGATCTGTCTGTGCGCTCAGCATTTCCTGCAACGCGGATTGTTCGACCTGTGCGTCGGTGAAGATATAGACCAGCATCGTCGCCATATCCGGAGCGATCATGCCGGAACCCTTCGCAATCCCTGCAATAGAGACTGTTTTTCCTCCGATCGCAACCTGTGTACTCGCCCCTTTAGGGAACGTATCCGTTGTCATGATCGCGCGTGCGGCATCTTCGACAGCATGGCGGCTGAGGCCTGATTTCAGCGCCTCAAGTTGAGCCACGATGCGATCATGTGGCAGCGGTTCGCCGATGACACCGGTGGACGAGGTAAAGACCCGCTCAACCGGTACGCCGGTTGATTTCGAAACGGCCTGCGTCACTTCAGCGACCGAAGTTTGACCGTAGTGGCCGGTAAAGGCATTGGCGTTGCCAGAGTTCACCAGGATCGCTGCCGGACCTTCGCTGGATCCACCGATTTTCTCCTGACAATCCAGCACCGGTGCGGCACGGGTGGCGGAACGGGTGAAGACCCCGGCCACTGATGTGCCCGGATCCAGAACTGCCAGCATGACGTCGGTACGGCCCTGATAGCGCACACCCGCCTCGACGGTGGCAAAGCGCACACCGTCAATCGCGGGCAGATCAGGGAAAGACGCAGGCGCCAGCGGCGAAACCTTGGTGATCGTGGCCACGTGTCTTTACTCCTGAATCAGGTCCAGTTGACGCATGATCTCGGGGCCCGCGCCTTCGAGCACGGGGCGTTCGATCTGTGCCTGCTGCGTCAACTCGTCGATCCGCGCCTGAATGGCATCCTGTTGTATTGACTGAGCCAACTCATCGCGCACCGCGTCCAGTTCGGGTGCCTCGGTTTTGCGCTTGTCGTTCAGCTTGACCAGATGCCAGCCAAATTGAGTTTGCACCGGTTCCGACACCTGTCCTTTTTCAAGCGCGATCACTGCTTCCTCGAATTCGGGTACCATCTGGCCTTTTCCGAACCATCCCAGCGCACCACCATTCGGGCCGGACGGACCGGTCGAGTTCTCGCGCGCGAGTTCCGCAAAATCGGCACCATCATCAAGCTGTGGCTTGAGCGCTTTGGCTTCTTCTTCCGTTTCAACCAGAATATGGCTGGCGTCGAATTCGTCTTCACCCGCAAATTCATTGAAGCGCGCGTCATAAGCGGCCTGAATGGCTTCGTCCGTAACAACATCGTTGGTCAGGGCTGCGACTGTCTGAACCGCCTGAAGCGACCGCTTTTCATTGTCGAGTGTCAGCGCGTTCTGCTTGTTCAAACCTTCCTGTTGCTGTCCCAGCAATTGCTGCTGGATCAGCTGTTCCAGAACGAAATCGAACAGAACATCATCTTCCGCTTGCTGGTATTGCGCCGGTAGAGACGCGACGGTGGCGATCACGTGACCCAGTGTGATCTCATCCCCGTTTACCCGAGCAACTATGGTTGACGCATCCGGCTTGGTTTCGGCGGCCAGAGGCAGGGCCATCACGGCAGCGAGGGCCAGCGATGGCAGAAAAGTGAGGCCTTTGGGCATTGAATCATCCTATTTTCTTGCCGCGACAGGGCGCAGCGTTGACACTCTGGAACCTGCCGCTTACATCGCTTCGTAGCCTTGGACAGGGCCGCCTTTCACCCCCCGTATCTATGGGTTGCGCGCAAGGTGGGCAAGCCTGTCGCAACCACGAAAAGAACAGATCCGCTGGAGTGAACATGCTGGGACTCGGAACGCTCGCCAAAAAGGTGTTCGGAACACCGAACGACCGCAAGATCAAGGCGACCCGCCCGCTGGTCGAAAAGATCAACACACTGGAACCAGAGTTTGAAAAGCTGTCGGATCAGGACCTGATCGACAAGACTGAAGAACTGCGTAAGCGCGCACTGGATGGTGAAAGCCTGGATGACCTGCTGCCCGAGGCTTTTGCCAACGTGCGCGAGGGCGCCAAACGCGCGCTTGGACTGCGGGCCTTTGATGTGCAGCTGATGGGCGGCATTTTCCTGCATCAGGGCAACATCTCGGAAATGAAGACGGGCGAGGGCAAGACTCTGGTCGCCACCTTCCCGGCTTATCTGAATGCGCTGACCGGCAAGGGCGTGCACGTCGTCACGGTGAACGAGTACCTGGCCAAGCGTGACGCGGAATGGATGGGCAAGGTTTTTGCTGCCGTGGGCATGACCACCGGCGTGATCTGGTCGGGCCAGTCCGACGCGGAAAAACTGGCCGCGTATTCCTGTGACATCACGTATGCCACCAACAATGAGCTGGGCTTCGACTATCTGCGCGACAACATGAAGGCGGATCTGGAGCAGGTTTACCAGAAGCATCACAACTTTGCGATTGTGGACGAGGTCGACTCGATCCTGATCGATGAAGCGCGGACGCCGCTGATCATCTCGGGTCCTGCGCAGGACCGTTCGGACCTGTACACCGCCATTGATGCCTTGATCCCGACGCTGAGCGAAGATCACTACACCCTGGACGAAAAATCGCGCAATGTGACCTTCACCGATGAAGGCAACGAGTTTCTCGAGGGCCAACTGCTTCAGGCAGGCCTGATTCCCGAAGGCCATTCCCTGTATGACCCGGAAAGCACCACCGTCGTGCATCACGTCAATCAGGCGCTGCGAGCACACAAGCTGTTCCAGCGCGACAAGGATTACATTGTGCGCGACGGCAATGTTGTTCTGATCGATGAATTCACCGGCCGCATGATGCCGGGTCGTCGCCTGTCCGAAGGTCTGCATCAGGCGATCGAAGCCAAGGAAAAGGTTCAGATCCAGCCGGAAAATGTCACATTGGCCAGCGTGACATTCCAGAACTATTTCCGCCTGTACGACAAACTGAGCGGCATGACCGGCACCGCGCTGACCGAAGCCGAAGAATTTGCCGAGATTTACGGTCTGGGCGTGGTCGAAGTTCCGACCAACCTGCCGATTGCCCGTATCGACGAAGATGATCAGGTCTATCGTACAGCCGCCGAAAAATACAATGCGATGATCGCCCAGACGAAAAAGGCACAGGAAAAGGGCCAGCCTGTTCTGCTGGGGACCACGTCGATCGAAAAATCCGAACTGCTGAGCCAGATGTTGGCGAAGGAAGGAATCGAGCACAACGTTCTGAACGCCCGTCAGCATGAACAAGAGGCTGAGATCGTCGCTGATGCCGGTCGTCTGGGTGCGGTAACCATCGCCACCAACATGGCCGGTCGCGGCACCGACATTCAGCTTGGCGGCAATGTCGAGATGAAGGTGCTGAAAGCGCTTGCCGAAAATCCTGACGCTGACCCGTCCGAGCTGCGGGCCACAGAAGAAGCACGCCACGCCGAGGAAAAAGAAAAGGTGCTGGCTGCTGGTGGCCTTTACGTCATTGCGTCTGAACGCCACGAAAGCCGCCGCATCGACAACCAGCTTCGGGGTCGTTCGGGCCGTCAGGGCGACCCGGGTCGCACGGTATTCTACCTGAGCCTCGAGGATGACCTGATGCGCATCTTTGGCTCGGAACGGCTGGACAAGGTCCTGACCACGCTAGGCATGAAAGAAGGCGAGGCGATCGTCCACCCTTGGGTGAACAAGTCGCTGGAACGCGCACAATCCAAGGTCGAAGGCCGCAACTTTGATATGCGCAAGAACGTTCTCAAGTTTGACGACGTGATGAACGACCAGCGGAAGGTGATCTTCAGCCAGCGCCGCGAAATCATGTCGGCGAACGACCTGTCCGAGATCGTCTCGGATATGCGAGAACAGGTGATCGACGACCTGATTGACGAATACATGCCGCCGAAATCCTATGCCGATCAGTGGGATACGGAGGGTCTGCACGAGGCGATCAAGGACAAGCTGTCCATCGACGCCCCGGTTCAGGACTGGGCGGCCGAGGAAGGCGTGGATGACGAGCAAGTGCGCGAGCGTCTGATCAAGGCCGCCGATGAGATGATGGCCCAGAAGGCCGTCGCCTTTGGCCCTGAAAATATGCGCAACATCGAGAAGCAGGTTCTGCTGCAGACTATTGACAGCAAGTGGCGCGAGCACCTGCTGACACTGGAACACCTGCGTTCGGTCGTCGGCTTCCGCGGGTACGCCCAGCGCGATCCGCTGAACGAATACAAGAACGAAAGCTTCCAACTGTTCGAAAGCATGCTGGATTCCCTACGCGAAACCGTGACTCAGCAATTGTCGCGCGTGCGCCCGCTGACCGAGGAAGAACAGAAAGAAATGCTGGCACAGATGGCCGGACAGCAGGCTCAGGCGCAGCAGGCTGTGGACAAAGCCACGAATCAGGCCGAAGCAAAAGCCGAAGCTGCGGCTTCCGGTGACGCGCTGCCGGGCTTCGACGAAAACGATCCCTCAACCTGGGGCAACCCATCCCGCAATGACCCATGTCCCTGCGGGTCAGGCAAGAAGTTCAAACACTGCCATGGCCGCCTGACCTAACGTCACCCGTCAAATCCACAATGTGTTCGTCTCGCGGCCACAAATTGGCCGCGATTCGTGGCGAAAGTGCGATTTGCTCCTTCAACTGGGGAGGGTGTCTTGTTTGTAGTTCGAAACTACGTAACCATGTGCGGAACGGTCGCTTGTGCATTGGGCATTGGCTACCTGATGCAAAACGGATCACCTGCGCAGCCTGCCGGTGCGCAGCAAGGGGTCGACGTCGCGTCGGCATCCGAGCAGTCTTCGGTTCTGTCGGGGCTGGATGGTATCGTACAGACTTCGGCTACTGTCTCTGACGCGATTCCGGGCAACGCCACGCCTGTATCCCGTGCAGTTCCGGCGCCTTCCAGGCCTTCTGATTGCAGTATAAGTGCACGCGCTGTTGCAGTTCCCGGCGCGATGGCGCGCCTGTCCCTCAAAGCGCCGTGCCACAAGAACGAGCGGGTTGAAGTCCACCATAGCGGCCTGACGGTCAGCCAGAAAACCAACGAATCCGGTGCTCTGGACATGACGATCCCGGCACTTTCGGAATATGCGATTTTTCTGATTTCATTTGAAAATGAAGCGGGCACTGTCGCCACCACTCACGTTACCGATATTGCCGAATATGACCGCGTCGCCCTACAATGGCAGGGTGATACTGAGTTGCAGATTCACGCGCTGGAATTTGGGGCAAGCTATGGCAGCAGCGGCCATGTATGGGATGATGCATCGGCAAAAGGCGCAGGAGAAGTTCTGCGCCTGGGCCAGGCGGGTCTGGGTGATACTAAGAATGTTCAAGTGTATTCCTTTCCGGCAGGCACAACGGATCGGTCCGGCACCATCGACCTGACAGTCGAAGCTGAAGTGACCGAAGCCAATTGCGGGCACACGTTGAATGTGCAGGCGCTGGAACTTCTTTCGGACCGCCGCCTGCGGTCGCGCGACATGTCGCTGACCCTGCCTGATTGTTCACAAGCCGGTGAGTTTCTGGTGTTGAATAATCTGCTCTCAGACCTGACAATTGCGGCAAAGTAATCCGCAGGCAGGCTCGGCTCTCTTATGACTTTCTTTCGTGCGGCGGTGACCGCGCTGTTTTTCGTTGCAAGTGCGACCTGTGCCGTGGCGCAGGACATCACGCTGACGTCTCATGACGGCAAGGTCGAAGTAACAGGCAACCTGCTGGGCTTTGACGGCGAATTCTACCGCGTTGACACGCAGTTCGGTGAGTTGACCGTTGATGGTTCGGGCGTCACATGCGACGGACCTGCGTGCCCCAGCCTGACGGATTTCGTAGCCGAGTTGCGGTTTTCCGGATCATCGGTAATGGCCGAAACGGTCTTGCCCGCGCTGATCATCGGGTTTGCGCGGCAGGAAGACCTGACCGCAACGCCTGCCCGCGTGGATTCGGACACCTTCGTCTATGAGCTTTTTCAGGCAGGCCGTCAGGCCCCGCTGGCGCGGTTCTACTTTGACGTCGGGACCACGGATCGCGGGTTTGCCAAGCTGATCGAGGATCAGACAGATATCGTGATGGCCCTGCGCGAAGTACGCGAGGTGGAACGGGATGCAGCAGAATCCGCAGGGCTGGGTGATCTGAAACGGGCCCGACGATCCAGGGTTGTTGCATTGGACGCCATGGTTCCGGTGGTGGCACCCGATAGTGTGATGCGTCAGATTTCGCTGGCCGATTTGGCGCGCATTCTGTCAGGTGAAGTGAAGAACTGGGTGGACCTGGGCGGGCCGGATGCACCGATCGCCTTGCATGTGCCGGATCCGGGATCAGGGCTGGCGCAGGCCGTCGAGGATCAGGTCCTGAAAACGGCCGGTGTGGAAATGTCTGAAAGTGCGATCCGCCATGCGCGCGCACACGATCTGATCAGGGCTGTGGCCAAAGATCCGTTTTCCATCGGAATCGCCAGCAAGGCGACAGCCGACAACGTCCGAGCCCTGCCGCTGACCGGAGGTTGTGGGCATCCGCTGGCAGCAACCCGTCAATCGATCAAGACCGAGGATTATCCGCTGAATCTGCCGATGTTCCTATATCTGCCCGAACGCCGCCTGCCGCGGATCGCGCGACAGTTTCTGGCCTATAGCCTAAGCCCCGGTGCCCAGATGGCCATTCGTGACGCAGGTTACGTGGATCAATCGCCCGAAATCTTGCCGATTGACGTACAAGGCGGCCGGCTGGCCAACGCCATCGCCACCGGAGGGCCAGAGGTTGGGCTGGACGAGCTTCAGCGCATGATCAAAACACTGCGTCCCCTGTCGCGCCTGTCCCTATCGGTCCGGTTCGAGCCGGGGTCGTCCCGCCCGGACGCACAGTCACGCTCCAACATTCAGCAGTTGGCGCATATGCTTGATGCCGGAACACTGAAGGCACGCAAGCTGGTGTTTGCTGGCTTCAGCGACGGGGATGGCGGGGCCGCCGCCAACGCCCGCATTGCCCTGCGGCGTGCACAAACCGTGCGAAACGCGGTTCTGGCCGCAGCTGAGACATCAATATCAGACAGTATCGAGGTATCCGCCGAAGGATTTGGCGAAGCAATGCCGATGGCCTGTGACGACACCGAATGGGGGCGCAAGGTCAACCGCCGGGTCGAGATCTGGGTGCAGTAGACGTTACAGATACCCTTCCGCACGAAAGCTCAACTCGGTCGATTTTCCTATGATCAGGTGGTCGTGCAGGGTCAGGCCCAACGCCGAACAGGCATCCTGAATACGGTTGGTCATGTCGATATCCGATTGCGAGGGCGTCGGATCACCCGACGGGTGGTTGTGCACCAGAATCAGGGCCGAGGCATTCAGCTCGAGCGCCCTTTTCGCGACCTCGCGCGGGTACACCGGCACATGATCCACAGTGCCCTTGGCCTGTTCCTCATCCGCGATCATTACGTTCTTGCGATCCAGATAGAACACGCGGAACTGTTCGATCTCACGATGCGCCATCGTGGTGTGACAGTAATCCAGCAGCGCGTCCCAGCCCGAGATCACATGCCGCTGCATCACTCGGGCGCGGGCCATCCGGTGGGCACAGGCCTCAAGGATCTTCAGGTCTGTGACTATAGTATCCCCAACGCCCTTGATCTGACGCAACCGTTCCTCGGGCGCGGTCAGGACACGATTGAAATCACCAAAGGTATCCATCAACGCCCGTGCCAGTGGCTTCACATCCTGCCGGGGAATGGACCGGAACAGGACCAGCTCCAGCAGCTCATAATCCGGCATTGCGGCCGACCCACCCGCCATGAACCGTTCACGCAGTCGCTTGCGGTGGTCTTTAATGTAGGAGGGCAAACGACCAGAGGGCAGCGGCTGCGCCGGCGCTTCGTCCGTATCAAACAGCATCGGGGCTTCGGCAAAGGCGTCCTGTGTCATAACCTCACCCTGACCCAGAATCGGTTTCTGATTGGTTAACGCATCTCACCTGCCATGCGTGCCGTGGCCCGGCGGACAATCATGTGCAGAAGGATCGAGAACACACCCAGCGTCAGCATCGCGGCAAACATGAGATCGGTCTTGGCCCGCCCATTGGCCAGCAGCATCAGATAGCCCAGCCCCTGCGACGAGCCGACCCATTCACCGATCACTGCCCCAATCGGAGCATACACCGCCGCCAGCCGCATCCCCGACGCCAGCGACGGCAGAGCAGCCGGAATACGGATATGCCACAATACGGCGCGCTTGCTGGCCTGCATCGTTCGGGCCAGATCCAGATACCCCGAAGGGGTGCGCATAAGCCCGTCGAAGAAAGACGAGGTGATCGGGAAATAGATGATCAGCACTGCCATGGCGACCTTGGACCAGAGCCCGTAGCCCAGCCACAGTGTCAGCAACGGCGCCAATGCGAAAACCGGCAGAGCCTGCGTAAACACGAGCATCGGCTGTACCAGCACCCGCGCCGCCCGAGAGTTTGCCAACTGCAACGCGGTGACGACACCCAGCAGCGTCCCGCACGCCATACCGATAACCACTTCGATCGCCGTGATCCAGGTATGTTCCGCTATCACCCAGCGGTTCTGCCACCAGGTCTCGGCCACCACTGCAGGCCCAGGCAGGATGAATTTTGGCAATCCGGTCAGGGTCACGATGCCCTGCCAGATCAACAAAGCAAACAAAGTTGCGGCCAATGCAGAAAAATACTTCATGCCGCGCTCTCACGGAGAAGACGCAGCAAGGCACCTTGGGTTTCCAATGTCTCCAAGTCGTCCACGCTGCGCGGGGCCGGGGCGTGCGGCGGATCGCAGGGCGTCAATCCGTGTTCAGTCATCACTACGATGGATTGCCCCAAACGCGCAGCTTCCGCCGGATCATGTGTCACAAGAAGGACGGTGCGGCCGTTCAAAGCTTCGGCGGCCAGTTCCTGCATGTCAGCGCGGGTGCGGGCATCGAGCGCCGAAAAGGGCTCGTCCAGCAAAACAACGGGGCGGTCTTCCATCAAGGTCCGGGCCAAAGCGACACGCTGGCGTTGCCCACCGGACAACGCGTTGGGCTTCTTGTTCATGTGATCCTGCAGCCGCATACGTTCGATAAGGCGGTCGCGTCGATCAAGATCAACGGTTTCACCACGCAAACGCGCGCCCAGAGAGACATTCTGCGCGACGGTTGCCCAGGGCAACAGAAGATCATCCTGAGCCATGTATGAGACACGCCCAGATACCGGAAAGCCATCACTGGCCGTGATTCGACCAGCAAAAACCGCCCCGGTCTCGAGCCCGGCAATCAACCGCAGAATTGTGGTTTTTCCCACGCCCGAACCGCCCAGCAGGCACGTCCACGCCCCGGCCCCAAGGGTCAGGGACAGCGGCGCAAACAGGGTCGCGCCGTCGATCGTGGCGGTACCGCTGATGGTCAGATCGGGCGCAGGGGTCATGGAGTCAAACCCATCTGCCAGAAGTCAACCTCAAGCTCTGTCGCCTTGCGGAAGGTCTGGCACAGTCGATCCCAGCGTGGCGAATCCTGAAAATCTGCCCCAATGCGTCTTGTTAGAGCCTGATCCAGCAACTCGCCGACCGCCGCACATGCGTCTTGGTAGTCTTCGCCAGCATAAGTGTCGATCCAGCCGCGATATGTCCCCGAAGTTTCTTCAGCGGACAGACGCGTACCGATCTCACCATATCCCATGACGCAAGGAACAAGCGCCGCTAGCAGATCCAGAAGGTCTCCGCTGTAGCCTGCTTCCAGGACAAAACGGGTATAGGCCAGATTCTCGTGACGCTCCGGTGTGGCAAACAGCTCAGCCTGCGAGATGCCTTCTGCCGCGCAGATACCGATATGCAGTTTCATCTCTTCGCTGATCAAACCGTTCGCGGTTCGCGATGCGGCAAGCATTTCTTCATGCGTTTCCGATTTCACCACCGCCAAGGCCCACGCGCGGCTGAAGTGGATAAGGAACACATAATCCTGCCGCAGGTAGTGCAGAAACGCCTCGCGCGGCAGCGTTCCATCTTTCATGCCCTCCACGAAGGCGTGGCGGGTATAATCCCGCCACGGCCCCGCCGCAGCATCACGCATCAGCGCAAAGGCTTTGCCATAGTTGCTCATTGCGCGGTCACGTCGATGGTGATGTCACTGACCGGAAGGACGCTGTCGATCATCCCGCTTTCGTTCAGGAAGGTTTCGAACCGAGCATAACGACCGGCATCAAAACCTGCCGGACGCAGTGCAAAGCGCGGCAGTGTATCAACCCAGGCGCGGGCATTCAGATCGTCCTGAAGTTCGGGCGAGGTGGCCGCAAAGATCTCCCAGCTTTTCTCCGGATTGTTGACGATATATTGAGTCGCTTTTTCTGTCGCGGCGAGGAACCTGGCAATCTTGTCCTTGTCCATCGTATCCGGGTTGGCGACATAGATCAGTTCGTCATAAGACGGAACGCCCTCTTCCTCGATGTAGAAGCAGGTGCCGGGACGACCTTCGATATCCATCTGGTTCAGCTCGAAGTTGCGATATGCGCCAATGACCGCATCCACCTGGCCGGTCATCAGCGACGGCGAGAGGGAAAAGTTGACGTTGATCAGTTCAACATCGTCCAGAGCAACACCATATTTGCCCAGAACGGTACCAAGGATGGCTTCTTCCACCCCTGCAACCGAGAACCCGATTTTTTTACCCTTGAGGTCGGCCGGCGACTTGATTGGCCCGTCTTCCAGCACCAGAAGACAGTTCAGTGGTGTTGCGACCAATGTTCCAACGCGCTTCAAGGGCAAGCCCTCGTGAATCTGCAGGTGCAATTGCGGTTGGTAAGACACTGCCAGATCAGCCTGACCGGCAGCCACCAAGCGTGGCGGGGCGGACGGATCGGCGGGCGGAACGATCTCGACCTCAAGCCCCTGTTCGGCAAAATAGCCGTTTTCCTGCGCCACGATGATGGGACCATGGTCAGGGTTGATGAACCAGTCCAGCAGGACGGTCATCTGGTCTTCGGCCCATGCTGGCGCGGCGGCCAGAAGGGCGATGGCTGTCATCAGCTTTTTCATGTCTCGCGTTTCCTTTTTCTTCACGAGGTTGAAGCCGCGACGAGGACAATCTCGCCCGGCCAATCTGGTTGAATCTGTTCGGCGGCGCGCCATGCACGCAGACCGGTGGCACAGCAAATCACCAGCCGTTTTCCTTTGTTAGGGTCTATTTCGTGTAAGTTATCCGGTGATATGCGCGTCGCGTTCGAATGGGCGGGTGCGGGCTCTTCCTGCGAACTGCGTAGCTCGATTATTTGATCCGTGTCCTTCAGCTGGCTTGTGGACAGAAAGCGAAAGCAGCTGTCGGGCTCGGGTGCATCATCAAAGCGAAACCCGGTGCTACGCAGGGTTCTTGCGTCATATTGAACCAACTGCCCAAGGGGCGAGGGATCAAGCCCAAGGATCACGTTAAGCGCCATCTGCGCTTGCATCGCCCCGATCACGCCAACCACGGGGCCCAGAACCCCCGCAGTGGCGCAGCTGGCGCCACTGTCCGGCGCATCGGGAAAGACAGCGCGCAGGGATGGGCCCCCACCGCAGAACCCACCCACATATCCCGAAAGCCCCAGAACCGAGGCACTGATCAAAGGCTTGCCTTGCGCCAGACAAGTATCCGACAGGATGTAGCTGGCCGCGTAGCTGTCAGCGCAATCCAGAATGATATCAGCTCGCGAGACCATTTCAGGCGCGTTCTCGCCAGTCAGAACCTGATTCAAACCGGTGACATCAGTTTCACCATTCAGCGCGCGACAACGGGCGGCGGCGGTTTCCGCCTTGGATTGCCCGCAATCGGCCTCGGAGAAAAACGTTTGACGGTGCAGGTTCGACAGATCGACGGTGTCACCATCCAGTATCGTTACTTGTCCGACCCCGGCCCCCGCCAAAAGCGGCAGAACCGGTGCAGCAAGACCGCCCGCACCGACGACCAGAACACGGGCCGCTGACAGTCGTGCCTGCCCTTGCGCCCCAACTTCGGGCAGAAGCGTCTGGCGGGCATATCGGCTCATCGTGTGACCTCAATCCACGCGCGCAGCCGGGCTTCGGGGTCGGCATTCAGTGTGATGTCCGTGACCGCCGAGACAATGTCCGCCCCGGCCTCCAGCACACCTGCCGCGCGCTGAACACTCATCCCACCAATACCAACCAAAGGAATACCACCGACCCGCACCTTCCATTCCGTTACGCGGGGCAGGCCCTGCTGATGCCATTTCATCTTTTTCAGAATGGTGGGGTAGACTGGACCCAGGGCCACGTAGTCGGGATCCATGGCCAGTACACGCTCAAGCTCATCATCGTCATGGGTGGAAACACCCAGTTTCAGACCCGCTTTTCGAATGGCTTTCAGGTCTGCATCGTCCAGATCTTCCTGTCCCAGATGAATCCAGTCGCAACCCAGATCGATCGCGTGCTGCCAATAGTCATTGATAACCAGAACCGCCCCATAGTCGCGGCACAGATCGCGGGAGACTGCGATCTGGTCGCGCACCACTTCGTCTGGCTGATCCTTGACGCGCAGCTGCACCAGTTTCACGCCCAGCGGCAGCATCCGCCGCAGCCAGTCCGAGTGATCAAAGATTGGATAGAAACGGTCCAGCGTCATGACAGGAATGCCTTTCCAACAACGGGAGTGGAAGGTTCAGCCATATCGCGCGCCTCGATCGGGTCTGCCTGATGGGCCAACTGCCCGGCAAGGGTTGCCTGCGCCATTGCTCTGGCCATCACAACAGGATCTCCGGCGCGGGCCACAGCGGTGTTGAGCAGAACCGCGTCATAGCCCAGTTCCATCGCGTGGGCCGCGTGGCTGGGCAAGCCGATACCGGCATCCACGACCAGGGGTATGTCAGAAAACTCGGCCCGCATCGCGCGTAGGGCATATTCGTTGTTCAAACCACGCCCGGACCCGATAGGCGCACCCCAGGGCATCAGCACCTCGCACCCCGCTTCAAGCAGGCGTTCCCCCACGATCAGGTCATCGGTGGTGTATGGAAAAACCTGAAACCCGTCCTCGGTCAGAATGCGCGCGGCTTCGACCAGTTGGAAAACGTCTGGTTGCAGGCTGTCCGTGTGTCCGATGAGTTCCAGCTTGACCCATCGGGTCTCAAACACTTCGCGGGCCATATGGGCAGTCGTCACGGCCTCTTTCACCGTATGGCAACCGGCGGTGTTGGGCAGGATGCGTACACCCAAGTCGCGGATCATGTTCCAAAAGGTCTGGCCCGCACCCGCTTCGCGCCGAAGGGAAACCGTCGCAACGCCTGCGCCGCTTTCGCGGAAGGCGTTTTCCAGAATGGCCGGGCTTGGATATTGCGCCGTGCCCAGCATCAGCGGGTTGGGCAGTTCAGTGCCGTAAAACGTCTTCATCTTCAGCCCCCCTGCATCGGAGCGACAACTTCAACCCGGTCGCCTTCAGCCAATTTGTGAGCGATGCGCAGGCTTGAGGGCACGAAATCTTCGTTCACGGCGGTCGCCACACGACCCGAGAAACCACATTCTTCCAACAATTCCGACAGGGTTTCGGCGTGCACCTCGCGCGCCTCGCCGTTAAGCACGATCTTCATCGACCATCTCCGAATGTGTGTTGTCCAGCGCCAGATCCGCAACGCCCCGCGCCAGTGCCGGTGCCAGCAGATACCCGTGGCGATAGAGCCCGTTGGCATAGATCGTCCGGCCCAAACGTCGGATACGCGGCAAGTTGTCAGGGAAGGCGGGGCGCAGATCGACGCCTATCTCCAAAACTTCAGCTTCGCCAAAAGCCGGGTTCACGGCATAGGCTGCGCTGAGCAGTTCCAGCATCGAACGGGCGGTGATGCGACCGCTATCCTCGGATTCGATCATGGTCGCACCCAACATATAGACGCCGTCGCCGCGCGGAACGATATAGAGCGGCATCCGCGGGTGCAGCAATCGAACCGGGCGTGTCAGTTCCACGTCAGGGCATCGAATAACCAACATCTCGCCCTTCACGCCGCGCAGATCATGCAGGTATTCGCGCGCGTGAAGACCACGGCAGTCAATGGCATTTTCCAGCTGGGCAGGTGCCAGTTTCCGGTGGAACTCCACGCCCTGGCTTAGCAATTGACGATGCAGATCGCGCAGCGCCTGGCGCGGATCGACATGGGCTTCGTGTTCGAAGAACAGGCCCTGGCCAAACCCCGCCAGATCAGGCTCTAATTCGGATATTTTTGCCCGTTTGACCATTGTGAACTCTTTTGTTCGACGCGCGAAGCGGTGCAGGTCCGGCACATCACGGGCGCTCGCGACAACAACCGTTCCCCGCTGAGCCACCTTGGTGCGTTGGGCCCACCATTCGATCGCAGACTGCCCCAGGCGCAGCACCGGTTCTTCCGCGTTTTCATATTCGCACCACGGTGCCAGCATTCCCCCGGCCCACCACGAACAGCCATGCGGGCCCGGTGGCCCGCCGGGGTCGAATATCTGCACTTTCGCACCGCGCGACGCCAGTTCGCTGGCAACGGCAAGACCGGCAACCCCTGCTCCTATGACAGACCAAAGCGTCACGAGGGCCAAACCCGGTGGAAATGATGCACCGGGCCGTGCCCAGCGCCGACATTCAACTCATCCGCGCGCGCGATGGCCCCTTGCAGATAGTCATGCGCCTGCGCAACTGCGCCCCTCAGGGCCAACCCATTAGCCAAACCGGCAGTGATGGACGACGACAAAGTACACCCTGTCCCATGGGTGTTTTTCGTATCCTGACGCGGGGCCTGAAACTCGGCCACGGTACCCGAAGGATCAATCAGCATATCGTGGCAGATATCACCCGACCCGTGTCCGCCTTTCATAACTACTGCATCCGCGCCCAAGGCGCACAATGCCTGGCCCTGTTCGGCCATCTCTTCCGGGGTTTCCGCCGATTGCGTGTTCAGCAGACACGCCGCCTCAGGCAGATTTGGCGTGAGAACCGTCGCCATTGGCAACAACACATCGCGTAGCGTCCGGACCGCCTCCTTTGCCAGCAGGGCATCGCCGGATTTGGCGATCATAACCGGATCAAGAACGACAGGACCTTCAAACACCGCTAAACCCCTGGCGACAGTATGAATGATCTCAGGTGTCGCGAGCATGCCGATTTTGACGGCCTTGACGTCCAGATCACTCAGAACCGTCTCAATTTGGGCAGCAATGACATCCAGTGGAATCCCATGCACCGCGGTGACAGCTTGCGTGTTCTGCGCGGTCACGGCGGTGATGACACTCGCCCCAAAAACACCCAGCGCTGACATAGCCTTTAGGTCGGCCTGAATGCCCGCGCCACCGCCGCTATCAGATCCTGCTATGGTCAGGGCAATTGCCGCCATGTCGTTGCTCCATCTTCTTTGGGCAACGGAGTAAGGAAAACGTCTGTGTTCAAGAGACCGTTCCCTACGCCGGAATTGCCCGGATCAGGTTCGATGGGTTAACGCGATTGCGCCTCTCAGCCCTGTTACAGGGCACCCCAACGGTTGAGGCGGACAATCTCAGGGTCGAGGATCAGAATCAAGACTCAATTTCCAAGACGTATTGCCACTTTCAGCTTTCTGCTAAGGCCAAAACACTATGCGAATAATAGTGTCCAGCGCGGCTCTGCCTCGCGCTCCGGGATATTTTTAGCCAGATGAAGAACGAGTCCCTTGCTTCATCTGGCCATCAATATCCCGGGGGAATCGACCTAAGGCTGCGGGGGAAGAGCCCCCATCAGTGCACGATCTCAGCCTTTCATTCCGTCCCAGAAGGATTTGACGGATGAGAAAAAGCTTTTTGATTCCGGATGGTTGTCTTCGCCCAGATCATCAAACTCGCGCAGCAGCTCTTTCTGGCGGCTGGTCAGGTTGACCGGGGTTTCCACGGCCAGTTCAATGAACATGTCGCCGACGCCACCGCCGCGCAGCGCTGGCATGCCTTTTCCGCGCAGGCGCATTTGCCGACCCGACTGGCTTCCGGCTGGAATCTGAACGCGGCCGCGGCCGCCATCGATGGTCGGAACCTCGATCGATCCGCCCAACGCCGCCTTTGCCATGCTGACCGGCACGCGGCAATAGAGATTGACGCTGTCACGTTCGAACAGTTTGTGCTCGGATACTTCCACGAAAATGTACAGATCGCCCGGAGGACCACCACGCAGTCCGGCCTCACCTTCGCCCGCCAGGCGAATGCGCGTTCCGGTTTCGACACCAGCAGGGATGTTCACCGACAAAGCACGGTCTTTTTCGACCCGGCCAGCCCCCTGACAGGATTTACAAGGGTTCTTGATGATCTGACCCAGTCCCGAACAGGTCGGGCAGGTTCGTTCCACCGTAAAGAAGCCCTGTTGTGCCCGTACTTTCCCCATGCCTGAACAGGTGGGGCAGGAAGTGGGCTCAACGCCACCTTCGGCCCCGGTGCCGTCGCAAGATGAACACGCCACAGCCGTTGGCACATTTATGGTTTTTTGCAGGCCAGAGAATGCCTCTTCCAGCGTCACACGCAGGTTGAAGCGCAGGTCCGAGCCGCGCGCGGCGCGACGCCCGCCGCCACCCCGTTGACCACCCATGAAATCACCGAACAGGTCGTCAAACACATCCGAGAATGCGCTGGAGAAATCGCCTTGCCCGCCAAAGCCGCCACCTGGGCGACCGCCTCCGCCCATGCCGTTTTCAAAAGCAGCATGACCAAAGCGATCATAAGCAGCCTTTTTTTCGGCATCGCGCAGAACATCATAAGCCTCGTTGGCTTCCTTGAACTGCGCCTCAGCATCCGGGTTGTCCTTGTTGCGGTCAGGATGCAGCTCTTTGGCTTTCCTGCGAAAACCCTTCTTGATCTCGTCCGCCGAAGCGCCCTTGGACACGCCGAGCACTTCATAGTAGTCGCGCTTTGACATTTGTTATTCCTTCGTGCCGCCGGACGCGGTGCTTTTATTGAGTCTGTACACGCCGTTGGTGTTGTTTGCAAAACTGGCCACGTAACCTGCCTTATTCAAGATCTGGTCAAGCCCATCGTCCGAATGCTTGATTTCTATCAGCAGCACTTCAGGCCAGATCTCCCGCGGGGCATCTTCAAAAAAAGCGCGCAATACGCGGATTTCCTGGCCTTCAATATCCATTTTCATCGCATCAACCCTGGTCAGCCCGGCATCGCGTATGGCGTCCAGCAACGGAAACGCCTGAACGCACAGATCGCCCGACTCGGCAACTTTGGCGCGACCCCTGTCACCGAGATTCGCAGATTCGAACCACACCTCACCCGGTTTGTCAGACAGTGCTTTATCGCAATGAGTGACTTCACTGGCTTGATTGGCAGCCAGATTGGTACCGAGACGGGCCTTGTTGACCGGATCCGGCTCAACAGCCAGAGCCCTTAGGTTGCGCCCAAACTTCTGCGCAACTGATCTGACCCACAGGGTGTAATGCCCGACATTCGCACCAGCGTCGACAAAGACATAATCACCAGAGCCCTGCGATATATGGTTGGCCAGTGATTGACGCTCATCCAGATCAAAGAATTGCGATCCGGTTATGACTCGACGTTCGGCCCAGTTGTCTGAAGGGTACAATCGGCATTTCTGCCCGCCGAACACTTCAACATCGTAAGGCTCTCGCTGAGAAGCCATCAATACCCTTCGAATTCCGGACGACATCCATTGACGCGGCATACCTTCAGACCACCGGCGCAATCTTTCCACCCGAGTTGAGAGAGCGTAGGTGCCAAATGGAGGTTTCGGAGACGCGTGCTGCATGGTGAAGACCGTTCCGGCGGGCCCTGAATGGGCCCGCCGGAAACCGAGCAACTGGTCAGGCGCGCTTGTTGTCGTCGAGATCTTCGAACTCGGCGTCGACGATGTCATCGTCACCTGGTGCGGCGTCAGCGGCAGCAGGTTCCTCTTCGCCTTCTTCGGCCTGCGCCTTATAGATGGCTTCGCCCAGCTTCATGGCTGCTTCGGTGACGTTCTGGATACCCGACTTGATCTTGTCGGCATTTTCGGTTTCCAGCTCGTCCTTCAGCGCGGCGATCGCCAGCTCGATGGCTTCGATCGTGGTCGGGTCGACCTTGTCGGCATGCTCTTCCATCGACTTCTCGGTCGAGTGGATGAGGCTTTCCGCCTGGTTCTTCGCCTCGATCAGCTCGCGGCGTTCCTTGTCGGCTTCCGCGTTCTCTTCGGCGTCCTTGACCATCTTGTCGATATCTTCGTCCGACAGACCACCTGATGCCTGGATGGTGATCTTCTGCTCTTTACCGGTGCCTTTGTCCTTGGCCGAAACCGAGACAATGCCATTGGCGTCGATGTCAAAAGTCACCTCGATCTGAGGCATGCCGCGCGGTGCAGGCGGGATATCTTCAAGGTTGAACTGACCCAGGATCTTGTTGTCCGCAGCCATTTCGCGCTCACCCTGGAAACAGCGGATGGTCACAGCGTTCTGGTTGTCCTCGGCGGTCGAGAAGACCTGAGACTTTTTCGTCGGGATCGTGGTGTTGCGGTCGATAAGACGAGTGAACACGCCGCCCAACGTCTCGATACCCAGCGAAAGCGGGGTTACGTCCAGCAGAACCACGTCTTTGACGTCACCCTGCAGAACACCGGCCTGAATGGCGGCGCCCATGGCAACTACTTCGTCCGGGTTCACACCCTTGTGCGGCTCTTTACCGAAGAATTTGGTGACCTCTTCGATCACCTTGGGCATGCGGGTCATCCCGCCGACCAGAACAACCTCATCAATGTCGCTCGCCGACAGGCCGGCGTCTTTCAATGCTGCCTGACAGGGTTTCATCGACTTCTTGATCAGATCGCCGACCAGCGATTCCAGCTTGGCACGGGTCAGTTTCATGACCATGTGCAGCGGCTGACCGTTGGCGCCCATCGAGATGAACGGCTGGTTGATCTCGGTCTGCGAGGTCGAGGACAGTTCGATCTTGGCTTTTTCAGCGGCTTCTTTCAGACGCTGCAGGGCCATCTTGTCGCTGGACAGATCGACACCGTGTTCCTTTTTGAACTCATCCGCCAGGTAGTTGACGATGCGCATGTCAAAGTCTTCACCACCCAGGAAGGTGTCGCCATTGGTCGATTTGACCTCGAACAGCCCGTCGTCGATTTCCAGAATGGTCACGTCGAACGTACCACCACCAAGGTCATAAACCGCGATGGTTTGGGTTTCTTCTTTGTCCAGACCATAGGCCAGCGCGGCGGCTGTCGGTTCGTTGATGATCCGCAGCACTTCCAGTCCGGCGATTTTGCCTGCGTCTTTGGTGGCCTGACGCTGGGCGTCATTGAAATACGCGGGAACGGTGATGACCGCCTGCGTGACTTCTTCACCCAGATAGCTCTCGGCGGTTTCCTTCATCTTGCCCAGAGTGAAGGCCGAAATCTGGCTTGGGGAGTATTTTTCGCCGCGGGCTTCCACCCACGCGTCACCGTTGCCGCCATCCACGATGGCGTACGGCACCATTTTCTTGTCCTTCTGGACTTCTGCATCATCCACACGACGACCGATCAGACGCTTGACGCCAAAGATCGTGTTGTCGGGGTTGGTGACCGCCTGACGTTTTGCAGGCTGACCGACCAGTCGCTCATCTTCGGTGAAGGCGACGATCGAAGGCGTGGTCCGCGCCCCTTCGGCGTTTTCGATGACCTTTGGCTGCGAGCCTTCCATGATGGCCACACAGGAGTTTGTGGTTCCGAGGTCAATCCCGATTACTTTTCCCATTTTTGCAATCCCTTTCTCTTCAAGGCGATGTCCCGAGGATCGGACCCGTTATGGCATCCCACCCCCGATCTGATGTGCGCGACAGCACTACCATCGCGCGTCCCGGCGTATATAAGGGCGAGACAAGGGGCCTGCAAGCACCGTAGAACGCAGGTTTTCGGGAATTTGATGTCTTTTTTGGCAATGAATTGGAAAGGTTTGGGGTTTCCGGAATGACGCGGGTGATTTTGCGAGAGTTCGAAATCAGAAAAGGCTATCTTGATCCCGCCGCTCAGACACAGGTGATCGCAGCCCTGCGACCGATTCTGAAAGCTGCGCCCTTGTTTCGACCCGTCACGCCGTCGGGTAAAGAGATGTCGGTGCGAATGACCTCGGCCGGGGATCTGGGATGGGTGACCGACAAGGCGGGCTATCGCTATCAGGGCGAGCATCCGAAAGGCGGGGTCTGGCCTGAAATTCCCCTCGCAATTCTTGATATCTGGCGTGACCTGGTCGGCACCGAGCGCGCACCGGATTGCTGTTTGATCAACTACTATGGGGAAGGCGCCAAAATGGGCCTGCATCAGGACAAGGACGAAGCAGATTTTTCCTGGCCGGTTCTGTCGGTTTCCTTAGGCGATGACGCCCTGTTCCGGATCGGCAATACGACCCGTGGCGGCAAAACCGAGTCGATCTGGCTGGGCTCGGGCGACGTGGTGATCATGGGCGGCCCGGCACGGCTGGCCTATCACGGGGTCGACCGGATCAGATACGGGTCATCCCGGCTGTTGCCAAAAGGCGGACGGATCAACTTGACGCTGCGGGTCGCACGTTAGCGCCGCGCGTTCCAGCTCTGTGAAACATGCTGGCGTGTAAAAAACTCACCCATCAGTCCGATCATCAGCAAGGCGATTCCAACCCACAATGCGTACTCCCAGCTTGTGTTTCGCGGAAAATAGTTTCGGAAAATGAAGCCCCGACACTGGTCGATAATATGAAACAACGGGTTCCAGGCGAACATCATCAACAATCCGCCTCCCAGTGTGTTTGCAACGAACATCTTTCCCGAAAACACCATGTTCAGGCGGCGATAGATATTGGTGAGCATTCCCACGGTTGTCGGAAACCAGGGTTTCATTGCCATGAACACCAAACCCACGGCGCATCCGGTAAACCAGGCCAATATCAGCATCGCGAATGCACCGCCGGGATCCTGCACCTCGATCGGGGCGACCGCGACGCTGTAGATGAACAGGATCACAAACATGGCCAGCAATTGCTTGTAAAGAATACCGAGCGCCGCAGACAGGATCGTCACCATCACATTCATAGGTGAATGGAGCATCATCGGATTGTTCGCGGACCCCACCCCTGAAATCGCACCTATTGACTGGATATGCAGCATGAAGGGGAACACGCCGGACAGAACATACAGCAGAAATTCGCCCCTGATCTTTGGAATTCCGCCCCGGCCCATCAGTGACATGAGCAGGTAGAAAGTAGTTCCCATCACCACAAGTTGCAGGACATTGATCAGAATGGCGACGATCGCATTCGGATGTTGCGAGCGCACCTTTCGTACGGTGGCATGGAACACCAGCTCAGCCGTCGTGAAAGCGCTGCCCAGCAGCGTTTGGTTACGCTTGAAATAGAACATTCAAAGGGTCTTTTCTGCTTCGTCGCCTCTAAACTGGCATGAATATCTTGCCGTTCCGTAACCGCCGCATCATAAGTCGATCGCGAGTTTGGATCAACAAACCACAGGAACGGAGCTTTTTTGTGACCTACGACGCGCTTATTCCCGTCATCCGGCGACTGGCGCTGGAGGCAGGCGACAAGATCATGGAAATCTACGAGGCGGATGATTTCGATGTCAAAGTCAAATCCGACTCCAGCCCTGTGACCGAGGCAGACGAAGCTGCTGACGCATTGATTTCGGCAGGGTTGCTTGCGGCATTCCCGGATATTCTTCTGGTCACCGAAGAACAGGCCGCTTCGCACTCTGAAAAAGGCGACACTTTTCTCATTGTTGACCCGCTGGACGGCACCAAGGAGTTCATCAACCGTCGCGGTGATTTTACCGTCAACATCGCACTTGTCGAAAACGGAGTGCCGACCCGGGGTGTCGTCTATGCTCCGGCGCGGGGCCGTATGTTCTTCACGCTGGCTGATGGCCGTGCGGTCGAGGAAACAGGCGCTTTCGACAAAAACGTAACAGGTCCTTTGACGCCCATATCAGTCTCTGAACCGGACAATTCAGGGCTGTTGGTTGTGGCGTCAAAGTCCCACAGGGATCAGGCCACCGAGGACTACATCAACAAATATCATGTGAAGGACAGCAAAAGCGCGGGTTCGTCACTCAAGTTCTGTCTGGTTGCCACGGGCGAAGCGGATATTTACCCGCGCGTCGGACGCACGATGGAATGGGATACGGCAGCGGGCCATGCAGTACTGGCCGGGGCCGGTGGCCGGGTTGTGCGTTTTGACGACTATACTCCGTTGGTTTATGGCAAAGATGGCTATGCAAATCCGTTCTTTATTGCCTACGCTCCGGGTGTTGAACTGAAGGAAGCCTGATGTCTGTTCTGATTGCCATCCCCGCCCGCTACGCCTCGACCCGCTATCCCGGCAAACCTCTGGTTCCTCTGACCGGCGCGAAGGGCGATTCCATGACATTGATCGAACGGTCCTGGCGTGCAGCCAAGTCGGTCTCTGGTGTCGATCGCGTAGTTGTTGCGACGGATGATGACCGAATTCGTGAAGTGTCCGAGGGCTTTGGGGCCGAGGTCGTGATGACCTCGGAAAGCTGTCAAAACGGCACCGAACGATGCGCCGAAGCGCATGAGGTTCTGGGCGGCGGGTATGAAATCATTGTCAACCTGCAAGGAGACGCTCCGCTGACACCGCATTGGTTTGTCGAAGATCTGGTGTCCAACCTGCGCGCGGCCCCGGATGCCGGTGTTGCGACCCCTGTTTTGCGCTGCGATGGTAATGCGTTGAACAGTCTTCTGAACGACCGGAAGCATGACCGTGTGGGTGGCACGACGGCAGTATTCGGACGCGATCGCAGTGCGATGTACTTCTCGAAAGAGGTCGTGCCCTTTACGACCCAGACATACACCGGTGATGCAGCGACACCCGTTTTTCACCATGTCGGCGTTTACGCCTATCGGCCCGATGCACTGGCGGCGTATCCAGGTTGGCCAATCGGCCCTCTGGAACAGCTGGAAGGCCTGGAACAGCTCAGGTTCATGGAAAACGGGCGCAAGGTTCTGTGCGTCGAGGTCGAGGCAAGGGGCCGTCAGTTCTGGGAACTGAACAACCCGCAGGACGTGCCCAAAATCGAAGAGATGATGGCAGCCATGGGGCTGGAGTGACGTCTTTTCCCCATGACTCTGACGGCGCCCTTGCCGAAACTGTTCCTCAACCAACCCCGATGGATATGCCATGAAGACAATTCTTGTCACCGGTGGTGCCGGGTATATCGGCTCACATGCCTGCAAGGCGCTTGCGCAGGCAGGCTATCTTCCTGTGACCTACGACAATCTGATCACGGGTTGGCAGGATGCGGTACAGTTTGGCCCTTTTGAACAGGGCGACCTTTTGGATCGGGACCGCCTGGATGAGGTTTTCGCGAAACACAAACCAGATGCAGTGATGCATTTTGCGGCGCTCAGCCAGGTTGGCGATGCCATGCGTCAACCCGGACTGTATTGGTCGAACAATGTCACAGGCTCGCTGACGCTTATTGAAGCAGCGGTTGCAGCCGGGTGTCTGGATTTCGTGTTTTCTTCCACATGTGCCACATATGGTGAGCATGACAATGTGGTACTCGATGAATCCACGGCGCAGTATCCCCTGAACGCCTACGGAGCATCGAAACGCGCGATCGAAGATATCCTCAAGGATTTCGAGGCGGCTCATGGGCTGCGCCATGTCATCTTCCGCTATTTCAACGTTGCAGGCGCTGATCCTGAAGGGGATGTGGGCGAGTTTCACCGACCCGAAACCCATCTGATTCCGCTGATGTTGGACGCGATTGACGGCAAGCGGGAAGGTCTTACCGTCTTTGGGACGGATTACGACACGCCCGACGGCACATGTATCCGCGACTATGTACATGTTTGTGACCTGGTAGATGCACATATTCTGGGGCTGGGCTGGCTGGAACAGAGCAAAGACAGCCGAGTCTTCAATCTGGGCACCGGGTCCGGGTTTTCCGTCCTTGAGGTGATCGAGCAATCCAAGTCCGTCACCAACCGTTCCGTGCCGTATACTGTGGGCCCTCGACGGGCAGGAGATTGCACCAAGCTGGTATCCGGCTCTGTGCGGGCTGAAAACGAACTGGGATGGAAGCCCAAAAGATCTACGTTAGGTACGATGGTCGCAGATGCCTGGCGCTGGCACCAGAACGGCCACTACGAGAAATGAGGACCCGGTGACATCCAGCACTGCTTTGACACTTCCCCGGATCGGATGGGCACGGCAGTACAGGTTGCGCTGGAAACGCCGGCGGCTGCTCTGGAGGTCGCTGCGCAGCCGACATCAATTGACCTGCCAGAAGGATCGGACGGCCGAGATCAAGGGCGGTGACGTGTTGGCTTTGGTCACCCTACGCAATGAAATCATCCGCCTGCCGTGGTTCTTTCGTCACTATCGCGCTTTGGGTGTCGATCATTTTCTGATCGTCGACAACGGCAGTGACGATGGATCGTCCGAGTATCTGCAGGATCAACCGGATGTCTCAGTGTGGAAAACCCATACCAGCTATCGTGGATCGCGGTTTGGCCTGGACTGGTTAACCTGGTTGCAGATGCGCTATGGCCACCGCCACTGGTGCCTTATGGTGGATGCGGATGAACTGCTGGTCTATGCCCACTGTGACACCCGGTCCCTGCATGACCTGACAGCTTGGCTGGACCGGCGCGGGCAGATCGGGTTCGGGGCGCTGATGCTGGACCTCTATCCCCAGGGTCCTTTGGGCGACAATGCTTATGACCCGGACACCGACCCCACAAATCTGCTGTGCTGGTTCGATTCAGGACCGTATCGTACGCAACGGCAAAGCCCGATGGGCAATCTTTGGGTGCAGGGCGGCGCGCGGGAACGGATGTTCTTTACGCAGACACGGCAAAGATCCCCAACGCTGAACAAGATCCCGCTGATGCGCTGGTCGCGGCGCTATGCTTATGTGAACTCTTGTCATTCCGCCCTGCCGCGCCATCTGAACGAAACCTATGATGGGCCGGGCGGTGATGCCCCGTCGGGCGTGTTGCTGCACACGAAGTTCCTGCCGGACGTTATCGAGAAATCCAATACCGAAAAGCAGCGACGCCAGCATTTTCATGATCCGGACCAATTCGGGCCATACTACGATGGAATAATCAACCAGCCGGATATGTGGACCTCGCAATCGGTGCGCTTCACCGGATGGAGCCAGCTGGAACAGTTGGGTCTGATGAGTGGCGGAGGCTGGGATTGAAAACGAAAACAAGGGCATCAACCGCACGTTTACAATTTACGGGTTTTAAAGTCGTTGCCTCTGAAGATGCAAAAGTGGCATAAACCTGCAACGCCATGTCGTGTTAACGGTCGCGACGGGTTTGGGGAAAGCTCGCGTCATAAAAAGGTTGGGCAGACACGTGAGCCTGTTTGAGTCTTACAAGATGAGGTTGCGGCGCAAGCGCCGTATTCTGCGTTGCCTCAAACGTCGCCGCGAAATCAGGCCGGTCAGCAACAACACACAAGCAATCCGCCGTGATGATATCCTGTTGATGAGCGTTGTTCGGAACGAGAAAATTCGCCTGCCCTTCTTCCTCGAATACTATCGCAAACTGGGCATCAATCATTTTTTGTTTGTCGACAACGACAGCGATGATGGCAGTTTTGAGTTTTTGAAAGAACAGGCCGATGTTTCGGTCTGGCGGACGACAACCAGTTACAAACGCGCAAGCTATGGTCTGGACTGGTCAAACTATCTGCTGCACAAATATGCGCATGGACATTGGGTGCTGAGCGTCGATCCGGATGAATTCTTCATCTATCCGTTCTGCGACACTCGCCCGATCCGTGCTTTGACCGACTGGCTGGATGGCAGTGCCGTACGCAGTTTTGGCACGATGCTGATCGACATGTACCCTGAGGGGGCGGTGGACGCCGAACCTTATGCCGAAGGTCAGAACCCGTTCGAAATTGCGCGCTGGTTCGATCCCGGCAACTATATGATTACCAAGAACCCCGAATACAAAAATCTTTGGATACAAGGGGGTCCACGGGCGCGTGTGTTCTTTCGGGACAACCCCTCCAAGGCACCGGCGCTGAACAAGATTCCGCTGGTAAAATGGGACCGGCGCTATGTTTATGTCAGCTCGACCCATTCGCTTTTGCCGCGCGGGCTCAATCAGGTTTATGACGAATGGGGCGGCGAGAAGGCCAGCGGGTCGCTGCTTCATGCCAAGTTGATCAATATTCTTGGCGACAAAGCCCGCGAAGAACTGGAGCGTGGCCAGCATTACCGCGGCTCCGGCGAATACAGGGCCTATGCGACACAGCTTGAGGACAAGCCCGTTTTCTGGTGCGAGTGGTCCGAGGCCTATATCAACTGGCGGCAGCTTGAGATCCTTGGCCTCATGTCGAAAGGAAACTGGGCATGAGCGGTCTGGGTATTGTCATGTTGGTTCATACCTCGCTGGACCGTGCCGAACAGGTCGCACGCCACTGGACGGCAGCAGGATGCCCGGTGGTCATCCACGTGGATCGCAAGGTGTCAGACGATGTCTATTCCCGATTTGTAGCGTCCTGTTCCAACAATCCCGCGATCGTGTTTTCAGATCGACATCGGTGTGACTGGGGTGGCTGGGGCATTGTTGCCGCCTCGCAAAGCGCCTCCGAGTTGATGTTGGAGCAATTCCCTGAAGTTCGCCATGTGTTTCTGGCCTCGGGGGCCTGCTTGCCCTTGCGACCGGTCGAGGAACTGATCGATTACCTGTCAGACAGGCCGCGCGTCGATTTCATCGAAAGCGCGACCACGTCTGATGTCAGCTGGACCATCGGCGGGCTGGATCATGAACGGTTCACCCTGCGGTTTCCGTTTTCCTGGCGCAAGCATCGCAAATTATTCGACGCATATGTAAAACTTCAGCGCGCCGTAGGATTTCGCAGGCAAATCCCCGACGGCCTGGTTCCGCATATGGGCAGTCAGTGGTGGTGCCTGACCCGTCAAACGCTGTCCGCAATCCTTCAGGACCCCAGACGCAAGCTATATGACAAGTACTTCCGCCATGTCTGGATTCCGGATGAAAGCTATTTTCAGACGTTGGCGCGGTTGTATTCCACGCATATAGAAAGCCGGTCTCTGACCCTGTCCAAATTCGATTATCAGGGACGTCCACACATCTTCTATGACGATCATCTGCAATTGCTGCGCCGATCAGATTGTTTTGTGGCCCGAAAAATCTGGCCTCGCGCGGAACGGTTGTACCAGGCATTCCTGACAGATCAGACCGGAGCAATGAAACCGGCGGAACCCAATCCGGGCAAGATCGACCGTGTATTCTCCAAAGCTGTGGAGCGGCGAACTCGTGGACGCGACGGGCTGTACATGCAAAGCCGGTTTCCCCGGCATGGCAGTGAAAACGGTCTGACATCGTCACAGTATTCCGTATTTCAAGGCTTTTCAGAACTGTTCGAGGATTTTGAACCATGGCTGGCCGCGACCACGGGAACCAGAGTCCACGGGCATCTTTTCGGGCCGGGGCGCGTCGGTTTTTCGCAAGGGGAAGCCATAACAAATGGGGCTCTCAGCGACAGTGCAGAGCTGCGGGACTACAACCCAACCGCCTTTTTGTCGAACCTGATCTGGAATACGCGGGGCGAGCGCCAGTGTTTCCAGTTCAGCCCGCGGGACACCCAGGAGATCAACTGGTTTCTGGCGCGGGACAAAAACGCTCAGATTTCGGTCATCACTGGCGCGTGGGCAATTCCACTGTTCCGATCCAATATGAACTTCTCGGAAATTCGGTGTGAGGCGGCGCGCCTGCAACGAATTGAAACCAAGCAGCTTGAGGTGCTGACATCGGTCTGGACTAAGGCGCGGATGCGCAGTTGGACGTTGGCAGATTTCATTGAATCTCCGATGGATGCATTGCAGGCAGTGCTTGAAGAAATAGGCATGCAACCGACCAGCCACCTGACCGAAGTGCCAACCATGGTCGATCTGTCCGGATTCGGGAAGTTCCTGCAAAACCTCAAGAATCAGGGAATGCACCCTTATCTGATGGGCGACTTCCCGGCGGACGACGTATTCGGCCGTCAGGCAAAACCCTACCGAAAACCATATCTGGTGCAGTGATTGCCCATGTCAGCCAGTTTTGACTACTTCGTGATTTTGGCCGCCATGCGAACAGGTTCGAACCTGCTCGAAGCCAACCTGAATGCGATGGATGGGATTACCTGTCACGGAGAGGCATTCAACCCGCATTTCGTCGGCAGCCTGAAATCCGACCACCTGCTCGGCCTGTCGCTGGAAGACCGGGATGCGGATCCGATGCGAATGCTCAAAGCCATCCGATCAGCGCCGGGCGACATCAATGGCTTTCGATATTTCGAAGACCATAACCCACGTATCCTGAAACCCATGCTGAACGACCCGTGCTGTGCCAAGATCCTTCTGACCCGCAATCCATTGGACAGCTATCTGTCGCTGAAAATCGCGCGGAAAACGCAGCAGTGGCTGCTGAAGAATGTCAAACGTCGCGTCGACGCGCAGGTTGTCTTCGACGCCGACGAGTTTTCGGATTATCTGAACCAGGTGCAAGGCCATCGGCTTATGGTGCAACGGCACTTGCAAAAAACAGGCCAAACAGGGTTCTTCATTAACTACGACGACCTGACCGAGCTGGAGGTCATAAACGGGCTGGCTGCATGGTTGGGCGTCGAGGCGCGGCTGACCAGGCTGGATGATTCCCTGAAGCCACAAAACCCGTCACCGGCTTTGTCCAAGGTCACCAATCCTGAAGAGATGAAGCAAGCCCTGTGCGACCAGGATCGGTTCGGATTGCATCGGTCAACAAGCTTTGAACCGCAGCGCGGGGCGGCTGTGCCGCTTTACGTTGCCGCCGCCCGGTCTCCATTGATGTATTTGCCTATTCGCGGTGGAATAGAGCCTGTTATTGAGCAGTGGCTGGCTGATCTGGACGGATGCCCGAAGGACAAGCTGATCACGGACCAGAACCGCAAACAGGTCCGTTCCTGGAAGCAGAACCATCCCGGTCATCGGCAATTCACGGCTCTGCGGCACCCTCTGGCCAGGGCACATACGGTGTTTTGTCAACACATTCTGAGTACGGGGCCAGGCAGCTACAAGATGGTGCGGAACTATCTTCGTAACCGGCTCAAACTGCCAATCCCGGGGCAAGTACGGGACACCAATTATTCTGTCGAACAACACCGTGAAGCATTTTCGGGTTTTCTGGGCTTTTTGCGCCTCAACCTGAACGGGCAGACGCCGATCCGCGTAGACGGTACGTGGTGCAGCCAGTCCAGAACACTGGAGGGAATCGCATCCTTCACCATGCCGGATCTGATTCTGAGAGAAGAGGACCTGATGACGGCTTTGCCGGATCTGGCACGCAACCTAGGGCATTCAGATCCGCCTCCACCAGGTCACTGCGCGCCGGATGAACCATACGCTCTGGACCAGATCTACGACGAAAACCTCGAGGCGCAGGCAGTTGCAGCGTACCAGCGCGACTATGAAACCTTCGGGTTCAGTGACTGGGTGCCGAAAACAGCCTAAGGACGCAGGGTGATCAGCGTGCCTTTGTTAACCATCGAATAGATCTCTTCGATTTCGTCATTCTTGACCGCGATGCATCCTGCCGTCCAATCCCGCGTCTTTTTTGCGCGTTTCCGCTCTGAGCGCAGATTGGGTTCTCCGTGGATGAATATATCTCCACCCGGATCAACGCCCGCGGCCTTGGCTTTGGCGACATCCTGCGAGTTGGGATAGGATATGCCTATGGACAGATGATATCGGCTTCTGGGGTTGCGACGGTCGATCAGATAGGTGCCCTCGGGCGTCCGGCCGTCGCCGCGCTGGTTCTTTGTTCCATTCGGCGCAAACCCCAATTCGACATCATATTCCTTGAGGATTCTTTCGTGGTGCAACAAGTAAAGCTTACGCGTGCTCTTGTTGACCACCAAAGATGTCACCTCGGGTCCGCTATAAGTCAGAAATCTTGGGCTGCCAGAGGCACAAGCCGAAAGGCTCAGCGTTGCCAACGCCCCCAATCCGAATACTCGACGATCCATGTTTCACTGCCTGCTCTGCTTTTTTTTGATCATTATGCCAAAAAAGGAAAAAACTGAAATCACTTTTTGATGTTCGACTGCTCGGCCAGTCGACGTTCAATGCTTTCCAGCCGTTCCAGAACCTCATCTCGATAGGCGTCGGTTTTAACTTCATCCTCGGCGTGGTGGGCATCCTGCATCGAATTTACGATCAGACCCACCAAGAGGTTCACCACGGCAAATGTGGTGACCATGATGAATGGAACAAAGAAGACCCAGGCATAGGGATAGATCTCCATCACCGGGCGCACGATGCCCATCGACCAGCTTTCCAATGTCATGATCTGGAATAGCGTATAAGCAGACAGGCCCAGATCGCCGAACCAACCCGGGAACGATGTCGAGAACAACTTGGTCGAGATAACCGCCCCGATATAGAACAGAATTGCCATCAGCAGAAACACGCTGGCCATTCCGGGAAGGGCAGAGATGAACCCCTCGACCACGCGACGCAGGCGAGGCGCGACGGAAATCACGCGCAACACCCGCAAAATTCGCAAGGCACGCAACACCGACAGACCTCCGGCGCTGGGAACCAGGGCGATGCCTACGATCAGAAAATCGAAAATGTTCCAGCCATTGGTAAAGAACCTGCGCCCGGTGGCGATCAGCTTCATGGTAATTTCGACCACGAAGATCGTCAGGCAAAGTCTATCCAGCGCGACGATCAGCGGACCTGCTAACTCCATCAGGGTTGGCGATGTCTCCATCCCCAAAAGAATGGCATTAAAGATTATGACAGCAGTAATGAAGCGACCGAATACCGGCGCTTCGATAATGTTCAGCAAACGCTGTTTAAACCCCATGAGTCGCATTCCCCTGCCTGATCAAGTTGCGGCGCTCAGGACAAACCGCGCAGCGAGTTCCGTATGTGAAGACCATCGAAATTGGTCAACGACCTGTACCCATTCAAGGGTGTAACCCGCGTTAACCAGCGTTTTCGCATCGCGCGCGAAGGTGACAGGACTGCACGATACATAGGCAATCACCGGGCGTTGCGACTGTGCAATCTCATCTACCTGCGCTTCGGCACCGGCGCGGGGCGGGTCCAGCACTATCGCGTCGAAAGATTTCATCTCGTCCGGCATCAGCGGGCGGCGGAACAGGTCGCGGACCTCGGTCGTTACACGTTTCAACCCTTGCGTCCGGCGCCAGCCCTGATCGAGTGCCTGAATCATGGCAGCTTCGCCTTCAACCGCGTGAACTTCGGCGTTTTCCGCCAATGGCAGTGAGAACGTTCCGCTGCCCGAAAACAGGTCAACGATACGCTTCGCACCTTGTGTTGCTTCGAAAACCGCCTGTAATAGAGCCTGTTCGCCATCCTTTGTTGCCTGCAAAAAACCTCCGGGAGGCGGCGTGACGCTGGCTGTCCCAAAACGCTGAACCGGCGCATGCCGCATGGCAATAACCTCACCATCCCAGCTGAGCCGGGCCAGACCATGCTTCTCAGTCGCCTGCGCCAACGCCAGTTCCAAGGGGCCGTCCAGAGGTTTGCCGCCTTTGACGGCCACGTCCAGGCCACCTTCGGACAATGTGAGCGTGACGGCCAAAGCGCCCTTGCGGCTTCCTCCCAGAACAGCCAGCGCCTCGGCCACCGGAATAGCCGCGATCAATTCCGGCTCAAGCAACCGGCAGTCGGGTATCTCTGTGATCGTGCCCGATGCACGACCGTGAAACCCCGCCAACGTGCCCTTCTTCGTGCGCCTTACGGCAATCGTAGCGCGCCGCCGCGACTGTTCGGGCGATGTGTGTATTGGGCGCAGTGGCGCTTTGAGACCTTGCGCCGTCAGCGCGTTGTTGACGATTTGCAGCTTCCAATCGGTCACAAATGCATCAGATGCGTGCTGCAGCTGGCAGCCACCGCACGCTTTGTAGTGGCGGCAAGGAGCTTTGACACGATGTTCGGACGGTGTGTCGACCCGGATATCGGTCAATCGCTGGCCAACAAGGGTGCCGCTGACGATTTCGCCCGGAAGGGTGCGTGGGGCGTAGATGGGGCCATCGGCAATGCCGTCGCCCTGATGTCCAAGCCGTGTGATTTTGAATCGCTGCGTCATGGGAGGCCTGATAGCCGGGCTTTCACAGCAACAAAACCCTTATTCCGCAGCTTCTGCCTGAATGAAGCCGCCCGACTGCCGTTGCCAGAACCGTGCATACAGCCCGCCCAGGTCCAGCAACGCCTCATGGGTTCCGGTTTCTACTATCCGTCCCTGATCAAGAACAACGATGCGGTCCATTTCGCTGAGCGTGGACAGACGATGCGCTATGGCCAGCACGGTTTTACCCTGCATCACCCGATGCAGCGCAGTCTGAATCGAAGCTTCAACCTCGGAGTCCAGCGCCGATGTCGCTTCGTCGAGAACCAGAATTGGGGCATCTTTCAGAATGGCCCGCGCCAGAGCGATCCGTTGCCGCTGTCCGCCACTGAGCTTTACGCCACGCTCCCCCAGATGAGCATCATAACCCTTACGACCATAAGCATCTTCAAGACTCAGGATGAAGTCATGCGCTTCGGCCTTCTTTGCGGCCTCGATCATCTCGGCCTCTGACGCGTCCGGCCGACCATACAAAATATTCTCACGAGCGGATCGGTTGAACATCGCCGTTTCCTGCGTGACCATACCGATCTGCCGGCGCAGACTGTCTTGCGTCACCTGCGATACGTCCTGGCCATCGATAAGAATAGCGCCATTTTCCTTGTCATAGAGCCTGAGCAACAGCGAAACGAGCGTGGATTTCCCCGCCCCCGAGGCACCGACGATGCCCAATTTTTCACTCGGATCGATGGTCAGGGTCAAATCCATGACCCCACCGATATCGCGACCATAGGCAAAGCTGACGCCTTCGAAAGAAATCGATCCTTCGGTCACATCAAGGTCCTTCGCGCCGCGCAAATCTTCAACCCGGTCACGCTTGGCCAGCGTTTTCATCCCGTTTTCGATTTCACCGACATTGGCATACAGCCCCATCAACGTGAAACTGACCCAACCGGTCATCTGAGCTATACGGATCGAAACGGCCCCGGCAGCCACGATATCCCCGGCGGTCGCCATGTCGCCCTGCCACAGCCACAAGGTTGCGCCCAGCAGCAAGACGGGCAGGACTCCAGCCAGCGTCATGAGGATGAACCGGAAACTGGCCGACAACTTGCCAAAATCCAGAGATTTTTCACGCAGATCCACCATCGATTCACGCGCGGCCTGATCTTCAAAAGCGGAATGGGCGAAAAGCTTTACAGTCTTGATGTTGGTGATCGTATCAACCACCTGCCCGGACACCATCGCCCGCGCCCCGGCCCGCGCCGCCGACCGCACTCGGATGCGCGGCAAATACCAGCGCACAAGCAGGAAGTAGATCACCAGCCACGCGGCAAAGGGCAACATCACCAAAGGATGTATAGACCCTAACAAAAGCAAAGACCCCACCAGAGACGCCAGGGCAAACACAATCGCGCTGATGGTTTCCGACACGACCGACGCCATGGCGTTCGATGTCTGCATCTGTTTCTGAGCGATCCGGCCGGCAAAGTCGTCATCGAAATACGTCACCGATTGGCCCAGCGTCCAACGGTTCAGCTTGGCCAGCACCAAAGGTGTGATGTTTGGCATGACAATGTAATTGTTCGACAACGATGACAGGCCAAACAGGATCGGGCGAAGCAACATAAAGAAGGCGACCGCACCGAAGATCATCCACATATTCGCCGGGGTCAGAAAATTCTCGGGCCCGCTTGATATCGCCACATCAATCACACGGCCCAGAATCCACGCTGTCCCCGCCTCCATCGCACCTGCAGTGGCCGAGAAGATTGCCGCAACAAACAACATCGGCCACGCGCCGGACAGGCTCCAGCGAATGAACGCCCCCAAAGTCTGCGGCGGGGGCGTTTCGATGTTCCTGAACGGATAGATGAGGTCGGCAACCCTCATTCAACGGCCTCCGGGTTCATGAAACCACCAGATTGCCGCGCCCAGAATTGGGCGTAAAGGCCACCCTGCGCCAGAAGGTCGGAATGCGTGCCTTCCTCAACGATACGGCCAGCATCCATAACCAGAATCCGATCCATCTGCGCGATGGTACTGAGCCGGTGGGCGATGGCGATCACGGTCTTTCCTTGCATCATGCCGTAGAGGGTTTCCTGGATTGACGCTTCGACCTCGGAATCTAGCGCGGATGTCGCCTCATCCAACAACAAGATCGGCGCATCCTTCAGGATCACCCGCGCCAGCGTCACGCGCTGCCGCTGTCCACCGCTGAGCTTCACCCCCCGTTCGCCGACATGTGCGTCGTACCCGGTCCGACCCTGCGGATCTTGCAAGTCGAGGATAAACTCATGCGCTTCGGCCTGCTTGGCGGCGGCGATCATCTGCGCCTCGGACGCATCCGGCCGGCCATAAAGGATGTTGTCGCGTACAGAGCGGTGCAGCAAGGCGCTGTCTTGTTGAACCATACCGATATGACTGCGCAGGCTGCCCTGGGTGACGTTCGCAATGTTCTGACCATCAATTAAAATCGCACCGCGCTCAACGTCGTAGAACCGCAGCAGCAACTTTACCAAGGTCGATTTGCCAGCGCCGGAGCGACCGATCAGGCCAATCTTTTCACCCGGTTGAATGGTCAGATTGATATGGTCCAAGCCGCCGGCCTCGCGACCATAGTGATGCGAGAGGTCACGGATCTGGATCTCTCCCTTGCCGAGCCGCAAGGGTTTTGCATCAGGTGCATCGATCAAATCGATGGGCTGGGCAATGGTCTCCATCCCCTCGGCCACGATACCAAGTTGGCGGAAAAAGCTGGTCAGGGCCCACATGATCCATCCGGTCATGGCGTTCAGGCGCAGGGTCAGCGCCGTGGCCGCTGCAACAACTCCGACCGAAGCGCTGCCCTGCATCCACAACGCGATCGCCCAGCCCACAACGCCCACGATCAGCATGCCGTTCAATGCGACCAGAACGGCATCCATGATAGTGAATATTCGCATTTCGATCTGAAATGTCCGGCGGGTTTCCTCGATCGCTTCACGGGCATAGTCCAGCTCTTGCGGGCCATGGGCAAACATTTTGACCGAATGGATGTTCGTATAGCTGTCCACGACCCGTCCCGTGACCGTCGAACGCGCGTCCGATGCCGCCTTTGACGCCGGACCGACACGCTGAACAGTCCATCGCACCAGTGCCGCATAGAGCGCAAACCAGATCAACAGCGGGATCAATAATCGCGGATCCGCCGCATACAGCAGGAACGCCGCACCGATCAAATAGGCCAACGAAAAGGAAATCGCGTCAAAAACCTGAAAGACCACTTCACCGGCCGCAGGCGGTGTTTGCATGATCCGGTTTGCAATCCGCCCGGCAAAGTCGTTTTCGAACCAGCCAACTGATTGACGCAAAACATGTTTGTGCGCACGCCAGCGGATCAATGTGCCAAAGTTTGGCAAGATCGTATTGTTCAGAATAAGTACATCGACCAGATGCAGAAGCGGTCGAAATAGCAACACAAAGGCCGCCATCAAAAGCAATTCCGTTCCGTGGTTTTGCCAGACCTCTGGCGGCGTACCGCCCAACATATCCACAACGCGACCCATGTAATAGATCAGTCCGATTTCAACGCCCGCGACGACAATGGAAATCAGCGCCGCCCAGAAAAATACCCGAAAGAACGGTCGCGAATAGTCCAGCATGAAGGGCCACAAGCGCGTCGGCGGTATATCAGCCTCGCGGTAGGCAACAAAAGGGTCAACAAGGTTTTCGAAATAGCGAAACATGGAGAGTGCTCCGATTGAGCAGAAACTAAAGACGTGCGAAGAAAGATGGCGCCTGAACACCACCCTTTACGGGGCAAGTGTCCCGGCTTTAGCCGAACCAGATCCCGTAATACATTCGCATTCCTCCATCCATGTGACTGGCGCACCTAAACACAAAGGATCAATGTTGTCATCCCTTTTTGAGACTTCGTACTAGTGTGCCAGCAACTCTTCGCGAGACAGCGCAAAACCGGATGCGATCCAGCGTTTTTCCAGCTCGGCCAGCTTCTTGCCCAGCGCCGGGCCGGTGAAGTTGGGGATCAGATCCCTGGCCTGGACGGGGAAACGCGCTGCTGCCCCGGCGTGCAGATCGCGCCGCAAATCTTCGGACCAGGGTTGTTCCAGAAAAGCGCAGCGCAAAAGCGTCTCGTGCAAACCACCTTCGTCGCCATAGCGATATCCCAGTTCAGCAATACTGGTTGCGGCCTGTGCCTCTTCGCGCATCCTGATCAGGCGTTGCAACTGCGAACGGCTCAACCGCAATGTGGCGGCATTATCGGGCGTAGCAATCGCAGCCAGGCGACGCACCGGATCGGGATCGGCACCAGCCGCCCGTTCCAGCGCGATCAAAGGGGCCAAAGACCGATCGTCCGCACCCGGTAACACCCGGGCCAAAACACCTGTACTGCGCATGGTCGCAACGGCGGGGGCTGGATCAGGCGATGCCAGCAATTTCAGCAGTTCTGCCCCGACCCTCTCGCGCGACAGCGATTCCAGCCCGTCAAGATTGGCACCAATGGCGGCCAGCGCATCGGGATCAAAACCGGCATCCGGATCCCCATACCAGGCGTGAAAACGAAAGTAACGAAGCGAGCGGAGATAGTCTTCACGTATACGATTCTCGGCTGTTCCGATAAACCGCACCAACCGGGCCTCAAGGTCGGGAAGGCCCCCAAGCGGGTCTAAAACAGTGCCATCGGGCTGTGCGTAAATCGCGTTCATTGTGAAATCACGTCGCGCCGCGTCTTCTTCGACGTGATCGGAAAATGCCACGACAGCGCGACGACCGTCGGTTTCCACGTCACGGCGGAAGGTCGTGACCTCGTGCGGGATACTTGCGCTGACCACTGTGATCGTACCATGCTCGATGCCGGTTGGAATGGCCTTGAGCCCGGAAGCCTGCGCCATTTCGATGACCCGCTCGGGTTTTGCGTCGGTGGCGATGTCGATATCCGAAACCGGCGCGCCAAGCAGCGCGTTGCGCACGCAGCCACCCACAAAAAGCGCCTGAGCCCCGGATGAGGTCAGGGCCGAACAGACTTTTTGGGTCGCTGGCTCACTGATCCAGGGCTCGTCAATCTGCATCATTCATTCACCCGTGCTGCAAGCCCGCGCAATATGCGGGCGGTCGCGCCCCAAATGTAATACGGGCCGTACGGAACTGCGTAGTATCTGCGTCTCTGGCCGCGCCATCGGCGCGACTCAACCAGATAATTCTCAGGATTCAAAAGATGCGCAAGGGGGGTCGAGAAAACTTCGTCCACTTCGCCGGGCTCAGGCACGGGTTGGAACCTGTCCCGCAATACAGCGACCACAGGTGTTACGGTGAACGAGGTCACTGTTTCATGCGTCGGCAGAAACCCGAGGATCTCTGGCATTTCCGGGGGCAGGCCGATCTCTTCCTGAGCTTCCCGCAAAGCCGCTGCTGTAACATCAGCATCGGCTTCGTCCTGTTTGCCACCGGGAAAGGCGATCTGGCCCGGGTGATGCTTCAGCGCGGATGAGCGCTTGGTCAGGATGACCTGCGGTGTATCTTCAGCCAGAGAAATTGCCACCAGAACACCGGCGGGCCGTAACCGGCGCCCGGGCGGCAGAACGGTATCCGGGTTCAGGTCAAAATCGCTGGACCCGTGACCTGGGCGGCGCAGGGCCGCCCGGATCTTTTCAACTGGGTCATTCACCTTTGGTGTCTTCGGCATCGAACCCGACAGTTGCCGGGTCCAACACATAATGAGCCCCGCAGAACTGACAATCCGCAGTGACCTCGCCCTCGGGTGTGGTCATCTTTTCGATATCCTTGGCCGAATAGATTGACAGGCTCTGTCGCACACGATCCTCGGAACAGGTGCAGCCAAATTGCACAGACTGCGCATCATAAACACGCGGCTGTTCCTCGTGAAACAGACGAACCAGAAGATCGGTCGGCGCAACAGAGGGGCCGATCATTTCCAAATCCTCGACAGTATCCAGCAGGATGTTGACGCGACCCCAGTTTTCACCTTCTTCGCCGTCGACCAGATCGGTAGCGGTCAGGATTTCACCCGTTCCTTCACCCGACGCTGCAAAGGGCGACGCTTTGGGCATGTGCTGCAGCATGATGCCGCCTGCGCGCCAATGCTCGCCCACGCCCGGCTCGGTCGATCTGCCGAAGCTCAGCGAAAACCGCGTCGGCAGCTGTTCGGACTGCGCAAAATAAGCCTCGGCACATTCACTCAGCGATCCACCGGACAGCGGAGTGATGCCCTGGTACGGCTGTGTGCCCTCACCCTGATCGATCATGATGGCAAAATACCCTTCGCCCACCTGATCGAAAGGCGCGGAATTGGTCAACCGGTCCCGGTCAAAGCTGGCATAAGCCCGAATCTGAGCGGACTGACCCTCTTCCTGCGGCGCATAATAGTCGGTGGCGATCATGCGGACCGCCCCTTTGGACTGCACTTGCAACGACAATTTCCAGCGCAGCGCAACTGTCTGGCCGATCAACGCGGTCAGCAAGGCCATCTCGGCCACCAGCGCCTCGACCTGCTTGGGATAGTCATGCTGTTTCAGGATACCATCCAGCACGCCATCCAGACGGGCCACGCGGCCGCGCATGTCGGATGCATCAAGTTGAAAGGGCAGGACGGTATCGTCCCACGCGATTTTTGTTCCAAGAGACATGGGGTTTCCTTACACGCCACGGGTTGGCATACCGGCACCATATAGGTCGTACAGATTGGGTTGTAAGGGGCCATACATGATCAGGCGGTTCGGTGAAACCCCCGAGACGGGGCGGAAATATACCCGGAGGGTTGGCGTCTATGCCCTTTTGCCACGTGGCGGGCAATTGCTGTTGACCTGTCAGACAGTGCCGGGCCCGGATCTGCAATTGCCGGGTGGAGGCATCGATCCAGGCGAATCACCGATTTCAGCCTTGCATCGCGAAGTCTATGAAGAAACTGGGTGGCACGTCGCCAATCCGCGTCGTGTCGGAGCTTTTCGTCGGTTCACCTATATGCCCGAATACGATCTGTGGGCTGAAAAAGTCTGCCTGATCTACCGCGCCCGTCCCGTACGCCGCAAAGGCCCTCCGAGCGAAGCGTTCCACGAAGCTTTGTGGATGGAAGCCACCGATGCCGTTGGATTGCTGGGCAATGACGGTGACCGGCACTTTGCGGAAATGCATCTCAGTTCGCTTTAAGGCCCGTTATATTCGAAGAAAACGGCGGATACGTCATCCCCAATGCTATCTTTGGGCGAAATCTCTTGCGTCAATCGCCAGAACATGTCGTCCAGAAACTCCGACCCGCCCTTTGCAGAAATGCACTGCTGGGCCATCTCTCGCAAACCGTCTTCTTCCAGCAAACCACCTTCAGCGAGCTGACATTCGGTAAACCCGTCCGAGTACACCAACAGCTTGTCGCCGGGTTTCATGTGAGTCTCGATCTGCTGAAAGCCCGCGTCTTCGATCAACCCGATCGGCAACCCGCCATCACCCAGATATTCAGTACTGCCATCCTGCCGCAGCAGGAGCGGATGCGGATGCCCGGCCTGTACCATTTTGAGATGCCCGTTTCGAAGATCCACAATGGCGTAGACCATCGTGAAGTATTCTTCGATCCCTTCATCCGCCATCAATCGGGAATTGAGCATACTGGCGACGTCTTCCGGAGGCAGCAGTGCGTAGAATTTGTTGAACCTCTTTTCCATTGCGACATTTTGATCAAAGTGTTTGCTTGAAAGATAACCGCCCAGACGCGCCGTCATCATGGCCGAGGTGATGCCATGTCCGGATACATCGATGCTGTAGAACCCCAGCCGATTGACCCCGGGCGAGAACATGCCAACAAGGTCTCCACCAATATGGCCACAGGGTTTCAACAACAGGCTGACCCGGGATCTTCCAAAGCTCCGCGTAAATTCCGGAACCAGCGATTCCTGGATTTTACGGGCCTGTATGAGGTCCTTGTCGATCGCGTCATGAGCCAGCCTGAGTTCCTCCAGCGCGGACTCAATCAGGCGGTTTTTCTGCGAAAGCTCGCGCTGCATGTCCAGAATGCGCGCGCCTGCGGATATGCGTGCCCGCAACTCATCCGCCTCAAGGGGTTTGATCAGAAAATCGTCTGCCCCGGCATCCAGCCCGCGTGCAACCTCCTGCTTTTCGCTTTTTGAAGTCAGCAGGATGAAATAACAGTATTGATCGGTATCCAGAGCGCGAAACGCATTGCAAAACTCAAGCCCGCTCATCCCCGGCATGACCCAATCGCTGAGAACAAGGTCGGGTGGATCATCCAGACAATGCGCCAAAGCCGCATCGCCCGTCTCGGCCTCGACCACCTCAAAGCCCCATTTTCTGAGCGATGCGACCAGGATGCGCCGCTGCAGACGGCTGTCATCCACCACCAGCACCTTACGGATCGCGCCGAAATCCAGATCTGATCTGGTTTCCTCAAGACTCGTCCTTGGCACCATTTACCCTCTGATCTGATGCGTTCATTCACACACGGCGATCCTAGTGGCGACGGTTTTAACATCCGGTGAAGACCGAAGGCTGCAATCCCGCTTGGCGTTTAACCTGGTGTTTACTGGTGTTGCCTATTCCTGAAAACGCATGTTCAACGGCAGGTGACGCAGTATGATCCACTGGGGCAGAGTCAGGCAATTGCGGGACGAAGTTGGCCCGGATGAGTTTGATGAAGTGGTCGACATCTTTCTGGAAGAAGTACAGGAGGTCATCGCCCGCCTGCATCAGGATACAAGCCGGTCCGAACTGGAACAGAATCTGCATTTCCTGAAGGGCAGCGCGCTCAGTCTTGGATTCGACCAGTTCTCGAAACTCTGTCAGGACGGCGAACGGCAGGCGGCCGCAGGTCAGGGCGGGGATGTCGATCTGCCCGCTATTCTGGTCGAATTTGACAGCTCGAAACAGATATTCGAGGCTGAGCTGCGCCAGAACCTGGATTAAATCACGAACTGCGCCAGCGTTTCGTCTTCGGTTATGTCGGTGTAGGTGAACCCTGCCTCATCCAGATGCGCAAACAGACGCATGAAGTTTTCAGGCTTGCGGGTTTCGATCCCGATCAGGACCGAACCGAAATTGCGGGCTGATTTTTTCATGTATTCAAAGCGGGCAATGTCATCCTCGGGGCCCAGGATGCCCAGAAACTCTTTCAATGCGCCCGGGCGCTGCGGCAGGCGAAGGATAAAATACTTCTTCACCCCGGAATAGCGTTGGGCGCGTTCCTTGACCTCAGGCAAGCGCTCAAAATCGAAATTACCGCCCGATGTTACGCAGACCACGGTTTTGCCCCGTACAAAGCTTTGGATATCGCCCACCGCTTCGATCGCCAGGGCGCCGGCGGGCTCCAGAACAATGCCTTCGACATTCAGCATCTCGATCATGGTGGTGCAGATTCGGTCCTCGGAAAGGACCAGCACATCCGACAGATGGCGTGATTTCAACAGTTCAAACGGTTTCTCACCGATCCGTCCAACCGCAGCGCCATCGACGAAGGTATCCACATGATCCAGCGACACAGGATGCCCCGCAGCCAATGCAGCACGAAGACAAGCACCTCCAGCTGGTTCGACAAACAGACAATGGCTGCGATCCCCGAACCATGTGGCCACGCCCGAAGACATGCCGCCACCGCCAACGGGCAAAACAACGTGATCCGGTACACCACCCATTTGCTCTTCGATCTCGACCGCAAGCGAGGCTTGACCTTCGATTACATCCACGTCGTCAAACGGCGACAGAAAATACCCGCCCTGCTGCGCGCACCATGATTGCGCGGCGGCCAGAGTGTCATCGAAATAGTCGCCAGTCAGGTGGATCTCGATATTGTCGCCGCCGAAGATTCTGGTCTTTTGAATTTTCTGGTGCGGTGTGGTCACCGGCATGAAGATCACGCCTTTGACACCCAGATGCTTGCACATGAAGGCCACGCCCTGCGCGTGGTTGCCCGCGCTGGCACAGACGAACAGGTCCTGCCCCTGCTGTTTTCGCATCGCGTTGAACGCACCGCGGATTTTGTACGACCGCACCGGGCTGAGGTCTTCCCGCTTGAGCCAGATATCGGCTCCGTAGCGTTCGGACAGATGAGCATTGCGCTGCAACGGCGTCGCTGGAAACACAGAGCGCATCGCCTGTTCGGCGGCGCGGGCGCGGGTCACGAAATCAGTCATGTCCGTTTCCCTGCCCCATCATCGCGATAAGGGCAAGGAATACATATGTGTACGGGCTTACGACAGCTCGCGCTTTTCGATGAAGACACCGTACATTGTGGTAAAGATACTGATGTTGATCATCGGAAGGATGAGCGTGCCAAAGAACACGGTCAGCAAAACGCCCAAAACCGGAATTATTGCCAGGACAGTGAAAGCCAGCTGCACCAACACCTGGAACAGGAATGCAACGACGAGAAGCAACAAAATTGCACCGCTGACCCCCGCAGTTTTGGTCCATGCATCGCTGAGCGAGATGGGATCACCAATCGCCGCTGCCGGCAGGATAATTGACAGGCGATAGAAACATACGACCAGAAAAACGGTGTATGCAATCATCAGAATGATCGAAAGCCCCGCAAGGCTTTCGCCAAGTGCTGCAGCGAGCAGACCCATGGGGATATACGCGATCATCATCAAAATCCCCAACATCAGGAAGCGACCGAAATAGGCAAGGATCCTGTCGAAACGGAATGTCGGGAGTATTCCCGTGGGGTACTCTTCCATCAGGATGAAGCGGTGCCATGACACCGCGATCCAGAACATGGTGACGAACATTGCCGCCAGCAAAACGAACACTAAGACAAAGACTGATCCTGCGGTTACACCCGGTGGCAGATCGACTGCGTTTTCATCAAGCGCTTCAAGCGGAATACCAAGCGCCAAGAACACGCCCACGATAACGATAGTCCCAATCAGAGCAGGGCCAGCCGTGATCTGCAGGACCTGCTTCAGGTTCCCAAAAACCATCCGCACCGAATGCACAAATATTTGCCATCCCAACATATGAAACCGCCCTCTCAACCAATGCTTGTTATTCTCTGCCTCCGTTTCACCCCAATTCAGTCACTGCGTCAATCCTCACAACTTGCCCCCGCGCGTAAAACCCGCTAGGGGCCAATCGTTCTACGCATAAAGGGAAGTCAGATGTCCGCGCCCAAGAAAGTTGTTCTGGCCTATTCCGGTGGCCTTGATACCTCGATCATTCTGAAATGGCTGCAAACCGAGTATGGGTGTGAGGTCGTGACCTTCACCGCTGATCTGGGTCAGGGTGAGGAGTTGGAGCCCGCACGCCAGAAGGCCGAACTGCTGGGGATCAAGCCCGAGAACATCTATATCGAGGACATCCGTGAGGAGTTCGTTCGCGACTTCGTCTTCCCGATGTTCCGCGCCAATGCGCAGTACGAGGGGCTGTACCTGCTGGGCACCTCGATTGCGCGGCCGCTGATCTCGAAGCGTCTGGTTGAGATCGCCGAAGCGACGGGTGCCGATGCGGTCGCCCACGGTGCAACCGGCAAGGGCAATGACCAGGTACGGTTCGAACTGGCGGCCTATGCGCTGAACCCCGACATCAAGGTGATCGCACCATGGCGCGAATGGGATCTGACCAGCCGCACCAAGCTGCTGGAGTTTGCCGAACAGAACCAGATTCCGATCGCCAAGGACAAGCGTGGTGAGGCGCCCTTCTCGGTCGATGCCAACCTGCTGCACACCTCGTCCGAAGGAAAGGTTCTGGAAGACCCTGCGGATATGGCGCCTGATTATGTGTACCAGCGTACCGTCCACCCCGAAGATGCCCCGAACGAGCCGGAGTTCATCGAAATCGGCTTTGAAAAAGGCGACGCGGTCAGCATCAATGGCGAGGCGATGAGCCCGGCAACCCTGCTGACCAAGCTGAACGAATATGGCGGCAAGCACGGCATTGGCCGTCTGGACCTGGTCGAAGGCCGGTTCGTCGGGATGAAATCGCGCGGTATCTATGAAACACCCGGCGGCACCATCCTGTTGGAAGCACACCGTGGCATCGAATCCATCACCATGGACCGTGGCGCGATGCACCTGAAGGATCAGCTAATGCCGCAATATGCGGAACTGATCTATAACGGTTTCTGGTACTCGCCCGAGCGTGAAATGCTGCAAGCCGCCATCGACAAATCGCAGGAACATGTCACCGGCACCGTTCGCGTGAAACTGTATAAGGGTCTGGCCTCGACCGTGGGCCGCTGGTCGGATCACTCGCTGTATTCCGAGGCACATGTGACCTTCGAGGAAGACGCCGGAGCCTATGATCAGACCGACGCGGCAGGCTTTATCCAGTTGAATGCCCTGCGCCTGAAATTGCTGGCCGCACGTGACAAGCGTTTGTCCAAGTGATTGACGAAGACGACAACGACGACGAACTCGATATGTTCATCGAGGCGCAGGACACGGTTTGGGCCGATGTCCTGCGTGAACTGGAACAGGGGCAGAAAACCAGTCACTGGATGTGGTTCGTGTTTCCGCAACTGGCCGAGCTGGGCCAGTCCCATATGGCGCAGCTTTACGGCATCGAAGATCTGGATGAAGCGACACGCTATCTGAACCACCCTGAACTGCGACGCCGTCTGACACATGCGGCCTCGCTGTTACTGCAGCATCAGGGGCGCGACGCCAGCGATATTCTGGGCGGGGTTGATGCAAAAAAGCTTCGTTCTTCGATGACATTGTTTTCCTCGGTGGCGAATGCTCCGGCCGAGTTTCAGGCTGTTCTTGACGCTTTTTATGATGGCGCGCCCTGCGCTCGGACAGTTCAGAGCCTCAGCGCGTCGTGATGGGAAGTTCCAGTCGGGTCAGCCTTGCCTGTTCGATACCTGACGCTTTACGCATTCGGAAACTGCGAAAGGAACCCGGATGCTTCAGGACATCGCCGACGAAATTCAAAAAGGTCTGAACGGCAAAACCTTTGACGGCTCGTTGAAATTCGATTGTGGTGAGGACGGCGTTATTGTTCTGGCGGACAGCCAGGCATCGACTCAGGACCAGGAAACGGATTGCACGATCCGCATCTCGCAGGACAACCTGACCAAGCTTCTGACCGGAAAACTGAACCCGATGACAGGTGTCGCTTTAGGCAAGCTTAAAATCTCGGGCAATATGGGTGTTGCGATGAAACTGGGGCAGTTGCTGGGTTAAGCCGAAGGCAGGTTCATCGCGGACCTCCCCCTCGCCGGGACGCCCATATCCCACCGCCAAGACGGCCCGGTGTAAGGTATTCCACCGACGTCCGCCGCCGATAAACTCGTCTCACCAGCCCGTGACATCAGATGTCAGGCAATTGAATGTCATTCGGGTTCGGATCACCATGGAGCCGAAAGGAGACCCGACATGTCACGGACCGCTTATCTGGATGCCTTCAAAACAGCCATTCTGTTCACCCTGATCACACTTGCGATGATCCTGCGCGCCCTGCCTGCCCCCGCAGCAGGTGCCGAAACGCTGACGGTTGCTGGAGGATGTTTCTGGTGTGTCGAGTCCGATTTTGAATCTGTACCGGGTGTTGTCGGGGCCGTGTCGGGCTATACCGGCGGCAAATCCGCCAACCCCACCTATGATCAGGTCTCCAAAGGTGGCACCGGTCATTATGAAGCAGTGCAGATTACTTTTGACCCGGCCCGCGTCTCACGTGAAACACTGCTGAACATGTTCTTCCGCTCGGTTGATCCGACGGACGCCGGAGGTCAGTTCTGCGACCGGGGCGACAGCTATCGAACTGCGATTTTCGTCTCTAACAAAGGCGAAAAAGCGTTGGCTGAACAAGCCAAGAAAGAAGCACAACGAGCACTGGGTCAGAATGTTGTCACCCCGATTCTGAACGCAGGCTCGTTTTATCCAGCCGAGGCCTATCATCAGGATTACTACAACGGGAACAAGCTGATCTTCACCCGCTTTGGACCCAAGCGTCAGCACAGCGCCTATAAGGCATATCGCAAAGCCTGCGGCCGTGACGCGCGCGTCAAACAGCTCTGGGGTTCAGATGCGCCTTTTGCCGGGTCTTAATCGAAGGACGCGTCGCGCACTTCTCTCAGATCCGGAATGACATCGGCCGTGCCGTGCCGCGTGACCATCAGGGCAGCGGCGCGGTTCGCTTGCAGAATGGCCTGTTCCATTGGCATTCCGCGATCCATTCCAGCCAGTACGTAGCCAGTGAAGGTATCACCTGCCCCAGTGGTATCCACGGCCTGCACCTTGTGGGCCGCAAATTCCACCGGGTCATTGCCCTGCTGCAAATACCGAGCGCCTTTTGAACCCAGCGTGACAATGACATGCCGAACGGGAAGGTCAGCCGCACCCATCCCGGTCTCTTGCCGCAATTGTTCGGCCTCGACCTCGTTCAGGATCAGGAAATCCAGATAGGGCAGAACCGCCTGAACCGCCTGTGCCTGAAACGGCGCGGCGGCGTAACAAACGGTCAGTCCAAGTTTGCGCCCCAACTGCGCAGCTTCAACCTGTGCGTTGGTTTCATTCTGCAGGATCAGCAGATCACCGGTGTTTGCAGATGACAGAGCCTGCCCCAGATGACTGATATCCAAGGCGTGGTTGGCCCCCGGATAGAGGATGATCAGATTCTCACCCTCGGCATCCACCGCAATGATTGCGTGCCCCGTCGGCAGGTCCGCCTCCGAGATATAGCGTGTGTCAACGCCATATTCCGTCAGTCGATCCTTCGCCCAGCGCCCATCATGCCCGACGGCACCGATATGGCTGACGCGCGATCCGGCCCGCGCAGCCGCCACTGACATATTGGCACCTTTTCCGCCAAGGAACCGGTCCAGCCCGCGGGCGGCCAGAGTTTCCCCTGGCGCAGGCAGATGCGGCAGGTCGTATACCATATCCGCGTTGATCGAGCCAAGGTTCCAGATCGTCATGGTTTATCCGATGTCGCACGAGGCCAGAATGGCCATGTTCAGGATATCGTTCGCTGTCGAGACGGTCGAGCAAATCTGAATCGGCTTGTCGACACCCGCCAAGATCGGCCCGATTACTGTAGCGCCGCCCATTTCCTGCATGAGCTTGGTCGAGATCGACGCTGAGTGCCGCGCGGGAACGATCAGGATGTTCGCGGGGCCGGTCAGGCGTGAAAATGGATAAGCCGCCTGCTGATCCACGTTCAGCGCCACATCCACAGTCATCTCGCCTTCATACTCGAAGTCAACGCCACGCTGGTCCAGAACGGTCGGGGCACGATGCATTTTCTCGGCACGTTCCGAAATCGGGTAGCCAAAAGTCGAGAAACTGACAAAGGCAACCCGAGGTTCCAGACCCATGTGCCGGGCCACTGCGGCCGACCGCTCGGCAATGTTGGCCAGATCGTTTTCATCCGGCCATTCATGCACCAGTGTATCACCGATCAGGACAATCCGGCCTTTATGCAGAAGTGCTGTCACGCCGGCGGCGCCATGGGCGGCATCGGCATCAAATACATGATTGATACGATCGATTACATGGGCCGATTTTCGTGTTGCTCCGCTAACCAGCCCGTCTCCGTGTCCGTGGGCCAGCATCAGTGAAGAGAACACGTGGCGGTCCCGCGCGGCCAGACGGTGAATATCCTTGCGGTCAAAGCCTTTACGCTGCAAACGCTCATAGAGGAAATTCGAATAGGTCTCGAGGTGGGTGGTGTTTGCAGCATTCACAACCTCGATCTCCCGCACTGCATCGCCAAGACCGGTGGCTTCAAGTTTTTCTTTGACATCATCCGCCCGACCGACCACGAGCGCCTTACCAAAGCCGGAACGCTGGTACATGACGGCGGCGCGCAGCACGCGGGGATCATCGCCCTCGGCAAAAATCATGCGGCTTTGCGCCTGTCGCGCCCGGGCGTTCAGCCCGCGTAGAATGCTGGCGGTCGGGTCCATCCGGGACTTCAGGCTCAGCTCGTAAACCTCCATGTCGATGATCGGACGGCGGGCCGCACCGGTGTCCATCCCTGCCCTTGCTACCGCTGGTGGGATGCGGTGGATCAAGCGCGGATCAAACGGCGTAGGAATGATATAATCCCGTCCGAAGGTCAGCGACTTGCCATAAGCCATCGCGACCTCATCCGGCACATCCTCTCGCGCCAGATTGGCCAGTGCATGGGCACAGGCGATCTTCATCTCGTCATTGATGGCACGCGCGTGGATGTCCAGCGCGCCGCGGAACAAATAGGGAAAGCCCAAAACGTTGTTGACCTGGTTCGGATAGTCGCTGCGCCCGGTCGCCACGATGGCATCCACGCGGACCTCGTGCGCCTCTTCCGGGGTGATTTCCGGATCGGGGTTGGCCATTGCAAAGATCACCGGATTATCGGCCATGCTTGCGACCATCTCCTGCGTAACCGCGCCCTTGACCGAAACACCAAGAAAGACGTCCGCACCCTTCATAGCCTCTTCCAGAGTGCGCAGATCCGTGGTGATCGCATGGGCCGACTTCCACTGGTTCATACCCTCGGTCCGGCCTTGGTAGATCACACCCTTGGTATCACAGACGATACAGTTATCGTGCCGCGCGCCCATGGATTTGAGTAGTTCAATACAGGCAATCCCTGCCGCCCCGGCTCCGTTGAGAACGATCTTCACATCCTCGATCTTCTTGCCCGAGATATGCAACGCGTTGATCAGCCCCGCCGCGCAGATCACCGCCGTGCCGTGCTGGTCGTCGTGAAAGACGGGGATGTCCATCTCTTCCTTCAGGCGCTGCTCGATGATGAAACACTCGGGCGCCTTGATGTCTTCCAGGTTGATACCGCCGAAGGTCGGCCCCATCAGACGCACCGCGCGGCAGAACTCATCCGGGTCTTCGGTATCCAGCTCGATATCAATCGAGTTCACATCCGCAAACCTTTTGAACAGGACGGATTTCCCCTCCATCACCGGTTTCGAGCCCAGAGCGCCAAGATTCCCAAGCCCCAGAACCGCCGTCCCGTTCGAGACTACGGCCACCAGGTTGCCCTTGTTAGTATAGTCATAGGCGGTCTCTGGGTTCTCGGCGATTGCTTCACATGGAACGGCCACACCCGGGCTGTAGGCAAGCGAAAGATCGCGCTGCGTGGTCATCGGGACAGTGGCCTGCACCTCCCACTTGCCGGGGGTGGGGTCGAGGTGAAAGGCCAGCGCCTCTTCTTTGGTGATCTTCGCTTTGGGCATCGGAAATGTCGTTTCTTTACATCTGTTGGGCTTTTGCCTCATAGCGCAGGCTAAGGCGCGCCTCAACGACAATACGTTTTCACCTTTCGTCGCAGGGACCGGGTTTGTAAGGTCGCGCCCGGAATACGCCAGAAGGGGGCCGCTTTGTCCACAGTCACGCCGATGATGGCGCAATACCTCGAAATCAAAGAGGCTCATGCCGACGCTCTGCTGTTTTATCGCATGGGCGATTTCTATGAGATGTTTTTTGAGGACGCCGTCAACGCAGCCGAGGCGTTGGACATCGCCCTGACAAAACGCGGCAAACACAATGGCGAAGACATTCCGATGTGCGGTGTACCGGTGCATTCGGCAGAAGGATATTTGCTGACACTGATCCGAAAAGGCTTTCGCGTGGCTGTCTGCGAGCAGATGGAAAGCCCGGCTGAAGCCAAGAAAAGAGGCTCTAAATCAGTCGTAAAGCGTGATGTTGTACGCTTGGTGACGCCCGGAACACTGACCGAAGATGCCCTGCTTGAGGCCCGTCGCCACAACTTTCTGGCTGCCTATGCCGAAGTCCGGGATGAGGCCGCGCTGGCCTGGGCCGACATCTCGACCGGGGCGTTTCACGTGATGCCTTTGACACCGGTGCGCCTCAGCCCCGAACTCGCACGACTGGCACCGTCGGAACTGATCGTCGCCGATGGCGTGCAAGACAAACTGAATGAGCCGGTTCGTGACTTGGGTATTTCCATCACCCCTGTCGGGCGCGCCAGTTTTGACAGCACGGCGGCTGAAAAACGCATCTGCGGTTTATTTCACGTGGGTGCGCTGGATGCATTCGGAAGCTTTGGACGCGCCGAAGTGTCCGCGATGGGTGCGCTGATCGACTATCTGGAGATTACACAGAAGGGCAAACTGCCCCTGTTGCAAACGCCACTGAAGGAATCCGAAGACCGCGTTGTACAGATCGACGCTGCAACGCGCCGCAATCTGGAGCTGACCCGGTCCTTGTCTGGCGGACGTGCCGGTTCACTGCTTTCGGTAGTCGACCGAACCGTGACCCCGGGCGGTGCCCGTTTGCTTGAGCAACGTCTGTCCAGCCCCTCACGCAATCTGGAAATCATTCACGCCCGACTGGACGCGGTGAGCTTTGCGGCCGAAGATAGTCTTATCGCGTCAGACCTGCGTGAAGCTTTGCGGAAGACGCCAGATCTGGACCGCGCCCTGTCCCGCTTGTCGCTGGAGCGCGGCGGGCCTCGGGATCTTGCAGCCGTCCGAAACGGCCTGACTCAATCGGCAGCCATTGCCCAGATTTGCGCAGATCAGGATGTGCCGATTCTGCTATCAACCGCGCTTCAAAACCTTGTTGGCTTCGACGACCTGTTGAATTTACTGGATGAAGCCCTGGTCGCCGAACCACCGCTTCTTGCACGTGATGGTGGTTTCATCGCTCCGAGCTTTGACGCCGAACTGGACGAGGCCCGCACCCTGCGGGACGAGGGTCGGTCCGTTATCGCTGGATTCCAGAAAAAATATTCCGAGCATACCGGCATCACGTCGTTGAAGATCAAACACAACAACGTGCTGGGATATTTCATCGAGACGACAGCGACCCATGCCGAAAAGATGCTGAACCCGCCCTTCAGCGAGACCTATATCCACCGCCAGACCACCGCCAACCAAGTGCGGTTCACCACTGTTGAACTCAGCGAGATCGAAACCCGTATCCTGAATGCCGGGAATCTGGCTCTTGAGATCGAAAAACGGCTCTATCAAAGGCTATCTGACGAGATTTTGTCCCTCGCAGCACGACTGAATCAAGCTGCCCGCGGGTTGGCTGAACTGGACCTGACCACTGCCCTCGCCGATCTGGCGCGCGGGGAAAACTGGTGCAGACCACAGGTGGACGCGTCCCGCGCGTTCAACATACAGGGCGGTCGGCATCCGGTTGTCGAACACGCACTGCGCCAACAAAGCGGCGATGCCTTCGTCGCCAATGACTGCGATCTTAGTGCCGATGACGGTGCAGCCATCTGGTTGCTGACAGGCCCAAACATGGCCGGTAAATCGACTTTCCTGCGTCAGAGCGCGTTGATCGCCCTGCTGGCCCAAATGGGCAGCTTCGTCCCGGCCGAGCAGGCCCATATCGGTGTGGTCAGCCAGTTGTTCAGCCGCGTGGGAGCCTCTGACGATCTGGCGCGGGGCCGCTCGACTTTCATGGTCGAGATGGTGGAAACCGCCGCGATTCTAAACCAGGCCGACGAACGGGCGCTTGTGATCCTCGATGAAATCGGGCGTGGAACGGCAACCTATGACGGGCTCTCCATTGCCTGGGCGACTCTGGAGCATCTGCACGCAGCCAACAAATGTCGTGCCTTGTTTGCCACGCATTATCACGAGCTCACAGCGCTGGCCGGGACGCTGGAAGGTGTCGAGAATGCCACGGTCGCGGTGAAGGAATGGGAAGGCGAAGTGATCTTCCTGCACGAAGTCCACAAGGGTGCTGCCGACCGGTCATACGGCGTGCAGGTTGCGCAACTGGCCGGGCTCCCCGCATCCGTGGTGGAACGCGCCCGCATTGTGCTGAACCAACTGGAGAAAACAGAGCGCGAAGGTGGAAAGCAAAAGGCGCTGATCGACGATCTGCCACTGTTTTCTGCTGCACCACCACCACCGCCGCCCGCACCCAAGGCATCTGCGGTCAACGATATGCTGAACGACATCCTGCCGGACGAGCTTACGCCACGAGAGGCACTTGACCTGATCTACAAATTGAAAGAGGCGGCCAGATTCTGACCGCCCCTGCACCTTCAAAAGCTCTTGCGCCGAAGGCTTGGCTTTTTCGAAGCCGATCAGCTTGCAGGCATGGAAGAAACGCCCACCTGCGCCGGACGCAGCAGGCGATCGTGCAACATAAATCCTTCTGCGGACACCTGAATGATGTCTCCTGCCTTGGTTCCGGGAACCGGTGCCTCGAACATGGCCTCGTGCACGTTCGGATCAAACCGGTCGCCCACTTCGGGCGTGATCACTTCGATACCATGCTTGTGGAACACGTCCTTCAATGCACGCATGGTCAGTTCGACACCTTCCAGCAAACCAGCAGCGACTTCTTTCTGCTCATCCGTCGCGGCTTCAAGGGCGCGTTTCATGTTGTCGTATACGGGCAGCATATCGCGGGCCAGCTTGGACCCGCCATACTGTTCAGCATCGCGGCGTGCCTTGTCACTCCGCTTGCGCATGTTTTCGGCATCCGCCAATGCCCGCATGAACTTGTCTTTGTAGTCGTCCCGTTCGGCTCGCAGCGCGTCCAGCTCCAGTTCCTCTTCGCTGAAGTCCATCAGCTCTTCGGCCAGTTCTTCCGCCTCGGCGGTTGCGATATCGTCCAGAAAATCTTCGTTCTTGGGCTCTGCCATCTCTTACCCTCTAGCTCCGGTCGGATATCAGCTTGCCGACCAGTTGCGCCGTATAATCCACGATCGGTACGATCCGCCCATAATTCAGGCGTGTGGGCCCGATGACCCCGACCGCACCGATTATCTTTCGATCAGCGTTCATATAAGGAGACACCACCAAAGAGGAACCCGAAAGTGAGAAAAGTTTGTTCTCAGAGCCGATAAAAATGCGCACACCCTCACCGTCTTCAGTCAATTCAAGGAATTCGGCGATGTCTCGCTTGCGTTCCAGATCGTCAAACAGGGTGCGAATGCGGTCAAGTTCCTCGGCCTGACCGGGTTCGTTGAGAAGATTCGCGCGCCCGCGCACGATCAAACGCGCCGAGTCGCTTCCGTCTCCGTCCCAAACGGCCATCCCGCCTTCAACCATCTCACGCGCCAAAATGTCGATTTCCTGCTTACGCGCGTCGATCTGCGTCTGCATCTGCCGCCGCACTTCGCTGAGTGTCCGCCCCTCGATGAGCGCGTTCAGGAAGTTCGCGGCCTCACGCATTGAACTGGGTGTTTGCCCCGGTGGCGGTGTGAACAAACGGTTTTCCACATGACCGTCCGAGAAAACCAGAACCACCAAAGCCCGATCATGGCCCAGAGAAACAAACTCGATATGTTTGATTTCTGATTCATGCTTGGGCGTCAAAACCAGTGAGGCCCCTTGTGTCACGTGTGACAAGGCAGAACCGACACGGTCCAGCATTCCGCCAACATCACCCGTGTTAGAGCCTAGTGTCTGTTCCAGTTTCTGCCTGTCATCGGCGCCCAGGTCTCCGACTTCAAGCAATCCGTCCACAAACATTCGCAGACCTTGCTGCGTCGGGATTCGACCAGCGCTGACATGGGGGCTGTCCAAAAGGCCCAGAAACTCCAGATCCTGCATCACATTTCGGACAGTTGCGGCGCTGACTTTTTCGGACAACGTACGTGCCAAAGTACGACTGCCAACGGGCTCTCCGCTTTCCAGATAGCTCTCGACAATCAGCCGGAACACTTCACGTGACCGGTCGTTCATCTCGTCCAGAATCTTGCTCGCTTCGCTCATGCGTGTTCCCCTGCTCGCTTGTCATTAAATAGCAGGCAAATGAAAGGTCAATCGGGGTTGCATCGTAACGCTGCGGGGCGTTATCCCCAACCCAGCAAACAAAGGAATTCCGATGCGACCCTCTGGAAGAGATTTAAGCGAAATGCGCGCCGTTTCAATCGAGACGGGGTTCACAAAACATGCCGAAGGTTCCTGCCTGATCAAAATGGGCGACACACACGTTTTGTGCACGGCAACGATCGAAGATCGCGTGCCGCCGTTTATCAAGGGATCGGGCCTTGGGTGGGTCACAGCCGAATACGGAATGCTGCCCCGCGCCACCAATACACGAATGCGGCGCGAGGCGGCTTCGGGCAAACAGGGGGGCCGTACGGTCGAAATCCAGCGCCTGATCGGCCGCGCCCTGCGCGCCGGTGTCGACCGGGTTGCTCTGGGAGAGCGTCAGATCACCGTAGACTGCGACGTGATCCAGGCTGATGGTGGCACCCGCTGCGCCTCGATCACTGGCGGCTGGGTCGCGCTGCGGCTGGCTGTGAACAAGCTGATGAAAACCGGCGATGTGATCTCGGACCCGCTGGTTGATCCAGTCGCTGCCGTGTCTTGCGGCATCTATGCGGGTCAGCCGGTACTGGACCTTGATTACCCCGAAGACAGCGAAGCGGGCGTAGATGGTAACTTCATCATGACCGGATCCGGCAAACTGATCGAAGTACAGATGTCCGCTGAAGGCTCTGTTTTCAGCCGTGCGCAAATGGATCAACTGATGGATCTGGCGGAAAAAGGCGTCTCTGAACTGGCTGCCGCGCAGAAAGCCGCCACCGCATGACCCGCAAATTCGACGGGGACAGGTTACTGGTCGCCACCCATAACAAGGGTAAGCTCGAGGAGATGGCGCATCTTCTTGAGCCCTTCGGCGTGACAGTTGTTGGTGCCGGCGAACTGAACCTGCCGGAACCCGAAGAGACCGAGGACACCTTTGTCGGTAATGCGCGGATCAAGGCCCATGCGGCCGCCAAAGCCACCGGCCTGCCTGCTCTGTCGGACGATTCCGGGATCACTATCGATGCGCTGAACGGCGCACCTGGTGTTTACACCGCCGATTGGGCCGAAACCGACAATGGCCGTGATTTTCTGATGGCCATGACCCGCGCCCATGATGAGCTCGAAGCGAAAAACGCACCTCACCCCCGCACCGCTCAATTCCGCAGTACACTGGTTCTGGCCTGGCCCGACGGGCACGACGAAGTGTTCGAAGGCGTTGCACCCGGTCATCTGGTCTGGCCGATCCGCGGCGAAGGTGGGTTTGGCTATGACCCAATGTTTGTCCCCGACGGGTACGACATTACCTTTGCTGAAATGGATCGCTGGGAAAAGAACAAGATCAGCCATCGCGGCCGCGCGGTGGCGATGTTCGTGAAAGGCTGCTTTGGCGGATGATTGGCGCAACGGGGGCTTTGGCCTGTATGTGCACTGGCCCTTTTGCGAGGCCAAGTGCCCCTATTGCGATTTCAACAGCCATGTTTCCAGAAATATTGATCAAAAACAATGGGTTGATGCCTATCTGAGCGAACTTCGCCGTTCCGCCTCTGAAACGCCGGATCGGGTGCTGAACACGATCTTTTTTGGTGGCGGCACGCCTTCTCTGATGGACCCGGAAACCGTTGCAGCTGTGATCGATGGGGCGCGTGCGCTCTGGCACCCGGCCAATGACATGGAAATCACGCTCGAAGCCAATCCCGGCTCGGTTGAAGCCGGTCGGTTTTCGGCTTACCGCGATGCTGGGGTTAATCGGATATCGATGGGCATTCAGGCCCTGAATGATGAAGATCTGAGGCGGCTGGGGCGGATCCATACGGTGGCCGAGGCCCGGGCCGCCTTTGATACAGCCCGAAATTGCTTTGAGCGTGTCAGCTTTGACCTGATCTATGCGCGCCAACACCAAACGCTGGAAGCCTGGCGTACAGAACTGACCGAAGCGCTGTCGATGGCTATAGACCACCTGTCACTATATCAATTGACGATCGAAGACGGGACGGCCTTTGGGGATCGGTATGCGGTGGGTAGATTACGCGGCCTGCCAGAAGATGACAGTGCCGCTGATATGTATCTGGCGACACAGGAAATATGCGAGGCACATGGCTTGCCGGCCTACGAAGTTTCCAACCACGCCCGCCCCGGCGCGGAATCGCAGCACAACCTTATTTACTGGCGGTATGGCGACTATGTCGGCATTGGGCCCGGCGCCCATGGGAGGATTACCCTGAATGGTCAGAAATACGCGACCGAAACCTATCTGAACCCCCAGCGCTGGCTTGATACCGCCAAAAAAGGTAACGGAGAAAAGGACCGCAGCGTATTGTCACTTGAAGATCAGGCGAATGAACACCTTATGATGGGTATGCGGGTTACTGAAGGCCTAGATATAGACAGGTGGCAAGCCCTTTCTGGTCGCTCTCTTCCCTCCGAAATCATGGATCATTTGACTGACATCAACATGGTTCAGCGCAGGAACGGACGCCTGATAGCCACATCAGACGGGCGCGCCGTATTGAACGCAGTCATCCGGGAGCTGTTGGACTGAGTATGCAGTATCTTTGGGCCGGACTGGGATTGCTTTGCGTTGCGATGGCGGTTGTTGGGGTTGTTCTACCCCTTCTTCCAACAGTGCCATTTCTTCTGCTTGCCGCGTTTTTCTTCGCCCGCTCATCCTCGCGGCTGCACAATTGGCTTGTGAGTCATCAGCTTTTTGGGCCATTGATTCTTGATTGGCAAAGTTCCGGTGCCATTCGACCGGTCGCAAAAAGGGCGGCAACCGTCTCGATCGCCGCCGTTTTCGGAATCTCTGTTATGCTGTCCGCACCGCCTTTTGTGTTGATCATTCAGGCCGTTGTGCTGGGCGGCGTCATGATCTTTATCTGGTCACGGCCTAACGGCTGAGCTTAGCGCACAAATCGTCCAGCTGATCCAGGTTCTCGTAGGTCAGAACGACTTGTCCTGTTTCCGTTCCGGCCTTGTGATTGATCGACACTTTCATCGCCAGGATCGCGGACAGGTCCTTTTCCAACGCACGTGTGTCTGCATCCTTTCCAGCATCCAGATTTCGGGCGCGAGGTGCAGATCGTTCAACGCCGCCTTGCTGCTGTTTTTTGACCAAAGCCTCGGTTGCGCGCACCGATAAGCCATCCTTGACGATCTGTTTCGCGAGTTCCGACGGATTTTCGGCCGTAATCAGCGCCCTGGCGTGCCCCGCAGATAATTTTCCTTCAATAACAAGGGCTTGCAAATCCATCGGCAAGGACAGAAGCCGCAAAAGGTTCGCAATGTGGCTGCGGCTCTTGCCCAGGGCCTCAGCGAGCTTTTCCTGCGTGTGCCCAAATCGATCCATCAACTGCTTATAGCCAGCGGCCTCTTCCACCGCGTTCAGATCTGCACGTTGAATGTTTTCGATAATCGCTACTTCCAACACTTCCGTGTCATCGAATTCACGCACAATGACCGGAACATCGTGCAGCTGCGCCATCTGCGCCGCGCGCCAACGACGTTCGCCTGCGACAATCTCATATTCTCCTGAACCTGTCGCTCGAACGATCAGGGGCTGAATGATGCCTTTTTCCTTTACCGATGCCGCCAGCTCGTCTAGCTGCTCAGGAATGAATGTGCGGCGCGGCTGGTTTGGGTTGGCTTTCAGCTTTTCAATCGGGACTTTCAGATCAGGCCTGCGCGCATCCACTGAGGCCCGACCTTCTGCTTCAGGATTTACATCTGCCATAAGGGCAGACAGGCCCCGCCCCAACCCTCTGGATTTTGCTTTCTTGGCGCTCATGTCGCCCTCCTCATTCCCGCTCAGGCTGCGGTTTTGTTGTTCTTGTGCATGATCTCGCGAGCAAGATGTCGATACGCCATTGCTCCAAGCGATCCCGAGTCATATTGCAAGACCGGCAACGCATATGACGGCGCTTCGCTGACCCGCACATTTCTGGGTATCTTGGTTTTAAAAACCATCTCACCCAGATTGTCACGTGCGTCCTTTTCGACCTGGCGGGACAAGTTGTTGCGGTTATCATACATGGTCAACACAACACCTTCGATTCTCAGATCTGGATTCGCCGTTTGGCGAACCTCTCGAATCGTCAGCATCAATTGCGACAGTCCTTCAAGGGCAAAGAACTCACTCTGCAACGGCACAAGTACCGAGTGTGCAGCAACCATTGCATTTACAGTCAGCAAGTTTAGGGACGGTGGGCAATCGATTAGAACAAAATCAAACTCAAATGCATCTATGGCTGTCTGCCGCAGCGCATCATGTAAAAGGTAACTGCGTTTTTCGTTTGAGATCAGTTCAATATCGGCGGAACTCAAATCGACGGTGGCCGGGACTACGAAAAGGCCTTCAATTTCAGTCTCCTGAACCACTGCCTCTAGTGGCGCCTCGTCGAGGATCAGGTCATAAGTTGTCCAGTCCCGATCTTCAACACCCAAACCAGTTGAAGCGTTCCCTTGTGGATCGAGATCAATCACCAGAACTCTGCAACCGGCCTCGGCCAATCCAGCAGCAAGATTGATAGCTGTGGTTGTTTTCCCGACCCCACCCTTCTGATTGGCAACAGCAACTATCCGAGGCCCTGAAGGTCGAGATAAATCACCCACGTGATACTCCATATATCTTAAGGATAACGGCTTGAGGTTCAGTTAAACTTGTAATCGCCTCTGCCTCGAATTTCCATTCCTCACGTGCGTCTTCCATCTCTTTTTTCCAATTTGCGCCTTTGGGCAACAATGCTGTCCCGTTGGTGTGTAAATGTCTGTCACAAAAGGATAATAATGTACGCAAGTCAGCCAATGCACGCGCTGAAATGATGTTTACCGCCAAAGGATCAACCATCTCAATCCTTTTTGAAGTCACTGCGCATCTTATTCCGCATTCCCGGGCAACGTTGCGCAAGAAAGCTGATTTTCGCTGATCACTTTCTATCATATTAAATGAGGCGCTTGGATTTTCTTCCGCGGCGAGGATAGCACAAACCATACCCGGGAACCCGCCTCCACTTCCCAGATCCGCCCAGGTGTCAAAACTGTCAGCGCACCGATAGACTTGCACGGAATCCAGAATATGCCGGTCCCAGATATGCTCCAGGCTGTTCCGCGACACGAGGTTGATCCTTGGGTTCCAATGTTTCACCAGTTCAACATAAGTCGTGAGGCGTTCGAATGTTTCACGTGAAACATTCAGGTCTTCAAACTTCGAATAGTCAACCATCATGCTTGGCGAGCTCTTTGATCCCGGCGCAGTTTTGCCAGAACGAGCGTCAGCGCTGCCGGCGTGACCCCCTCGACACGGCTTGCCTGAGCGATATTTGCAGGCTTTGCTTGCGACAGCTTCTGTTTCATCTCCGAAGACAGGCCGTCCAAAGCAAAATAGTCGAACTCATGCGGGATGACATAGGATTCATCCCGCTTCATTGCTTCAACGTCCCGCTTTTGCCTGGCAATGTAGTTGGCATACAAGGCGTCCCGCTCGATCTGGAGCCTGATTTTTAAGTCAACATCCTGCAAATCAGGAACAAGAGGCAGCAAATCTTCAAACGAGGTGTCGGGGAATGCGAGAATTGCCATCCCATTCCTACGGTTTCCATCCTGATTAACGTTTATACCGGCGGCGAGAACTTCCTTGGGTGTATAAGTCCGTTCCGTCAGCTTTGACTTCACGCTTTCAAGTTGGTGCATTTTATCTTCGAACTGAACTTTGCGCTCTTGTCCGACGCACCCCAATTCCAAACCAAGCGGTGTCAGCCGTTGATCAGCATTGTCGGCGCGCAGAGATAGCCGGAATTCCGCACGCGACGTGAACATGCGGTAGGGTTCGGCAACTCCTCGAGTTGTCAAATCATCGATCATTACGCCAATATAACTGTCGGATCGCGTAAAATGGATGGGTTCTCGCCCTTGGGTCTCCAACGCCGCATTGAGGCCGGCCACCATGCCCTGAGCTGCGGCTTCCTCATATCCTGTGGTCCCATTTATCTGGCCCGCTAGATATAGTCCGGGAACAGTTGGCAAGGATAAAGAAGCGCTCAGGACGCGCGGATCAACATAGTCGTATTCGATTGCATATCCTGGTTGCAGAATATCTGCATTCTCCAATCCCTTAATCGATCGCACATAGTCCAGTTGAACGTCTTGCGGCAATGACGTCGAGATACCGTTCGGATAGATCGTGTGATCATTGACCCCTTCGGGCTCAAGGAAGATTTGATGCGATTCCTTATCCGCGAATCGTACGATCTTGTCTTCAATCGATGGACAATAGCGCGGGCCTACTCCATCAATGCGACCGCCATACATCGCGGATTTCGAAAGATTCGCAGCGATGATCTCATGTGTTCGCGCATTTGTGTGTGTAATTCCGCAGGAAATCTGGGGCGCGACAACGGATTGAGACATAAAAGAAAACAGGGTTGGCTCATCGTCGCCGTCCTGCCTTTCAAGATCCGACCAATCAATGCTCCGACCATCCAGGCGCGGCGGTGTCCCGGTTTTCAATCGTCCCATGGGAAGATTGTATCTTTCCAACCGTTCAGCCAGTTTGACGGAAGGTCGATCCCCCATTCTCCCACCGGGACGAGACACGTCACCTATGTGAATGACACCCCTTAGAAATGTACCGGAGGTCAGGATAACGGCGCGCGCAGAAAGTTCTGATCCATCAGAAAGAGCAACACCTGCAACCTTCTCACCGATCATTAGAAAATCGACAACCTCTCCGACAACAACGGACAGGTTATCCTGTTTCTCTGTTTCCTGTTGCATAGCAAGCCGATACAGGGCGCGATCTTCCTGCGTTCTCGGCCCCTGTACGGCGGGCCCTTTTCGACGGTTCAACAAACGAAACTGTATGCCCGCCTGATCCGCCACACGACCCATGACGCCATCCAAGGCGTCAATCTCACGCACAAGATGGCCCTTTCCCAAACCTCCAATCGCCGGATTGCAGGACATAACGCCGATGTCTGTTGCAGACAACGTCACCAGTGCAGTTGTTGCGCCCATCCTTGCTGATGCATGAGCGGCCTCAGTTCCGGCATGGCCTGCGCCAATGATGATGACATCAAACTTCGAATGTTTCACGTGAAACACTCCTTACTTTCCCAAACAGAAGCTGGAGAAGATTTCATCCAACAAAGTTTCGACATCTATTCTGCCCACCAGAGATTCAAGGGCACGAATTGCAGTTCTCAACTCCTCTGCAGCGATATCATACATGTCCGGACCTGATTCCAGAACCGAGATTGCAGATATGAGTGAGTCCAATGCACTTTTGATTGCAACGCGATGGCGTTCCCGTGTTGCAATACCATGGCTAGTAGTTCTCTTACTCAGTACACACGAAATCTGGTTTACAAGTGCGTCTATTCCCTGGCCTGTTTTCCCAGATACACCCTGCCCGTCTATACCCCGAAGGTCCGCTTTGGGCAGAACATGAATATCACCATCTTGCATCTCCACACCCAAGATTTCCGGTGTTTCAGACAAGAAAACGCGAAGGTCAGCGGCCTCCGCTCTGCTACGCGCAAGCTCGATGCCCAGGTTTTCGACATGATCTTCAGTCTGTCGCAGCCCCGCCGTATCCAGCAAGGTCACTGGTAAACCAGCCAGATCCATTCGAACTTCGATCACATCGCGCGTGGTTCCGGCGTATTCCGAAGTAATAGCCGCCTCACGGCCTGCCAATGCATTTAAAAGAGTGGATTTTCCCGCATTTGGAAGGCCGACGATCGCAACCTCGAACCCTGTACGTATTCGCTCGGCAATTTTGACGCCGTCTGCCTCACGGTGAAGATCTGACAAGACACCTTGGATCAGGGCGCGCACTTCCGGCGTCACATCAGTAGGAACTTCTTCATCAGCAAAATCGATGACAGCTTCCAACAGGGACGCAGCCCGTATCAAATCCCTGCGCCACCGTTCTGCCAAGGTGCCCAGCTCGCCCGCCAAAATGGTCTGAGCTTGCTTACGTTGTGCTTCCGTTTCTGCATCGATTAGATCGGCCAGACCTTCAACCTGAGTCAGGTCCATCTTGCCATTTTCCAGTGCCCGGCGTGTAAACTCACCCGGTTCAGCGATGCGCAACCCTTCCGTATCAGACAGGCAGCGCAGCACTGCGTTGACAGAGGCTGTGCTTCCATGAATCTGAAGCTCAGCCACTTCCTCACCGGTAAAGCTAGCCGGGGCCTGGAACGTCAAGACCAATCCGTCGTCCAAACGTGCTCCGCCATGATCCATCAGAGTGCGCAGGACCATGCCACGCCTTGGCAACGCACCACCAGTCAGGCGCGCCGCTGCTGAATGCGAATCTGGACCTGAGAGGCGGATGACCGCCACCCCAGCTTTGCCCTGCGCGCTGGCCAAGGCGAATATCGTATCCATTCGAAGGCCTCGCTAGAGTTTAAGACCTGTGTCAGGTGTTCATCGAATCGAAGAACTCACTGTTGGTCTTGGTCTGCTTCAACTTGGACAACAGGAACTCGATCGCGTCAGTCGTGCCCATCGGGTTGAGGATACGGCGCAGAACGAAGGTCTTGGCCAGATCGCCTTTGTCGACCAGCAGTTCCTCTTTCCGCGTGCCGGATTTGAGGATGTCGATCGCCGGGAACACGCGTTTGTCCGCAATCTTGCGATCAAGAACGATTTCCGAGTTACCTGTACCTTTGAATTCTTCGAAGATGACCTCGTCCATCCGACTGCCGGTGTCGATCAGCGCGGTGGCGATGATGGTCAGTGAGCCACCTTCTTCGATATTCCGCGCAGCACCAAAGAACCGCTTGGGCCGTTGCAGAGCATTCGCATCCACACCACCGGTCAGAACTTTACCCGAGGATGGCACCACGGTGTTAAACGCCCTACCAAGTCTTGTGATCGAATCGAGAAGAATGACAACATCTCGTTTATGCTCAACCAAACGCTTGGCTTTTTCGATGACCATTTCCGACACGGCCACGTGGCGGGTCGCGGGTTCATCAAAGGTCGAAGACACAACCTCACCCTTCACCGAACGCTGCATGTCCGTCACCTCTTCCGGGCGTTCGTCGATCAGCAGGACGATCAGATAGCACTCTGGGTGGTTCTGTTCGATCGAATGCGCGATGTTCTGCAGGATCACCGTTTTACCGGTCCTCGGCGGTGCCACGATCAGAGAACGCTGGCCTTTACCGATCGGCGAGACCAGATCAATAACACGGGCCGATTTATCCTTGATGGTGGGATCCTCGATCTCCATCTTCAAACGCTCGTCCGGATACAGCGGCGTCAGGTTGTCAAAAGCAATCTTGTGCTTGGCTTTTTCCGGTTCTTCAAAATTGATCTTGGTAACTTTGGTCAGCGCAAAGTAACGTTCGTTCTCATCAGGTGCCTTGATATCACCTTCAACCGTATCTCCGGTCCGCAGCGAGTGCAGGCGGATCATTTCAGGCGAAACATAGATGTCATCCGGACCCGGCAGATAGTTCGCCTCGGGCGAGCGCAGGAAACCGAAGCCGTCCTGAAGAACCTCAAGCACGCCATCGCCACCAACGGTCCAGCCCTCATCCGCGCGTTCGCGCAGGATCTGGAACATCATCTCGCCTTTTCGCATGGTCGAGGCGTTTTCGATTTCCAGTTCTTCGGCCATCGCCAGAAGATCTTTTGGGCTTTTGGCCTTGAGATCGGCCAGATTCAGAGATTCAGTTGTCATTATACAAACCTTCGCCGCTGAGACTGCGGCACGAAGTGGAATTTCAGAACGGAAGATACGCCGCCCGGACGGGCGTGTTGATCCCTACATAAGCTCAGCGCTGCGCGGAGTCAAACAGGCCCTCAGAACTTCAGAACGACCGCCAGAACGATGGCAACCATCAAAACGGTCGGGACCTCGTTCATCATGCGAAACTGCCGCCCAGTGAGCTTGTTTCGCCCTTCCAGGAAATCCTTGCGTCGCGCCATCAACCAGTGATGAAACCATGTCATGCCGATCACGGCAGCGCCCTTGACCCAGGGCCAGGACCAATCCCATCCCACGATGCCCGGCGTAAACACCATGAACAAGCCACAGACCCACGCAACGATCATCGCCGGGCTCATGATCACACGCAGCAGCTTTTCTTCCATTTCAAAGAAAATTTCCTGTGCGCCATCGACGGCCTGAGCTTTCTCAACGTGATAGACAAACAATCTGGGCAGATAGAACAGGCCTGCCATCCACGAGATCACGGCCATGATATGGAGTGACTTCACCCACGGATACAGCGTGAAAAGAAGATCGGTCATATTGGCTCCAGGCATTGCTCGGAACCCTCCCTAATAAAAAAATATGAAAAGAAAAAGGATGATGGTTTTGTAGAGTGAGCAAAATCCGTGGATTACTTTTTTACACATGTGTTTTCCCCAAGTGGACAGAACACGGCATTTTTCGGTCGATTCTGTTGATTTATGTTTTTATGGATTAAAATCAACATGTTAATAACGGCGCTCCTTATTCCACTTGGGGATAACTGGTAGGAGAATTTGGGATATCGAGGTTTTCCAGAGAAACTGACTTATCCTTGTCCGGACTGGATGGGATTTGAGCGACTCGGGGATCTCTGTCGCGAAATCCCCGGGGTTGCGTGTCAACCGGAAAACCATACAAAGCACCCCTGAACTCTCAATGATTTGCGCACGGGGTTTTCCACATGTCTGTCCCCATTCTTCTTGCTTCCGGGTCCGCTATTCGCGCGCAGCTGCTTGAAAATGCAGGTGTACCGTTCGTGGTACAAACCGCGCGCGTGGATGAAGAGACGGCCAAACGCGCCTTGCTGGCTGAAAACGCAACACCACGGGATATTGCCGACACGCTCGCTGAAATGAAAGCGCGGAAGGTCAGTGACAAAAATCCCGGAGCTATGGTTCTGGGGTGCGATCAGGTTCTGGATTTTGACGGCCAGTTGCTGTCGAAACCGGAATCCCCCGAACAGGCGCTGGACCAGCTGAAAGCCATGCGAGGCAAGCGGCACATGCTTTTGTCCGCAGCCGTGATCTATCAGAATGGTGAGCCGATCTGGCGGCATGTGGGACAGGTGCGGTTGCGGATGCGGGCCAGTTCCGACGCCTATCTGTTAGACTATGTTGCGCGAAACTGGGACAGTATCCGACATGCTGTCGGAGCCTATAAGCTGGAAGAAGAAGGTGTCCGCCTGTTCGCCACCATTGACGGCGACTATTTTAACGTTTTGGGTATGCCCCTGTTGGAGCTGCTCAACTTTCTGGCTGTCAAAGGGGTAATTGATCAATGACGGACTATCGGGTTCCATTGGCCGGAGTTATTGGACATCCCATTGGTCACTCACGTTCCCCCAAACTGCATGGTCATTGGCTGAAAACATATGGTCTTGCCGGTCATTACATTCCGATGGATGTGGCACCCGTCGATCTGGAAGCTGTGCTACGCACCCTGCCCAAGGCGGGTTTCGTCGGCGCCAATGTCACTGTCCCCCACAAAGAAGCCGCCTTGAAGATCGCCGATCATGCGTCTGACCGCGCAACGGTGATAGGTGCTGCGAACACTCTGGTGTTTCGTGAAGATGGCTCAATCCATGCAGACAACACAGACGGGTACGGGTTCATGGAGAATCTTCGCAATGGTGCACCGGACTGGAATGCAAAGGACGGGCCGGCTGTTGTGTTCGGGGCCGGCGGGGCCGCTCGCGCCGTTCTGCAAGCGCTGTCTGACGCTGGTGTGCCGGAAATCCTGCTGACCAACCGAACCCGCGCCCGTGCGGATCATTTGAAAGAGGAATTCGGTCAACGCATCCGCGTGGTGGATTGGGTTCAGGCCGGAAATGTCATCGAAAACGCAGAGCTCGTGGTAAACACGACCTCGTTGGGAATGCAGGGCCAACCGGAATTGCGGGTTCCGCTCGATGGGTTGCAGCCCGGTGCCGTGGTGACAGATCTGGTTTATGTGCCTTTGAAAACCCGCCTGTTGCAAACCGCAGAACAGGCAGGGTGCACCGCAGTCGATGGGCTGGGCATGTTGTTGCACCAGGCAGTACCCGGTTTCGAACGCTGGTTCGGCGTGCGCCCTGAAGTTGATGCTGATGCGCGTGCGGCGGCGATGGCATGAGTTTCGCGCTTGGCCTGACCGGTTCCATCGGCATGGGCAAAAGCACAACGGCGCAGATGTTCGTCGAAGAAGGCTGTGCCTTGTGGGATGCGGATGCGGCGGTGCATCGCCTGTACTCCAAGGGTGGCGCGGCCGTTGGCCCCATGGAACGAACGTTTTCGTCGTCCATTCTGGAAGGTGCGGTCAACCGGGATGCGTTGAAACGGATTATTGCCGCTGATCCTGCTGCGCTGAAAACCATCGAAGCTATCGTCCACCCTCTGGTCGCTGCTGACCGCGCAGCATTTCGTGAAGCCGCGACAAACGACATTTTGGTGTTCGATATTCCGCTTCTGTTTGAAACGGGCGGTGACGCGGCAATGGACGCGGTGGCGTGTGTTTCGATCCCGGCCAGCGAGCAAAAGCGGCGCGTCATGGAACGGGGTACAATGACTGAGACGCAGTTCGAGCAAATCCGTGAGAAACAGATGCCGAATGACGAGAAATGCGCGCGGTCGGATTACGTGATCGTGACTGACACTCTGGACCACGCTCGCGCGCAGGTGCAGGATGTGGTCAGGCAGATACGGGCGGGGATGGCAAATGCGTGAAATTGTACTCGATACAGAAACCACTGGATTCGATCCCGAAAGCGGTGATCGGATCGTGGAAATCGGCGCGGTTGAACTGTGGAACCACGTCGCAACGGGTGAGACGTATCACGTTTACATCAACCCTGAACGCTCGATGCCGGAAGAGGCATTTGGTGTGCATGGCATCGGCCCGGACCTGTTGGAAAACCCGCGTCCGCCGGAAAAGGGTGAAGTGACGCTGAAAGACAAACCGGTTTTTGCCAAGATTGGTCACGATTTTCGCGAATTCGTTGGCGATGCTCAGTTGGTGATCCACAATGCATCTTTCGACATGAAGTTCCTGAATGCCGAGCTGAAATGGATGGGTGCCCCGCTCATCCTGATGGAACAGGCGCTGGATACGCTGGCGATAGCGCGCAAACGATTTCCCGGCTCTCCGGCCTCACTGGACGCGCTTTGCCGCCGCTTCAATATCGACAACTCGAACCGTGTTCTGCACGGCGCGTTGCTCGACTCTGAAATCCTGGCAGAGGTTTATCTTGAACTGATCGGAGGACGACAGCCCGATTTTGGCCTGTCGACATCTGCATCCTCTGCGGCAGGCGGCAGCGATGATTGGCGACCGACACCACGTGCCATACCGCTGCCATCCCGAATTACCGAGGATGAGCGCGCAGCACATGAAGCTTTCGTGGAAAAACTGGGCGACAGCGCCCTGTGGACCCGCGCCTGATCCGGTCAGGCACGGGCCAAAACCTCAGGCGTCTGTCTTCTGGGACTGTTCGGCCTGACGACGCATCACTTCGTTGCGATACAGGGCGACGAAATCGATATTGTCCAGATTTACCGGTGGGAAACCGCCGTCACGGGTGATGTCGCTGACAATGCGGCGTAGGAACGGGAACAGCATCCGCGGGCATTCGATCATCAGGAACGGGTGCAACTGGTCTTCCGGCACACCTTCCACGTGGAACAGGCCGCAATAGTCCAGCTCACACAGGAACAGAACGTCTTCCAGGCCTTTGGCTTTGGATGTCAGGTTCAGCTTGACGGACACTTCGAACTGGTGGTCTGCCGGGCGTTTCTTTGCGTCCAGATTCACCTGAACCGCGATTTCGGGCTGTACGTCACCGGAAACACCCTTCTGGGCCATCACGTTCTCAAAGGACATGTCGCGGATGAACTGCCCCAGAACACGCATCTGAACTTGCGGGGCGGCTTTGGCCGCAGTGTTTTCTGCAGCGTTTTCTTCGGCCATGGATCTACTCCAAAAATGAAATTCGCCACTGCTTATCAAGTTGGGGGCGGCACCTCAATGCCGGTGGGGCCCCTCGACCCATTTAGACGGTTTTGACGAATCATTTTTCGGGCGAACTTCGGTGAAGTCGCCGTCTATGATGTCACCCTGATCGAACGGATTTCCCCGTGACTGAAAACCGGGGCCTTGACCCATCTGAAACTGGGAAACGGTGACTTTCGATCTCAGGTACCTGAAAACCGCGACCCGCACGCCCGGAACAAGCAACGCAAATCCAATGGCATCAGTGAAGAATCCCGGCGTAAGCAACAAAGCGCCCGACAAGAGGATCATTGCACCATGCGCCAGCGGTTCGGTCGGGTCGTCAAGTTCGGCAAACGACCGTTGCAGGTTTCCCAACGCCATGCGACCTTGTGTCCGCACCAAAACCGTGCCCAAAACCGCTGTCAGTACTACGATGGCAAGGGTTGGCCACAAGCCGATCAACCCGCCGACCTGAATAAACAGCGCGATCTCGATGATGGGCACCAACAAAAATGCCAAGAACAGATACATTTGCGTTATCCTTTCCCTTAGGCCGGGCTGTGGACTTGCCACCTACGGTCACCTACATAGTGGCATGAGGCCGCGTATACAAAGCCGCGGTCCTGAAAAGAGGATGAAATGAACGAACCCATGATCCAGTTGCTGGTCCTGGCCGGAATTGCCGTTTTCCTGATCCTGCGCCTCAAGAGCGTATTGGGCACGCGTGAAGGTTTTGAAAAACCGCCCGTGCAGCAGCAACCCGAAGCGCATAAATCGCGCCGCGATTTCGAAGTGATCGAAGGCGGCCCGGATCATGACATCACCGACCATGTCCCGGAAGACAGCGAGCAGGCGCAAACACTGGCAGCGATGAAACGCGTTGAACCCAGTTTTTCCGTCAGCGAGTTTGTTCAGGGTGCGCGCGGTGCCTATGAAATGATCCTGATGGGGTATGAAAAGGGAAATCTGGACGAGATCCAACCATTCCTGTCAGAGGAAGTTTTTGAGTCCTTCGTTGCGGGTGTCTCTGCACGAGAAGATCAGGGCCTGACGATCGAGGCTGAGTTTATCGGTGTCCGAGAAACAGCCCTGACGGATGTCAAATTCGACAAGGATACCAATCAGGCCGAGATCACCATGAAATTCGTGGGTGAGCTGACTTCGGTCGTGCGGGATCGCGGTGGCGATATCGTAGAAGGCAGCCCCAATACCGTGAAACGCCAAAAGGACAGTTGGACCTTTGCCCGAGTGATGGGCAAGGACGATCCAAACTGGCTGCTTGTTGCCACGGACGCATGATTGCCACGCTCCGGTCGCTCTTACTGGTCGGTGCAATGACCACTGCCAGCGCTGCCGGGGCCGAGGCAACGCGATCCATTCTGTCGTTCGATGATCTGCGTGGTTGGGCCGAGGATGACCACGGTGCAGCCCTTTCGGTTTTTCTGAACACCTGCGGGGATCTGAAAGATCCCGATTGGCGGGCCCTGTGCGGTGTGGCAAGAACCTATGATGCGGAAGCGGCAAGGGCGTTTTTTGAACTCTTCTTTCGCCCTGTTCTGGTTGAAGATGGCGCGGAAGCCTTGTTCACAGGGTATTTCGAACCCGAGCTTGATGGTGCGCGTACCCGGACGGATCGTTTCAGGTACCCCATCTACAAGATGCCGCCCGAGGCTCGCGCTGAGGGGTCCTGGCTGAGCCGGCGAGAAATTCTGACCAGTGATGTGATGCAAGGCCGCGGGCTTGAGATTGCCTGGGTCGATGACCCCGTGGAGTTGTTTTTTCTGCAAATCCAGGGTTCGGGCCGCGTTCGATTGCCGGATGGCGGCGCCTTGCGCGTCGGATATGGCGGCGCGAATGGTCACCCCTATAGGTCAATTGGTGTGGAACTGGTGCGGCGCGGCATTCTCGGCGCGCATGAGGTCAGCGCGCAGATGATCCGCGCCTGGGTGCGCAAGTATCCCGAGGCCGGTACGGAATTGCTGCTCCACAATCCATCATACGTGTTTTTCCGCGAAGTTTCACGCGTCGCGCCCGAGCTTGGGCCGCTGGGTGCCATGAACCGATCCGTAACGACCATGCGCAGCATTGCTGCCGACCCGGCCTATACGCCGCTGGGCGCGCCGGTTTGGGTGGAAAAGGACGGCAACGAACCGATTCGCCGCCTGATGATTGCGCAGGATACTGGTTCTGCCATCAAGGGCGCACAACGGGCCGATATCTTTTTCGGAACAGGGGACGAGGCCGGGCAGGCTGCGGGCAAGCTGAAAGATCCGGGCCGGATGGTGGTGTTGCTGCCCATCCAGCGTGCCTATGCCCTGCTACCGGATGAATTCTGATGACCCGGCGCAAACTAACCGGCGAAGAGATCGAGCTGTGGCGGAAGGTCGCCAAACAGGCCGAGCGGCTGCATCCGGAAATCCCGCAGACGGTCCATCCGACTTCCCTACCGAAACCCAAGCCCAAGAAAACGCCGAAACCCCGGCTTGAATCATTCGAACTTGGACAGGCCCATCAAGTGAAGCCGAAACCGAATGATCTGAAGCCTTCGGTGACGGATGCGCTGCGGAAAGCACCGGTTCAGATGGACAATAAGGCCTTTGGCCGGATGAAGCGCGGCAAGCTGAAACCCGAAGGCAAGCTGGATCTGCACGGTATGCGGGTCGCTTCGGCCCATCCGGCGCTGATCCGATTTGTCCTGAGCGCGCAGGCACAGGGTAAGCGTCTGGTTTTGGTCGTGACCGGCAAAGGCAAGGATCGGGACGAGCCCGGTCCGATTCCGACGCCGCGCGGTGTTCTGCGAAATCAGGTTCCTCACTGGTTGTCTATCCCACCGCTGGCCCAGGCGGTGATGCAGGTCACACCTGCTCATATAAGCCACGGCGGAGATGGGGCTTATTACGTATATCTCAGGCGCGTGCGCTAAAGGTCACGACGGGCGTGGGAAATACCGACCCAAATCAGCACGCATACCAGCACGAAGAACATTCCAATCCAGAAAAACTGAGTGTTCAGAGAAATACCAAGGTCAATCAGAACGCCGGTCAACCCAGGTCCGATGGCTGACCCCAGCACCATGACAGCCGCAGCCATCGCTTTGATGGCCCCGATATGCTGGGTCCCATAGAATTCTGCCCAGAACGCACTGGGCAAAGTACTGTTTGCGCCGACCGTCAGGCCAAGAAAAACCAACCCAATCGTCGCGCCGCTGATTGATTCAGTCATGCCCAGAACCACAAACCCAACCGCCATCGGAAGCTGATAGTATGGCATGATGCGCGCAGTGCCCCATTTGTCCAATGCCCAGCCCGCAGAAAACATCGATAGCAGTGATATTCCGGTAAAGATCGGAAACAGAGCGACCAGTTGAATATGCTGCCAGCCTTTGACGTCAGCCAGATAGATCTGATGGAAGAAAAACGCGGTAATGAATGCAGAAGGCGCAAGCACGGCGGGCACCATGAACCAGAACAAGGGGTTAAACAGCGCGTCGCGACGGCTCCAATGGCGACCCTGCATGCCAATGGCAGAGGATTCGCTGGCAAGGCTTTGCGGTGTTCGTTCCTCGCGTAATAGCCGCATCAACACGGGAATACCCAAGGCGGTCACCGCCGCCGCGATGACCCACAGCCAACGCCAGTCCAGGTAAGCCATGGCCGCAACAAAGATCAGGGGCAGCAAGGCCTCACCGATGGCATAGCCGATGGATGCAATGGAAAGTGCTTTGCCCCGCGTGACCGTGAACCACCGCGCCATGGCGACTGCGGCCAGATGCGTGCTCATCCCCTGACCGAGAAGACGCAGCAAAAAAATCACCACTGGCAACAGCAGCAGCCAGGTATTCAGCGCCATGGCAAGGGCGGCCAGGGTCAAACCGGCCAAAACCGCCGGACCCAGCACCCGGACGCGAAAGATGTCCGTTAGCCCTCCGGCCCAGATCATCACGATGGCCGACAGGGTTGTGCCCAATGTGTATAGCCCACCCCAGGCACCGTGGCCGAGACCGAATTCCGCGCGGATATCACCGGCAAAGATCGAGATGAAGAATGTCTGCCCAAAGCTGGATAAAAACGTCAGGAGAACGCCTCCGCCAAGCCAGGTGGCATTGTCCAGAAGATACCGACGCAGCTTAAACCGCGTCACGGAGAGCTGACCTGTGCCTGTCCGGTATCTGTCAGAACAATTTCAGTGGCACCGTCGGGATTTCGCTCGCTGGGTGGCACCAGAATATCAATTGCCGGTCGGTCTTCCCGCCCGAAGGTATTGTTGACACGCCGTAACGAGTTGAGGATCGACAACAAGGCCGGTGAGGTTGCAGCAACGAAATGCGAGGATGCCGCGTCACTGCTGAATGCCGTCGTGTCGATCACGCTGATCGGGAATTCTTCGAGAGAGTCAATCGAGCTGATATTACCCAACCGCTTACCTTCATCAGTGCCACGCAAACGGCCCGAGATGTTCAGGATCTTGTCCTTTTGGGACACCATTACCAGGAAAGGATCGGGCGGGTTTTCGATACGTTTCATCTGCGAGCGAAACAGATCGAGATCCAGATCGGGCGAGATCAGCACGACCCCATCGATGTTTCGGTTGGCCCATCCGGGTTCTTGTAGTTCGGTTTGTCGCATCATTTCCATCGCCAACGCACCGCCCATGGAATGCGCCACCAGAATAACGCGTTTGACACCCATTGCTTTCAGCTCGCGGATAGTCTGTTCCAAACCGTCGCGGGCAAACAACATGCTGTCCAAATCGTAGGCATACCCATAACCCGTCGCACGGCTTGGCCACGAATACACCAGCGTTGACCCGGGGAGGCCGATGTCATGCGTCAGCTGAGCTGCGCGAAAGATCGTTTCGGTCTGGGTCGAGTTGTAGCCGTGCACAAAGATCGTGACGTCATCCTTACCCCGCAGATGTTTGCGTAATCCACCAGGCCCATCCAACTCGGTGACATCTGCCAGAACGAACTCTTTCTGCGGATTTGGGTTTGCGTAGGAAAAACGGAGCGTACCCGGAGTATGCGTTGGTGGGATCGAAACCGTAGTTTCGAGAAATTTGAGTGTTTCACCGCGTCGGAATCCAAAGGATCCATCGGCCTCACGCGCGCGGGTCGTACTTGCGAAGATGGTTTCAGGTGTCCCGATGTTCACGGCATCGGGCACGACCTCGGACACCGTCCGGTCGACGCAGGCGCAGAGCGAAAGGGATGCGAACAGAATGATGAAATAGCGCAGCACGGGCCAGACCTCGGGGTGAATCGTGGACACGCTATCCTATTCTTGCCTAACGTCCAGCATGGCAAGTCGAGAACAACGGCAAAAAACGGCTGGCCGTGTTACAGAACGTAACGGCTCAGATCAGAAGACTTGGTCAATTCTCCAAGATTGTCACTAACGAATTGCGCGTTAACAGTGATTTCCGTACCGGCTTGATCTGGCGCCGCGAAGGACAGTTCTTCAAAAACCCGCTCCATGACAGTGTAGAGCCGCCGGGCGCCGATGTTTTCGATGCTCTGGTTCACGTCAGCAGCAATCTTCGCCAGTGCCGCGATGCCGTCCTCGGTAAAGCTGACTGTTACCTCCTCGGTGGCCATCAAAGCAGTATATTGCAGGGTCAGCGCGTTGTCGGTTTCGGTCAGGATGCGCACGAAGTCTTCTTCGGTCAGAGCGCGCAGTTCGACCCGGATCGGCAGACGCCCCTGTAATTCCGGCAACAGATCCGAAGGTTTGGCGATGTGAAACGCACCCGATGCAATGAACAGGATATGGTCCGTTTTGACCGGACCATGCTTGGTCGAGACGGTTGTCCCTTCGATCAACGGCAGAAGGTCGCGCTGTACCCCTTCCCGGCTGACATCGCCGCCGCGTGCGTCGGAACGGGCGCAGACCTTGTCGATCTCATCCAGAAACACAATGCCGTTCTGTTCGACTGATTCCAGCGCGGTGCGGGTTACGGTTTCGTCATCCAGCAGCTTGTCGGCCTCTTCCCCGATCAGCAAATCATAGCTTTCTGCGACGGTCAGGCGTTTCTTGACGGTGCGTCCGCCAAAGGCCTTGCCGAAAATGTCGCCCAGATTCATCATGCCCATCTGACCGCCCGGCTGCCCCGGAATGTCAAACATCGGCATCGGGCTTGAGGTGTCGGACAGTTCCAGTTCGATCACCGTGTCGTCCAGCTCGCCCGATTTCAGCTTCTTGCGGAACATCTCGCGCGTGCCTTCGCGCGCATCCGCGCCTGCAATTGCTTCGATCACGCGGTCTTCGGCAGCCTGATGCGCTTTGGCCTTGACGTCTTCACGCATGAACTCGCGGGTTTGCAGGATGGCTGCGTCTGCCAGATCGCGCACAATCTGCTCCACATCGCGACCGACATATCCAACCTCGGTGAACTTGGTGGCCTCGACCTTGATAAACGGCGCGCGGGCCAGTTTCGCCAGACGTCGGCTGATTTCGGTCTTGCCGACGCCGGTGGGGCCGATCATCAGGATGTTCTTGGGATAGACCTCTTCCCGGATGTCGTCCGGCAATTGCTTGCGGCGCCAGCGGTTGCGCAGGGCGACGGCCACGGCACGCTTGGCATCCTTCTGCCCGATGATGAAGCGATCCAGTTCCGAGACGATCTCGCGCGGGGTCAGGTCGGTCAAAGGGCAGTCCTTTCGGTCGGCATTTGAGTCATGCGGCTTAGGTAATCACGGTACGGGCGAAAACAACCAAGCCAGTATTCATGGCCGCGTTGGTTAGCAATGCAGGCTCAGGTTTGCAAATGCTTTGCTTGGGGAATGTGGGATCCGTCTGCTACGGTATATCGAGGGTTTGAAGGCCAGGAGCGTGAGACATGACAAATATCGCCAAGATTACCCTTTTGTTTGTGGTATTTGTGGATCTGATCGGACAGGGGCTGGTCTTTCCCATCATCAACTCGCTGATCATGGAAACGAAATCAGGGTTTCTGCCCGAAAACACACCCGAGGGGCGCAGGCATTTTTACTATGGCCTCGTGATCGGATGCTTTTTCCTGTCATGGTTTCTGGGCGTTGTCTATGTCTCGAAAGTATCGGACTCGATCGGGCGCAAGAACGCTTTGCTTGTGTGCCTCGGTGGCGCGCTGGCCGGATATGCCCTGACCATTGCCGCGCTTTACCTCAACAGCCTTCTTCTGCTGATCGTCGGGCGTTCGATCACCGGGTTTACTGCGGGCAACCAACCCATTGCGCAAGCGGCGATGATCGACGGAAGCACCGACGCGACAGACCGGGATCGGAACATGGGCTATATCGTGACGGGCGTCAGCTTTGGCCTCGTGGGTGGGCCGATCATCGGCGCGGTCTTATCAGACGCCGCCCTGCTGGGCGGCTTCGCCACGCTGAGAACGCCATTTTATGGCGCTTTTGTCCTTGTGATGATAGCAATCTTTCTAGTCCTGTTTTTCTTCCAGGATACCCGAGCGGATCGTGCACCCTTTGTATTCCGTCCCCGTGACATAACTGACAGCCTGATAGCAGTGCGCGGTCACCCGATGGTATTGAAGATCCTGCCTGTCTATTCGTTCTTCATGATCGCCAACGTCACCTTCTACGTGTTTGTCGACAATTTCCTGACAAGTGCCTTCGGATACGGAGTCATCGGTGGCAGTATGGCGATGGTCGTCATCGGCGTCGCGCTGGCCTTTTCCAGCACGTTACTGGTGAGACCCGCCCAGGAGAAGTTCAGCAAGTATGCGATAATCTACACGTCACTCATCGTCATGGTGATTTGCGGATTCGCTTTCGCCTTCAGCCCAAGTGGCATGTTCAGTTATGTGCCGGTCTTTTTCTTCTATTTCTTGTTCGGAATCGCTTACCCTACCGTGCTTGGGCTTTTCTCTTCCAGCGTCAGCGAAGCGGATCAGGGCTGGGTCATGGGCGTGACCACTGCGGTGTTCTGCCTTGCGGGCGGGATCATGTCGTTGATAGGGGGCGGATTGATGAGCATCGATATCCGCGTGCCCTATTACATCGTGATCGTCGCAGCGATTATTGGCCTGATCGGCATGCATCGCCGCTGGAAAGGCAAGGAAATCTCGGCGCTGCTAGCCTGAGATTGTCTCAACCGTCAGTTTGCCGTTGGTATAGACGCAGATGTCGGCCGCGATGGCCATTGCCTGACGCGCGACCTCTTCCGCCGACTTGTCACTATCCATCAGCGCGCGCGCAGCGGCCAGAGCAAAATTTCCCCCGGACCCGATGGCGGCCACGTTGTGTTCAGGTTCCAGCACGTCACCGGCGCCGGTGATCACGAAAAGATCTTTACCGTCCGTGACGATCAGCATTGCTTCAAGCTTTTGCAGGTACTTGTCAGTGCGCCAGTCCTTCGCCAATTCCACCGAAGCGCGGGCAAGCTGGCCTGGTGTTGCCTCAAGCTTGGCCTCCAGCCGCTCCAGCAACGTGAAGGCATCGGCCGTCGAACCGGCAAAGCCAGCGACAACTTCGGACCCTCCGGGGGACAGGCGGCGCACTTTGCGCGCCGTGCCCTTGATCACGGTCTGACCCAGGCTGACCTGCCCATCACCGGCTATGACGATCTGACCGCCCTTCTTGACGCCAATGATCGTCGTGCCGTGCCAACCGGGAAAGTCGTTGTCTGCCATGATCGTCTCCGTTTTCGCTGGCGGTATATATGGGCCGGGCCAGAGGTTGGCGCAACCCGTTCTTCATTTGCCCAAAAGATATGCAAAAAACGCAATCCGGGGTTACCGGACCAGCAATTGTGAGTCCGGGCGCGCGGGACTACATGAGGCTCACAACCGACAACGGGTCGGCTGTTTCATCACAAAGGACTGCGCACATGGCAACCACAGCTAACATTCATGCGCCGCTCGGAGCAGCTACCATCCTGCACGTAGTGGACACGTTCACCAATGTCTTCAACACCGTTGTTGAATGGAAAGAATCCCGCAAAACCCGCAAACTCCTGTCGGAACTCAGCGACGCTCAGTTGGACGATATCGGTCTGAGCCGCGCAGATATCGCCGATATCTGATCGTTCCAACAGACCGTCCATTCGAGACAGCCGCCCGGTTTTCCGAGCGGCTTTTTCTTTGTTCAGCTTCGAACGTATTTTCCGGAAAGATCAGGCAGAAAAGCCTCGATCGCCGCGGTAGCAACCACGTGCCGCGTACCCGCTTCTTCATCGACAACGTCAAGCCCACCTTTGACTGCGCGAACCTCGGCCCTGCCCCGCGGCAGGTCAGAAGCTACCAGGCCGCAATCCACCTGTTCAGGATCCTGCACGCCGATCGTGACGCTGACACGCATTTCGGAATGATCAATCCCCAGTTTCGAAAACAACGTGATGGAGGAATGGTGCAAGGCATCCTGCACCGCGCGGCGGGCTGCCTTGGTATAGTCCTGGCCGTACAGGTCATTTCCCGCTCCCATCTCCAGAATGATGCGTTTTTCACTCATTGTGCGGGCTCCATGTCGAAGGAAACGATCAGGGCGGCGTTGGCAATGACCGTGTGCCCGTCACTGTGGGGCTTTGCGATGTCCAATCCCCCTTTTGTGATTGTTATGTTCGGCTGACCGTAGGGGAAGACAGCCTTCAGCGCGTCGATGTCCACCTGATCCGGTTGCTGAACCCCAATTTCGGCATCAATGATCATCGCCTCTTTCGGGAACCCGAACAGTTCCGCCATGTTGACCGAGTTGTGCCAAAGCGCATCCTTGATCGCCCGCAGTGACGCCTGGGTATAGTCCATCCGGCGCAGGGATGTGCCCATCCCGAATTCTACAAGGACCCGCGTTTTAGCCATTGGTGTCTCCGATGTCTTCAATAAAAAAGGCGCCCCGATCTGAGGCGCCTTCGAGAAAATCTGTTAGGACCAGATCAGATGGATTCGTCGATCCAGCTTTGCAGGGCGGCTTTGGGGGCCGCGCCCGCGCGGTTCGAAACAACCTGACCGTCCTTGAAGATGAACAGTGCCGGAATGCCGCGCACGCCCATAGCGGCCGCCGCGTTTGGGTTGCTGTCCACATCGACCTTGGCGATCTTTACCTTGTCGCCATACTCGGCTGCCAGTTCTTCCAGCGCGGGGCCAATTTGCTTGCAGGGGCCACACCATTCGGCCCAGAAATCCACGACCACGGGAACGGTCGAATTCTTGACTTCGGCGTCAAAGGTGTCGTCGGTAACGGCTACGGTCGACATATTCTGTCTCCTGAATGGGGTAAACTTGGGAACAGAACGTAGGTGCCGCTTCGGGTAAGGTCAAGATATCTGGGTGCGGGCCAGTGCATCTGTCACAAGATCGTGTGGCAACCACATCAGGCTTGCCGTGCGTGTCCACAAAATGGCGGTTCGAATGCTGCGGTCCGGATAGATCTGAGCCAGCGCATAAGCATATGCCCCCATCTGTCGCAACAGCCCGTCGGGGCATTCGTCCGCGAGGTTCGGAACGATGGTATTTGATTTGAAATCAATCACATGCACTTCGGAATCCGATACGATCAGACGATCGACAACCCCATGCATCCGCTGCCCGTTCAGATCGGAAGTTATGGGCACTTCGGCGAGCGTGTCAGGTGCGAATACGGGCTGTAGGTTTTCCGCTGTCAGTACACATGCAGCTTCGTTCAAAATCTCTTGCCGGTCCGTTTCCTGCATATCGGGTAGCAACCGGGCGCAAAGCTTTGGCCAAACGTCTTTCTCTGCCACGGGAAGGTGTTCCAGCAGAAGGTGGAGGTAGGTTCCACGCAGTTTGGCCGCCACTTCATCCAGGCCGGCATCACCGGGTAATGCCTTTGGGCCGCCCAAGTCCGAGGGGCTGAGCGCGCTTGCAGGCGCAACCGGGTCCGGAGCCGGATGGTGAAACATGTCCGGCAAACCGACTGGCCCAACGTCAGCGTTCGGCTGATCGATCAAAGGCGCCGCCTCCCAATCTCCGTGGGACAGGCGGCGGATATCGGTACCTGGTACCTGCGCGGCCCCGGCCTGATCCATGGCCGCCTCGACCATCTGATACCAGCTGTTGCCGTCTTTCCCCAACTCGCCAGCAGCCGCCACAATCAGCCATTTTTCGGCTCGTGTTAGAGCCACATATAGAAGCCGTAGCCGTTCATTTTCCTCGCGGTTGCGCGCCTCGTCCCGGGCCTGATTGATCAGGCTTGGCGAAACATCTGCCGAAACTTTCCATAGCGGAGTTCCTCCGGCCACCATGATCTCGGAATCACGTGGCGGCTGGCGCCTGCCCGTATCGGGCAAGATGACAATCGGAGCTTCCAGCCCTTTGGATCCGTGCACAGTCATCACGCGGATCATTTTGCCGACACCGCTCATCTGTCTTTTGATTTCCAGATCGTCGGTCTGCATCCAGACCAGAAACCCCGTCAGGCTGGGGATATCCGTTCGCTCATAGGCCAGTGCCTGGGACAACAGCGCATTGATGCCGTCTTCGGCTTCTGCCCCCAAGCGGCCCAGTAATTTGCGCCGTCCGTCGTGGCGGGTCAAAATACGTTCGATCAGATCATAGGGGCGCAGAAAGTCGATCTGGCTGCGCAGATCATTCAGCACGGACAGTGTTTTGGGGAACTCCTCCGCTCGGTTACGCAGTGCGGCCCAAAGGAACTTCTCTTGTCGTCGATGCGCCAGGTCGAAAAGCCGCTGCTCGGACCATCCGAACAAGGGGGACTTGAGAACCGTTGCCAGGGACAGGCTGTCTTCGGGCGTGGCCAGAAAGCTGAGCAATGCCGCAAGATCCTTGACCGCCAGTTCAGCGCCCACTTTCAGCCGATCTGCTCCGGCGATGGGCAGGTGCAGCGCCTTGCAGGCCCGGATGATCTCGGCAAACAGGTCCGAGCGGCGTTGCACAAGGATCAAAAAATCCCCTGGCTGCACTTTTCGACGAACGAATTGGCCGGGTTTGCCATCTTCCGGGATTGTCTCACCCCGTTCGATCATGTTTTTGATCGACTGTGCAACCTTCTCGGCCAGAATGACGGTGTGATGCCGTGCGCCGGGACGATCAACCGGATCGGTCCAATCCCCGTCTTCGGCATCTGCAACTTTTTCGACAACGGGCCAAAGATCAACACGACCTGGCAGATCGGCCTTGAAAGCACGGTGTTGACTGTCCTTGCGAAACCCCGCATCAGAGCGGTTTTCAAACAGGATATCGACCAGAGTCAGGATCGCGCTGGAGGATCGGAACGAGTATTCCAACGTCGAATCCCACAGTTTAGAGCCTGATTCAGCGAGTTTCCGGCCAAACTCTTCCTGCATTCTGTCAAAGGCCTGTGGATCGGCACCCTGAAAGGAATAGATCGATTGTTTCTTGTCGCCGACGACGAAGATCGTGCGCTCAACACCGGATCGGGCCCCTTCCCCGCTGGTGAATTCCTGTGCCAGTTTCTCTATCACGTCCCATTGATCGGGGCTGGTGTCTTGCGCTTCGTCCACAAGAATATGATCGATGCCCCCGTCCAGTCGGTACAGCACCCATTCGGCCACTGCCGGATCGTTCAACACCTGCCGTGCGCGCAGGATCAAGTCGTCGAAATCCAGCCAGCCGCGCAGTTGCTTGCGCCGTTCGTATTCCGGCAGGAATGCAGCGGCAAAGCGTTGCAATACAGCAGTTTTCTGAGACGCGACCAGTGCCAGACGTTGTTCTCGTGCGGCTTCGATCCGCAGCATGAAGGCCTCGAGCTGCGGCATCCGGTCGGCCAGCACACCTTCGCGCAGGGGTTTGGTCGGAAAAGCGTTGAGTTTGGCCGTGAAGGGTTCCTTTGCGCCCTTCCCCGTCAGAAACACGCTTTCCAACATGGGTAGATGTGCCAACCGCACTTCGTTGAACCCAGCCAGCTTCACGGCGGCCTTGGCGTTGTTGCCGCCGCTTTCGGTCAAAGCGGGCAGCATGGATCGGATCAGCTCGACTTCGCCACCAAGAAAAATCCGCTCAAGCAGACTTGTTTCGTCAAACCCGGCGGGCAAACCGAAGCGGTGCAGCAGGTCGGACCACTCCAGTCGCTGTGCAAACAAATTGCGCTTTTGCGTGATTGCAGCAGTCAGTTTGTCAAAACCCGTATCCGTGACAAACCGGGCCACATCTTCAATCAATCCGGCCTGAGGGCCTTCGGCGAAATCCTCGACAATCTCCTCTCGCAACAAGGTTGCTGCGCGGTCTTCCATCTCGGAAAATTGCGGACTGACACCAGCCTCGAGCGGGAATCTTCGCAGCAACGAGGCGCAGAACGAGTGGATGGTCTGGATTTTCAGACCACCTGGCGTCTCGATGGCGCGGGCAAACAGGGTGCGTGCTTGCGCCAGCTTGTCCGAGCTGATTTCACCGGGTACACCGAGGTCGGTCAGCTGTTCCAGCAGAGAGCTGTTATCCAGCATTGCCCACTCACCAAGGCGCTTGAACAACCTGTTCTGCATCTCGCTGGCGGCGGCTTTGGTGTAAGTCAGGCACAGGATGTGCTGAGGCTGGACTCCGTCCAGCAGCAAACGCGCCACCCGGTCCGTCAAAACCCGTGTCTTGCCCGATCCGGCATTGGCCGCCAGCCAGGTCGAGGCATCGGGGCGCGCGGCCTGCACTTGCCGTTCAGTTGCATCGTTGCGCGGGCTCATGTCAGGTCCTCATGGCATGTTTCGGCTGTACGGTCCCATTCGCCGAACCGAGCGAGGTGATCATAATCGCCGATATCTGAATCCTTGTGCAGCATACGACGGGACGAGAACCCCTGAACAGGCTCTAAATAAGCTGAAATCAACTCTTTCAGCTCGGCAAGAACCTTGTCGGTCGGTTCTTTTTCCAAGGGCGCGGTAACCTCCTTGTAACTACCACCCATACCGATGAAGATGGCTTCGGCCACGCCTGTCGGGTCAAGGCCCTCAATCCCGCCCTGCTCGGCCATCGCCGCCTCGATCAGCAACTGCTTGTCAAATTTGGATTGCTGGCTTTCCGTCGGTGGTGCGCCGGTTTTATAGTCGATGATCCGCAACGCGCCCCGGCGGTTGAAATCGATCCTGTCCGCGCGCCCGACAATGGTGAAATCCAGAGGGTTCAGCACCTGCTTCATCGCCGCCTCAAACGCCACCGGCCCGCCATCAGTCCGGCGCGCGAGCTCCGCACCGAGGAAGTCCTCCGCGATCCGTTCCAAACGGGCCAGCCACAGTTTTCTGGCGGTCGGCCAGGCGACATGCTGATCCAACAGGGTGTGCGCCCGTTTCAGGAAGTTTTCCCGCGTCAGCAAAGCGCTGTCGAGGACACTGTCCTTGATGAAGTGCTCAAGGATTTCGTGAATCACAATCCCTCTCAGCAAGGCATCGGGGGCCTGCACAAGCGGATCAAGCGGTTTCAGACGAAGCACATGTTTGGCGTATATCGCGTATGGGTCACGGATCAGCTTTTTTATCTCCGTCACAGACAGACGGCGCGGACGTGCGGCGACCGGTGGACGCGGAGATGGGCGCGGTGCGGGGTCGACAGGCGGCGCATCTTCCAGAGCCTCGGACCAGTTCAGCCATTTTTCGCCCTGAGCGCGCATTTTGGCCAGAGCTTCGGGGCCACCCTGACCCGGCAAACCCTGCAACAGGTTGGTCAGCCGGTTCAGCCAACGTGACGGAACCGTCTCGGCATCATCCGAGCGGGTCGCGCGGGTCAACCACACTTCTGGTGCGCCGATGGCCTGCTGGAAGTCATGCGCAGACAGGCCGATCCGGCGCTCGGGCAGCAACAAACCCGCTTTGTCACGCATCTGCCGGTTCAGCCAGGGATCAGGTGTTGGCGCCTCTGGCCAGCTTCCTTCATTCAACCCACCAAGGATCAGCAGGTCAGCACCCTGCACCCGCGCCTCGAGCGTGCCCCAGATCATGATGTGCGGGTGCGGCGCATCCCGGTCACGAACCTCTTCACCCGCAAGCAAAGCGCCCAGCAGATCGGAAAAATCATGGGCCGTCATCAGGCCGCCATGCTCCGCCTCTGCCCTGAGTGAATTCACTACCTCCAGCGCCTTTTTGCCTGCGTTTTTTTCCCACAGAGTACTTGTTTCACCCGTGCTGCCAGCCGAGATCGCCTCGGCCAGTTCCATCAAACGCTCCACCCAGTCTGCGAGGTGCAGTTCATTGGTGATCTGCTGGTCGCAGAAGTGATACACGACCCATTTGACCCAGCTTTCCGGGGCTTCTTTACGCACTGCAAAAGCAGTGAGGCTTGCGCTGTCAGGAAAGGGCGGGCCGTGGCGGCGCAGGTCAAGCTCCAGATCACGCGTAAGCAGCAAATGGTTTCCGCGTTCACCGCTGTCATGACAAAGCGGGTGCTTCAAAAGGGTCAGCAGCGTCTCACCCTCCAGACGGCGCGTGAACAGGTTGGCCACATGACGAAGAAAACGACCCGGCGGGGAAAGTTGCAGCGGCAGGCCCGCACTGTCGTCCGGCACTATGTTCCACCGATCCAGCGCGGCGCTGACCTGGCGGGTCAACATGCGATCCGGCGTGATCAGAGCAGCGGTCTGTCCTTTTTCCGCAGCTAGCCGCAGTCGCAGGGCGATGGCCAATGCCTCGGCGCGGGGTGATTGCGCCTCGACCAGCGTCAGGTCTTTGGACGCGCCTTCCAAATCGGCCAGTTTGGGGCCTTCGATCATCCAGGCGTCGGTGATGGGTGCCGGACGTAAAGCCAGGGATACCAGTCGGTTACGAGCGGGTGAGGGGGCCGAAAAATCCGTCCATGGGGTGATCTGACCCGGTGCAAGTTCCAGCGCGCGCATCAACTTGCGGAAACGGTATTGTGGGTGATCTTCAGACGTCAACGCATCATCCAAACCCTGCCAAACGTGATCCGGTTGATCGAAATCAAACCCAGGCAGCACCAGTGCCCCTTGTGGCAGGCGCGCGATGGCTTCCATCAACGTCAGGGTGGTGCCACGGGACCCGGTAGAGCCCGCCAGAATGACTGGGTGTTGCGGGGGGGCAATCTGCCATCGTGCGATCAGGCTTTCGACCACGCGGCGTTGGCGGGCCTGTGCATCCATCGTCTGCTCCTCGGTGTCGATGAAATGATCCGCGATGCCGATAAAAGCCTGTGCCCGCGCCCAGTGACCGGACATGTCGCTGACATCCAGCTGCCGGATCGCCTCGGGCGACACGCCCTCGCCCTGCATTTCGTCAATCAGTGCGGCCAGACTGTCGGACAGGTCGAAGACCGAGGATCGGGCGGCCAGATCCGGCTGTTGTTCCAGCAGCTTGGATACCAGCTGAGTCAATTCAAGACGCCGCCGCAGGGGTGGGATGGCTGGTGGAATTTGCGCCAGATCAACGCTTTCGCCCAGGTCCGTCACCAACGAGAGACGGGGCAGAAGGCACGGCGGCCCCTGATTGAACAGTTCGCGGACGCGCCGCTCCATGCGTCTTGTATTCAGAACCAACTCTACCCGCGCCAAAGCTTCGGGCGGGCCAGAACAGCGTTGCCGCAGGCCATCGACCAATGCCTTTGGGAAATCCGTACCGGGGGGCACGGCAAAAACTCGGGGCAGGGTACCAGACTCAAACATCAGCCAGCAAACCCTCGGCCAGAGCGATGCCTTCGGGGCGGCCTACATCACACCAGCGTCCGGGGTATTCGACCGCAAAAAGTCGACCCCGATCATGCATCTGGTTCCAAAGCAGGTTGAGCGAAAATGTAGTTTGCGAGAACGAATGCAATCCATCGGTCTTGAGGATCTGTGCCCCACCATAAACCAAACCGGGACCACGCGTGATCCGTCCGCCTTTTTCGGCCGTGAAATCACCTGATCCAATATGACCAACAGTTCGCCCAACAGGAACGCACATCAGTAGCGCGTCCATACGGCTCGGGTCCCAAGCTTTCTGCAAAAGGGTCAAAGGGTTTGGCCCGGACCAGATCGCGTCGGTGTTCAACGTGAATACGGGGTCGGTGCCCAACATTGGCAAAGCTGCCCGCAATCCGCCGCCTGTTTCCAAGATTTCAGAGTCTTCCCGAGACAGCAGAACACCCTTGGGACGGAGATGCGCTGCGAGCTGATCAGCGTGATAATGCAGGTTGGCGACAGTACGGACAGGGTCAAGATCTTCGACAAGGCCAAGCGCATGATCAATCAGTGGTCGGCCCGACACTTCGATCAATGGCTTGGGTCGGTCTTTGGTCAACGCGCCCATGCGGGTGCCGAACCCGGCTGCGAACAGCATTACGGCAAATGGCGATCCGGTCATTGCGTTCTCAACCTGGCCAGGTTTTCCGGAGTGGGTCTGGGCAAAGCTTCGTGCAGCAGGGGCGCCACCGAAACAAGGGCAGGGTGATCCAGATCGCGCATCAGATGTGCCCAGACGGCCGGGATCATGTCCACGTAGTGAGGCTTGCCATATTCCGTCGCCAGACGTGCGAAGACGCCAAGGATACGCAGGTTTCTCTGGGCCCCCAATACACTGTAGGCCGTGCGGAAATCATGGTCGTCCATACCTGACGCAGAGATGTAGTGGTTGATCATCTGCATTTCGATCCCGGCCGAGACATCTCGGCGTACATCCTGTAGCAGAGACACCAGATCGTAGGCCGGGTGCCCCAGCATGGCCAACTGAAAGTCCAGCAGCCCGACGCGTTTCACACCTTCGCGCTGCGGCAGCCACAACAGGTTTTCCGCGTGATAATCCCTGAGAATGACCACCTTCGCACCGGATGTTTCACGATGCAGGATGTCCGCGAACCTGTGCTCGAACCGGTCCAGGGCGTCTTCGTCAAATGTTCCCAGGATACCGGCCGCATATTTTGTGAAGGCCAATGAAGCCAGTTCCGTCATGAGGGACGGATCATAAGACGGCAAGGAAAGAGAAGGCGCCTGATGCAGGTGGAGCAACACGTCGGTGGCGGCCCGGTACAATTTGCGCTCCTTGCCCGGGTCTTTTTTCAGGACACGCGCAAAAAGATCATCACCCAGATCTTCCAGCAACAGAAAACCGTACCGGGTATCTTCTGCGTAGACTTCCGGCGCGCTCAAACCAACCGATCGGAGGTATTCGGCAACCCGCACGAAGGGTTCAACATCGTCACTTTTTTCGGGTGGCGCGTCCATCAAAACCGCAGTGCGCCCGCCGGGCGGATCGATCAGCCGTTCGTATCTCCGGTTCGAGGCATCGCCTGCCAGCGGCGTACGTTTTGCCCCGGCCCAGGGGGTTTGTGCAATCAGGGCTTCGGCCAGGACCGTCCTGTTCGTCATGCAGTTCTCTCCAGTTTTTCCGCCCATTTCGGAGCAGTCCAAGACAGGGTCACACGGCGGAATTCGGTATTGTTAGGGTCTGTTTCAAACGTCAGCTTCAACGCAGTCTCGGGTGCCAAAGCTCCCAGCTTGTCCGGCCATTCCACAAGGCAAATTGCTGTATCAAAAGCTTCCGTCAGGCCCAGTTCGTCAACTTCTTCCGCCGCGCTCAGACGATACAGGTCGCAATGCCATATTTCACCTGATGGCGTGTCGTAAGCCTGGACCAAAGTGAAAGTTGGCGAGGGCACATCTTCGGGCTCAGCCATCAATGACTGAATGAGGTTGCGCGCGAAATGTGTTTTGCCGCTGCCGATCGAGCCTTCCAGCAGAACGACATCGCCCGGGCACAGTGACATTCCCATTCGCGCTGCGAAAACGGCGGTTTCTTCGGGCGATTTGAAAGTCAGAGATCGGGCGGTCTGTGTCATGCCGCCACAATGGCCTTGCGCCTGACCGGCTGCAACCCGGTTCAGGCGCTGATCTGTTCCATCTCGGTGGATTTCGAGGGAAACTCGGATCGGGTAAACCGGACGATTGTCGCGCCGTTATAAACCGGTGTGACGGTACAATCCACGATTATGCCGGACCTCATCTGGATTTCGGCTGTCCATTCGGCGCGGTTTTCCCGCATTTCGACAAAATCCCGGACCTCACCCAAAACCGGCGTCGCGACACAGAGGTCTTGCCAGCGTCGCGTGACATCGGTGACCGTTTCGCTTTGGAAGCCGATCTCTTGCGCGTCTCCCCACAGCTTCTGATACGCATAGTTGGTAAAGGCCAGCGTGCCGTCATCTGCAAAGACAGCAATTGCGTCCGCCAGTTTGTCCAGAATGGACTGCATCAGATCCATTTCCGATCGAAAACGCCGCGTCAGTGTGATTTCCGCGGTGATATCCTCGAACAGAAAGGCCACTGCACCATCCGGGTGAGGGCGCCCGCTGACGGAATAGACCGACCCGGATGGCAGCGACCACGTCTCGTGATAGTTTCCATCTTCTGCTGCTTCGAGAAGGTCGTTCATCTGACGGCGCCAGCTGCGGTAGTTTTTGGGCTCCGGCATCATGTGTTGATCCCGCAAACGGTCGAAAAAACTGCTGAGGCTGGGGCGGCAACTGAGGAAATCAGGCGGCAATGTGGTCAGGTCGATCAGGGCCGGGTTGAACAGGGCCAGTTGCCGATTGCGGTCAAAAATGGCGAGACCAATGGACAATTGGGCAAAGGTCTTGGTCATGGTCTGCACGAATTTGCGCTGGGCGGTTTCCGCCTCGACAATCGCGTTGACGTCAACAGCGTAACACAGATGACTGTTCTCGTGTTCGATCCGAGTCAAATCGAACCAAAGCTTGCGATCAGTGTCCGCCACATCCACCGACACGCGCTTTTTTCCGGTAGGTCTTGCCGCATCCTCCGGGCTTGCAAAAAGCGGCGCAGTCAGATCAGCGTCCTGATCACGTGCCTTTTGAACAAGTGTGACATAGGCGGCATTGCACCACTGCACCCGATTGTCGTTGCCGACCAACCATACCGGATAAGGGGCCAGATCCATTGCCAGACGGGTCGGTTCACTTGGGGTGGCCGATCCTGCTGAGGGGGCCTTTGCGCTTTCGCAAAGTCGAACGCGGACGACACCTTCAATCCACTCACACACGACTTCTCGTTCGATCGTGCAGTCAATGGCAGATACCACAAGATTGCCCCGATCGCGCACTTTGTCAGGAGTTTCGGGGAAAGTGGGGAAATCCCTTTGCAACAGGCGCCGCAAGTCCTGCCAGTTTCCAACATGTTCTAACCCGGCCAGCGCGAAATCAGAATGGCTGATCAGTTGGTCACCATCAAAAAGAAATACGGCGTCAAACAGAGATGTATTTGAAAATAAACCAAAAGATTTGTCGCGCTGTGCCCGGCGCGGCAGCAGCCACAGAACGGCGAAACAGCACGAAACAAGACTGATTGTGGCCAGAATGATCCAATCGGCCATCAAATCCCCCAAGCCTGAACAAAACCCGGGCTGACTATGCGCGCTATTGGTTAACGGTCTCTTAACTCACACCTGAAAGCGCGTGTTGGAACCGGAAGGGACGGGCGTGTCGCCTTTTTGGGCGTCAATCAATTTGCGAGGCCAAGTCACCTTGACGATGGCCCCACGCCGATCCGGGTTGTCAGTCAGATGCTGGTAAGGGTCAGAACCATTTGCGAATTCCAGCTCGGCGCCGCTGCGTTCCAGCAGGGTTTTGGCGATGAACAATCCCAGGCCCATGCCTTCGTATTCCGGGCGTGTTCTCTGATCGGATTCCACCCGTCGGCGGCGCATAAAGGGATCGCCAATGCGTCCGATCATGTGGGGCGGGTATCCCCGCCCGTCATCCATGATGCTGACGGTGATCCGGCCGTCGGTCCATTCGGCCTCGACCCAGACATTTGCGCGGGCAAAATCCACGGCATTCTGAATCAGGTTGCGCAATCCGTGAATGATCTCGGGTTTTCGCAGGATCGAGGGCTGCTGCACATCCCCGTCCTGCGCCGGGCCTTCGGAAAAATGAACCGCCTTGCCTCGGCCGACATGTGGTTCGGCAGCTTCGTTCACCACTGTCGAAAGCGGTGCCTGCCGCAGGTGCAGATCATCTTTGCCCGCCCGCCCCATGTCGCGCAGAATGTCACGGCAACGGTCTGCCTGCTCGCGAATCAAAGCGGCATCTTCTTTCAGGTCCGGGCGATCGTCCAGTTCTTCGATCAATTCTGCGCTGGTCAGTTTTATCGTCGCCAAAGGTGTGCCCAGCTCATGCGCGGCAGCGGCAACGACGCCCCCCAGATCGGTCAGTTTTTGTTCGCGTGCCAGCGCCATATGCGTGGCGGCTAGTGCTTCTGACATGGATTGGACTTCGGAACTGACCCGGTGGGAATAGGCGCCGATGAAGACAATGGCGATGATGATTGCGGCCCAGTTTCCAAACAGAAGGATATCCGGGATATCCAGAACAAGCCCGAGGCTTGTCCGTAACGGAAGGTGAAATTCTGCCAGTACAGTAGTCAGAACGATTGCCACGGCACCGACGATTAGGGTCGATCGCGTGCTCATGACATTGGCTGAAATCGTGACCGGACCCAGCAGAAGCAATGCAAACGGATTGTTCAGCCCGCCTGTCAAATACAGCAGGATTGACAGTTGCAGCAGGTCGAACAGAACCATCAGGAAGTTTTCAAACTCGGTCAGGCGCTTGTTTTGCGGAAACAGCAAAATGGCAGTCAGGTTGCCCATGACCGAAATTCCGATGGCCAGGTAGCACAGGCCCAGTTCCAGCTGCACGTCATAGTATCGCTGCGCCACCGTGATTGCAGTGAGCTGACCGATGATGGCCACCCATCGCAAAAGGATCAGGGTCCGAAGCCGAATCCAGCTGCTGCGTCCCTGGCCGCGCCAAAAAGTCTGATTGGATTCTGCCATCGGTCGCTTATGTCCTGTTGCATCGGCTGGTCATCTTGATAGGTGTCCCGGCCGGAACGATCAACAACCCCTTGCGACCGGATAATCGAAATGACCCGCCTACTGTACGCAATTCTCGCAACCCTTGCTCTGGCTAGCGGACTTGGGGCCATGTGGCTTCTGACGTCGGGCGGCGGGTCCGATGACAAGTTCGCACAATGCCGGTCCAGCCAGATCGCCGGGGGTTCCGCCGCAATTGGCGGGCCATTTGAACTGGTGAATGGCAAGGGCGAGACGGTCACGGACAAAGATGTGATTACCGAACCGACACTGGTCTATTTCGGATATACTTTCTGCCCGGACGTTTGCCCGTTTGATATGTCCCGCAACGCCGAGGCCGTCGATATTCTTGCCGAGCGCGGACTGTCGGTGACACCGTTGTTCATCTCAATTGACCCGGATCGCGATACGCCCGAAGTGATGGCCGACTATGCCTTCAACCTCGGTGGAAAGACGATCGCGCTGACCGGCTCGCCCGAACAGGTCAAGGCAGCCAGCAAGGCCTACAAGACCTATTACAAGGCGCATGACAAAGGCGACGAATTCTATCTGGTTGACCATTCCACCTTTACCTATCTGGTTACACCCGAAGACGGATTTCTGGAGTTTTTCAAGCGCGAGGACACGGCCGAACAGATGGCGGACAGGGTTGAATGCTTTCTGGATCAGGGCGCGTCGTAACAAGGTTGTTTGACCTTTGTTCCCGCGCTGCTATTACTCATGTTCGAGCCAAAAGCATGAAATAGCGAAAGACCCAACATATGGCAGATACTTCTCAGCTTGACATCGGCCCTGATAAATCCCTGCTTTTGGTTGATGATGACGAGCCGTTTCTGAGACGTTTGGCCAAGGCCATGGAAAAGCGCGGCTTCGAAGTTGAAACCGCGGGATCCGTCGCCGCTGGCCGCGCAATTTCCACCGCCCGTCCTCCGGCTTATGCTGTTGTTGATTTGAGACTTGAGGATGGCAACGGTTTGGACGTAGTCGAAGTACTGCGGGAAAAACGTCCCGACAGCCGTGTTGTAGTTCTGACCGGATATGGCGCCATCGCCACTGCCGTGGCGGCGGTCAAGATCGGCGCGACCGACTATCTGTCAAAGCCTGCGGACGCGACCGATATCACGAACGCGCTGCTTGCGAAGGGCGACGAACTGCCCCCGCCGCCTGAAAACCCCATGAGCGCGGACCGTGTGCGCTGGGAACATATCCAGCGCGTTTATGAGCTGTGTGACCGGAATGTCTCCGAAACCGCGCGGCGGTTGAATATGCATCGGCGAACGTTGCAGCGGATACTGGCGAAACGCAGCCCTCGTTAAGTCGGCGGGGTGCTCGATGACGGTTTAGTGACTTGTAACCTTGGGTCCCTTCGGGGATTGTTCGGCATATCTGGAAAATTTTGTCAGAACAGGACCACTCGATGATCGGATATGTAACCGTTGGCGTTTCGGACATGGAGCGCGCTAAGGACTTCTATACCAGCCTATTCGCGGACAAGGGTGCGAAAGTGGTTATAGACGCAGGCCGGATCGCGTTCATTGGCAACAAACCCGACGCGCCGATGCTTGCGGTGTGCGAGCCCTACGACGGTGATGCCTGCGCCGTTGGAAATGGCAACATGGTCGCCTTTGCAGCCGACTCCAAGGATGAGGCCAAGGAACTTTACAACAAGGCAATCAGTCTGGGTGCGGTGGACGAAGGCGAACCCGGTCAACGTGTCCCCGACAGATTCTATGGCGCATATGTGCGCGACCCGGACGGCAATAAGCTATGCTTTTACGTCTTTGGCTGAAACAGGGAGATCACAAACCCTATCCAAGCTTCAGACAGTTCGCCGGGTAGTGCAACAGTGTCTCCTTGCAGGAGTATTAAGGTGAGCACGAGACTTCTGTGCAGAGCTGCTGCGCCAGTTGACGATATCCGATTGAGTTAGGATGCAGCCCGTCTGACGTCCAGTTGACAATGTTCTCGTCGTACCCGTCCGGCGGGGTCAGAAATGTGCAGTTTGCCATTTCCTGACAGGCTTGTAGTGCAGCCGTGTTGAAGGCAGTTCGAAACGCCTCCATTTCCGCGGTCCAGCTTGCATCAGTGACAGGCAACACAGCACGCCAGATCAACCTTTCGGCGGGCATGAACATGGTCTTCAACTGTGCGACATACCCTGCAATCTCCTCCGGAGGTGTGGCCGCCAGAGCGTCATTGACCCCGATTCCCAGATACCATGTCGGAACATGAGCGATCAGTTCCGGTTTTGCCCGTGCGATCAGGCCCGGGGTGGTGTCGCGGCTGATCCCAAGGTTCAGCGAGTTGGGTAGGATGTTACTGGTCAACCACCCTTCGATGATGGAATCACCGATGAAAGCGATTTGAATATCCGGTGAGGCCAATGCCTGAGATATCGGCCGCTCGTGCAGCCAGACCATGAGTTTGTAGTGATCGGTTTCCGTGACCGGGACATGCGCGCCGGTGAATTTGCGGACGGTCTTCGAAAGATACCCGGTTTTGACCAACACCGCCGCAAGTACAAGAGTCAGAACGAGGTTGGCGACAAGCAAAATTCGGTTCCCGGTCCTTTTTTTCATCCCTGATTCACCATCTCCTTTAACCACTCAACTCATGCTGAAACCGCCCTTTAGACCTGTGCGATCAGCTCTGCGTGTCGTGTTGTATAGGCGTGCCGCACCTCGACCGGAGGGCGCAACCTGATCTGTAGACCTGCCATGACCTCCCTGTCAGGGCGGCCAAAGAATTTTGTGGCTTCGGCCTCGGAAAACCCAGCGATTTGTGTGGCCTCCATCCAGGCACTGATCTTGTCGGCCTTCTTGATCTGGCGCTTCACCGTTTTCGGCACCTGCGCAGGAAGGCCGAACCGGATGTGGATCGCCGCCGCCAGGCGGTCATCCAGCGCGCCGTAGTCCGGACCAACGGCGGACTTCACAGGGGAAATCATATCGCCGATCACATATTCGGGCGCGTCATGTAACAAGGCGGCCAATCGCCACTTCACCGAGGCCTTGGGGGCAACGCGACCAAAAATCTCTTCAACCAATAGGGAGTGTTCAGCCACGGAATAGGCGAAATCGCCGTTTGTCTGACCGTTCCAGCGAGCGACAAAGGCAAGACCATGCGCGATATCCTCAATCTCGATATCCACCGGTGTCGGGTCCAGCAGGTCCAGTCTGCGACCCGACAGCATCCTTTGCCACGCTCTGGGTTGTGTTGCCATTCTGCCATGCCTTGTGAATTGGGTCACGTTCAATTCGCGTTTTTATGGTATGATGTACCTGTCTGAATCACATGCTGCCAACATTTTCTTGAGCGTTCGTGCTTTGAAACGGCGCGGTAGGATCCCGACATTAAGGACTGAGGGGGGTGCATTCTCCTCCCAGTGTGCCCCTCTCGAACTGAAACACGTATCGAAAGGAGCATCCTATGTTCAAACGTTTGTTCGCAATCGCACTGACCTTCGGAATGGCCGCCACCGCGCCGCCTGCCTTTGCCCAGAATTGTGCGGCACGGAATGACATCATATCCAAATTGCAGGAAAACTATGCCGAGGAATTAGCCTTTGGCGGTCTGCAAAAAACACGTGGCGCACAATCGGTGATGGAGGTTTGGACCTCGAAGGAAACGGGAAGTTATACCGTTTTGGTAACCAATGCGAACGGTATCAGTTGTATTGTTGCCGTTGGCACAGATTTTTTTGAAGCGATACCGAAGATCGAAATTGAAGGCACACCAAGCTAATATTGGCCATAACGTTTCCGATCACAGTCTTCAAAGTTGCCACCTGCCCCAAGGAATGCTAGGGGCAGCCAGGACTGTGAATTACCGGAAAATGGAGCACCTGATGGCCAGGGACTATATCGTTAAAGACATTTCATTGGCTGGCTTTGGCCGCAAAGAGCTGGATATTGCCGAAACCGAGATGCCGGGCCTGATGTCCCTGCGCACGGAATACGGCGAAAGCAAACCTCTGGCGGGTGCCCGCATCGTAGGTTCACTGCACATGACCATCCAGACGGGCGTTCTGATCGAAACACTGGTGGCGCTGGGCGCGGATGTGCGCTGGGCGTCGTGCAACATCTTCTCGACCCAGGACCACGCGGCGGCCGCGATTGCCGAAGCTGGTATTCCCGTTTTTGCGATCAAGGGCCAGACACTGGAAGAGCATTGGGATTATCTGGACAAGTCCTTCCTGTTCGAAGACGGCCCGAACATGATCCTGGACGATGGCGGTGACGCAACGCTTTACATCCTGCTCGGCGCTCGTGCCGAAGCGGGTGAAGACATCATCCCTGTTCCGGGTTCGGAAGAGGAAGAGGTGATCAAAAAGCAGATCGCCAAGCGTATGGCGGCAAGCCCCGGATGGTTCACAAAGATGCGTGACCAGATCCATGGCGTGTCCGAGGAAACCACCACCGGTGTGAACCGCCTGTATCAGCTGGTTAAGGAAGGTCAACTGCCGTTCCCGGCGATCAACGTGAATGACAGCGTCACCAAGTCGAAATTCGACAACAAATACGGCTGCAAGGAATCGCTGGTCGACGGTATCCGTCGCGCTACCGACACGATGATGGCTGGCAAGGTTGCCGTGGTCTGCGGTTACGGTGACGTGGGCAAAGGCTCGGCGGCGTCGTTGTGCGGCGCGGGAGCCCGTGTGAAAGTCACCGAAGTTGACCCGATCTGTGCTCTGCAGGCTGCGATGGACGGGTTTGAAGTGACCCTGCTGGAAGACGAAGTCGCCAGCGCGGACATCTTCATCACAACCACCGGCAACAAGGACGTGATCCGCATCGAGCATATGCGCGCGATGAAGGACATGGCGATTGTTGGCAACATCGGCCATTTCGACAACGAAATTCAGGTGGCCAGCCTGAAAAACCACAAATGGACCAATATCAAGGAGCAGGTGGACATGATCGAGATGCCCTCGGGCAACCGCATCATTCTGCTGTCCGAAGGCCGTCTGCTGAACCTTGGCAACGCCACCGGGCACCCATCCTTTGTAATGTCGGCCTCGTTCACCAACCAGGTTCTGGCACAGATCGAACTGTTCACCAAGGGTGACCAGTACGAGAACAAGGTCTACATCCTGCCCAAACATCTGGATGAGAAAGTGGCCCGCCTGCATCTGGATCGAATCGGCGTGAAGCTGACCCAGATGGACGCGGATCAGGCTGCTTATATCGGTGTCAAACCGGAAGGTCCGTACAAACCGGAGCATTACCGCTACTGATCGCTGTCTTGGTATGACGCAGAAATCTGGGCGCCGCCGGTATTTGTACTCGGCGGCGTCTTTCGTTCTCAGGCTGGCGGCAGTTGTGATCCTTTTGGGCGGTGGTGTCTGGTGGGTGTTGGCGCATCCCGAAACGTCGGTGCCGTCACATTGGAACCCGTTGCGCGATCTGAAAGTGACCGCCCCGGTCACACCTGTCACAAAGTTCCAGTTGAACCGCGCACTGGCCAGCGACGTACAGTGCCGGGCTGCTCTGGAAGACGCAGGTGTTCGTTTCGAGGCGATGGAGGATCTGATTGTCGATCAGAACTGCGGCATAGTCGGTCGGGGTCTTCTGACCAAATTGGTGACATCAGGGATCAAGGATGTTGAAACCAGTTGCGCCACGGCTTTGCGCCTGACCATGTGGGAACATCACGTCGTGCAGCCCGCCGCACGCGATCTGCTTGGGACCAACGTTTCCCGATTGCGCCACGTCGGCAGTTACAATTGCCGTCCTATGCGCACCGCACAGGGTGAAAACAGCGGATGGAGCAGCCATGCCCGCGCGGATTCGATTGATATTGTCGGTGTGGATACCGTTGATGGTCGGACGCTGACCTTGTTGTCCAACTGGCAGGACTCCGGTCCAGAAGCCGCTTTTTTACGGCAGATCTGGCGCGAGGCCTGCGGTTGGTTTCGTGTGGTTCTTGGGCCCGATTTCAATCGCTTGCACGCGGATCATTTCCACTTGCAAGGCCCAGGGTGGGGCTATTGCCGCTAGGCTTATCAGCAAGAAACTTACAGACTTTGACCAAGGGGGAGAAATCGCAGTTTTTTTTCCTTTTGGAAAAGCCCGAGACGCGGCTAGTCTTCCGACCATCGGTGAAAAGTGCCGGGTAAACGGATCAAGGAGACTAGGATATGGGCAAGCGCGACGAGCTGATCGCCAAATACGCAGAAGACCTGAAAACCAAATGCGGCATGGACCCCGATATGGACCTGCTGACCAAGGTCACCATCGGTTGTGGTCCGGCGATCTATGACGCAGATGCGGCGACTGTTGCGGCCAGCCAGGACTCTGAACTGGAAACCGTCAAGAACAACTTTCTGATCAAAAAGCTGGGTCTGGCAGATGGCCCCGAGCTGATGGAAGGGATCAACAAAGCGATGGAAACCTACGGCAAGTCCGAGCGCAACAAGTACCGCGCCGTCGTGTACTACATTTTGACCAAGCATTTCGGAAAAGAAGCCGTTTACAGCTGATCTGGACGGAAATTCACAAAACGCCCGCTCAGATTTCGGCGGGCGTACTTAATTTGAGTTGTTATTTAGAGACTTGGCGTTTGAAACGCAGCAGGCGATTGGGCTAAGCTCAACACGTGACCAGGACGGTCAGAACCAGATATTTCCATTCGCGTGTGGTGAGTAGGGAGCACGCGGGGGTAGGGAAGGTTCTGTATCGTCAGAACCTTCCCTCATTACTCATCTGAGCTCGCCAAGAATGCGCGCAATGAAGCTATCGAATTCAGTAGGCTGCTGGTCCGATCCCCCTTGCGAAGCACCGCCGCTGCCTGCCAGATAAACCTCTATCCGTCCCGGGCGGGTTTTGTTGCCCGAATTCGTGAAGTCTCTTAAAACACCGTCAAGAGCATCAGCCGCCAGCGCCGCATTTTCAGCGTCGCTTGGATGATAAAATCGAACCTGTGTTTCTCTGACGCGGAATCCCACGCGGTCCGTTGATACAACTGTCGCACGGCCCTGTGTAAGCAATTCGAAAGCCCGGCTGCTGGCTTCTTGTGACACTCTCGACGGGACAAAAAGCGAAACTTCCAGATCAATGGGGGGTTGTACAGGCAAAAGCGGTTTTACCTCTGCAAAAGACGGGACCGCTGACAACGTGATCTCTTGCGGGACGGGATCATTTAGTATCAAGGATGCCTGCGAAAAGCTGTCTTTGTTCGACCGGTTAGCGTGCCGCCACGGAGGTTCGACAGGAGCTGGAAACAAGGTTTGAGTATCGGCAGAAAAAGCGGCGGCCAAGATTGGCTCTAGTTGTGCCGGTATGAAAATCGCTGGCGGAGGCGAAGATGCGGCCGGTTCCTGGTCTGGGACTAGGGGCCCTGGTTTCACCGCGTCCGTACCCGATAGGTCTTCAGCAGGAACCGGTGGCGTCACAACTGCCTCAACCGAGGCGTTCTGGTCGAGAGGCGTGTCAGTGATCGAATCCCCGGTCTCTTCGGCGATTGCGAGGGCGGAAACGGGCGGGACCTCCAGAGCCGCTGAATCGGTAAGTTCCTCTTCTGTTTGTGTGTCTAGTTTGTCCGGCGGCCTTGCGTTTCTGACAATCGGCGCCCTGTCTGAAAGCAGCTCCTCGATTTCAGGAAGATTCTCCGTCGACGCATCCAAGCTTGCTGGGGTCTTTCCTTCTGTAGAGCGCCAGATTCCGGCAATATTGGTGACACCCCATTGCAGGACCGCGCCGCAAACCAAGGCGGCCAGAACAATACCTGCTCTAACTAAGGGCCTTTTCCTGACTTTTGGTTCTTCCAAATGCAGGGAACGGACCCGGTCTGATACGATCTCTTCGATTTTGGTTTCGTCCGGCCGGGACAGATACTCTGTCTCGGAAGGTTTCAAAACGGGCCTTTCCTGCGCTTCGTCTTGTGCTCCGCTAAGCACTTTTGCACGCTTTTCGCGCGCCTCTTTCAGGCGCGCTTCCCAATTTTTTGAATTCTTCGCAGCAACGGCGTCTTCGAATATCCCATTGCCGCCTTCTTCGTCAGACATGGGTTCATGCTTTCAAGAGAGACCGAACTTTAAACGAACACTGCCAAGTGTACGCGATTGCAGGATGCGCGATCGACATGCCCCCACTTGGCAAAGCCCATGGAAACATAGCATCTTGTCAGGTGTTTGAGAAGTTCTGCACCTGACGACATGTTCCCATTTAGTCAGGCAGCGTTTCACCCAGCATGCAAATTATCCGCCATTCGTCCTCGGTCACTGGCTGCACCGATAAGCGAGAGTTCTTCACCAGCACCATATTCGCCAGACGCTCGTCCGCCTTGATCTGGTCCAATGTTACGGGTTTGGAAAAAGGCCGCACGGCCTTGATGTCCACACACTCCCAGCGTTCGTCGTCTGTGGTGCTGTCGGGGTGGGCCTCGGCGCAGATCTCGACAATTCCAACTACGGATTTGTCCTTTTGCGAATGGTAGAAGAACCCCCAGTCCCCAACGTCCATCTGACGCATGAAGTTACGCGCCTGATAGTTGCGAACGCCGTCCCATTCCTCGCCCGCATCACCTTTCGCGACTTGCTGATCCCAACTCCAGGTCGACGGTTCCGATTTGAACAACCAATAGGCCATCAACCGATCACCTTTTTCCACGCGATCAGTTCGACCGATTGGAACAATCCAGCCTTCGCGTAGGGGTCGCTTTCGGCCCAAGACTGTGCTGCGGCCAGATCCTCCACGTTGAGGATTATCAAAGAGCCGATCATGGAATCGCCGTCCAGCAGTGGTCCGGCCTGTGACACGACGCCGGTTTCTTCGATATAGGCCAGGTGGGCCGAGCGGTTGTCCAATCGGGTTTGCAACGCGCCGGGTTTGTCACGAGCGATGAGGGCGATCAGCATGTTATTCCTCCTTGAGGGGTCGATTGAGCAGGTTTTGAATGGCCTCGGTGACACTGTAGGCGCCATAGCTCAGATCCGCCACAGTGGCGCTGATGGGCATATCCAGCCCTTCCTTGGCGGCTATGTCCGACATAGCGCGGGCGGTGGCGACGCCTTCGACCGTCGTTTGGCTGTCGAAGGTCTGATTCAGGCCCAAACTAAGGCCAAAACTATAGTTTCGGGACAGTTTGGACGAGCAGGTCAGCACAAGATCTCCTAGCCCGGACAAACCCATCAGGGTGTCGGGACGCGCGCCGCGCATCGCGGCAAAGCGTTGCATCTCGGCAAACCCGCGGGTCATCAAGGCTGCCCGGGCGCTGTCTCCAAGACCTGCACCGATGACGGCCCCGCAGCCAATGGCCATGACATTCTTCAGCGCACCGCCAAGTTCAGCGCCGATCGTGTCAGTGGTGCGATAGAGGCGCAGGTTCGCCGTCGTCAGTTCGGTCTGAAGCGCCTTGCCAAGTTTCGTATCCTCGCAAGCCAGCGTCAACGCGGTGGGCAGGCCGTGCGCGATATCATCCGCAAAACTGGGCCCGGTCAGCAAAGCGATGCGGGCATCCGGGACAACCTCCTTGATGACCGCGACAGGTCCAAGCCCCGAGGTCAGTTCAATTCCCTTGCAGCAGGCCACCAGAGTCTTGCCGCGCAGTGCAGGGGCGTGATCTTGCAAAGCGCTGCGCAATTTCTGCATTGGCACAGCCAATAAAAGCATTTCGGCTTTGAGCGCATCGGCAATGTCCGCGGTCAAAGCGATGTCCTTGGGCAAGGTTATGTTGGGCAGCCGGGTTGAGTTTTCGCGCATTTCGCGCATCTGCTGCGCCTGGCCGGCGTTTCTTGACCACAGAGTCACCGGCCCGTTGTCTGCCAGCGAGATCGCCAAGGCAGTGCCAAACGCACCGGAACCCAGAACGGATACGCTCATGCCTTGGCCCCTTTCTTGCCGCCGCCCAGCATCGCCGGGCTGCGCTGATCCAGAGGCCAGCGGGGTCGGGCGGTCAGGTCCAGCCCATCCCGTGCCCCGGAACGAAAGCGCTCAAGACCCGCGTAGGCGATCATCGCGGCGTTATCCGTGCACAACGCCAGCGGAGGTGCTATAAATCGGGTGTTATTTTTGGCGGAAACAGACTCTAATTTGGACCGAATGGCCAAATTTGCGGCAACCCCTCCAGCAACAGCAATCACGGGATCGGCCGGGCTGTGTTCCAGATACAGATCGATTGCGCGTCGGGTCTTTTCGGCCAACGTGTCCACAATCGCCTGCTGGAATCCAGCGCACAGGTCTGCGCGGTCCTGACGAGTCAGGCCGCCCTTTTCGGCCACAATTTGATCGCGCATCCGCATCAACGCAGTTTTCAACCCAGAGAAGGACAGATCGCAACCGGGCCGGTCGAGAAGCGGCCTTGGAAACTGGAAGCGGTTGGGATCACCGGCGCGCGCCTCGGCCTCGACGGAAGGGCCGCCAGGTTGCGGCAGGCCCAGCAGGCGGGCGGTTTTGTCGAAGGCTTCACCCGGCGCATCGTCAATAGTACCGCCGAGGCGGGTAAACTGCTCGGGCCCGTGGGCAATCAGGTATTGGCAATGTCCGCCCGACACCAGAAGCACCAGGTAGGGGAAGGCTATGTTGTCTGTCAGGCGTGGTGTCAGCGCATGACCGGCAAGGTGATTGACACCCACCAGCGGCAGACCGGTGGCCGCGCTGAGCCCCTTGGCGCACATCACGCCGGACATGACCCCTCCGATCAGACCCGGCCCTGAGGTGACGGCAATGGCGTCCATGTCCCTCAGTGAAAGCCCCGCGGCTTCCAGTGCTTGCACGACACAGACATCCAGCTTTTCTGCATGTGCCCGGGCTGCGATCTCGGGCACGACGCCGCCATAAGCACTGTGCAGATCGATTTGGCCATGCACAACGGATGACAGGATTTCGGCTTCGGCGCTCGCCATTTGGCGCACGATGGCTGCGGCCGTATCGTCACAGCTGCTTTCCAATCCCAGTACGGTAAGTGTTTGCACCATCACCCTGATCCGTTGCATCATGATCTTACGGCGGGGTATCACCCTGCGCGGATGCAAACAATCCTGAAGGGCCAAGGGGCCACACGTTGTATTTGTTGATGACCCGCCCGCGCGCCGCCTCTGAAAGGTTCGTTGCGCAGTTGCCGACCCGCACCAGATCACGGGTTCAGGTCATCTATTCCCCGATCATGGAAATCCGGCCTCTGCCGGTTGCCGTTGAGACCGAGGGAGTGCAGGGATTGATTTTCACCTCGGCCAATGCCGTGAACGCGGCGGCCGCGAAAGGTGTTGACCGCACCCTGCCTGCGTTCTGCGTCGGGCCCGCAACAACTGGCACAGCGAAAGGGTACGGTTGGCAGGCCGAGATGGTCGGGGCCACGGCAGAGGAGCTGGTGGGACATCTGCTCAAGCGGCGGCCCAAAAGCCCGTTGTTGCATTTGAGGGGTGAGCACACGCGTGGCAATGTTGCCGGTCGACTGACCGAATCTGGTTTGGCCGTGCGGGAACAGCCCGTCTACCAACAAAGACTGTTGCCGCTAACACCCGAGGCGGCCGAAGCGGCAGATGGAGATTCGCCAATAATCGCTCCGCTTTTTTCGCCAAGGACGGCGCGACATTTTGCCGATATTTGGGTTGGATCAGCGCCATTGTGGCTGGCTGCAATCAGTCAGGCCACGGCTGATCCCCTTTATTCGTTGGACTATGCGGGCCTGAAGATCGCGAAGATGCCGACACCAAAGAAAATGCGTAAGGCTGTTAAAAAGCTTGCAAAACATGCGTTGCGGGTTGAGGGCGGCGCGGTCCCCGATTAACTTGACCTGGGCTGTTATTCATCTGAATTTGGATTCGATAAGAGGAATATTGCGTTGGCTGGTAAGAAAAAGTCCGAAGAAAAGCCGGTGGAAAGCCCTCAGGCGGATGACGTCGTCGAAACCGAACTGCAACAGGGCGATGCGCCTGTTGACCCGGCTGAAAACGTAGAAGAAGACTTTTCCGAAGCCGAAGCCGAAGCCGAAGCCGAAGCCGAAGCCGAAGCCGAAGCCGAAGCCGAAGCCGAAGCCGAAGCCGAAGCCGAAGCCGAAGCCGAAGCCGAAGCCGAAGCCGAAGCCGAAGCCGAAGCCGAAGCCGAAGCCGAAGCCGAAGCCGAAGCCGAAGCCGAAGCCGAAGCCGAAGCCGAAGCCGAAGCCGAAGCCGAAGCCGAAGCCGAAGCCGAAGAAAAAGTTGTTGAGCGCGTCGTTGAAAAGCGTGGCGGGTTTGTGCCTGCTTTGCTGGGTGGTGCCATTGCAGCCGCTGTCGGGTTTGCGCTGGGCAATGGTGGGCTATTGTCAGGTGGCTCTGACACTTCGGATACCTTGGCGGCGTTGGAGTCCAAACTGGCAGACCAATCCGACCAGATTGCCAAGCTGTCGCAAGAGCTTGCAAACAGTCCGGATGTTGCCGGTTTGACGGATCAGGTCAAAGCGCTGTCCGACAAACTGACACCCGTGGAAGGTGACCTGAGTGCGATCAAATCTACTGTGGATACGCTGTCAGGCCAGATCGGACCATTGTCAGACCGAATCGCGACGCTGGAGAAGACCCCGATCGAATCCAGCGTGTCGCCCGAATCCATGGCCGCCTTTGAAGCTGAGCTGAAGAAGCTTCAGGATTCTCTGGCCTCGCAACGTGCCGAAGTTGAAAAAATGGTTTCGGACGCTCAGGCGCTTGAGGCAAAAGCATCAGCCGACGTCCAAACTGCGGCAAATGCCGCTGTTCTGTCCCGCTTGCATGGCCAGTTGGATGCGGGCCAGCCCTATTCCGATCTTGTTGCGGAACTGAAGGCAGGCGGCGTGGATGTGCCGGATGCTCTGTCCGGGTCGGCTGAGAAAGGTGTGGAAACCCTCTCCTCTCTGCGGGCCAGCTTCGCGCCTGCGGCCCGATCAGCGCTGGCAGAAGCGCGTGATGCCGACAAGGGCGCTGGCCTGATTGCCTTCCTGCAACGTCAAACAGGCGCGCGGTCGGTCATGCCCCAGGAAGGGGATGGGCCAGATGCCGTTCTGTCACGTGCACAGGCTGCGCTCGCGGACGGAGACCTGGTCAAAGCCCTGAGTGAATTGAAATCACTTCCCGAAGCGGCACAGGCCGCAATGGCCGATTGGGAACAGGCGGCCCAAACACGGGTCGCGGCCGTCGATGCGGCGAATACACTGGCTTCCAGCCTGAACTCGAACTGAAGGACCTGCCATGCTGTGGTCACTGTTTAAGATCCTTGTTTTTGTTGCGATTATCGGCCTGCTGGCGCTGGGCGGTCACTTCCTGATGCAAACCAGTGGCGGGGTTCAGATCACCGTCGCGGGCACAGAATTCACGCTGGGGCCGCTTCAGTCAGTGATCGCGCTGGGTGTGTTGGTCATTGCAGTCTGGCTGTTTTTCAAGTTGCTCAGCCTGCTGATCGCAACGCTGAAATTCCTGAACGGTGACGAAACTGCCTTGTCCCGGTATTTTGACCGAAATCGCGAGCAAAAGGGATATCAGGCGCTGGCTGATGGCCTGATGGCGCTGGCCTCGGGCGAAGGGCGCGTGGCGATGACCAAAGCCACCAAGGCCGAAAAACTGCTGAACAAGCCTGAGCTGACAGATCTGTTTGTGGCACAGGCCGCCGAGATGACCGGTGACACGAAAAAGGCATCGGATACTTATAAAAAACTGGTGACCAACAACGCGACCCGGTTTGTTGGCGTACGCGGGATCATGAAGCAGAAGCTGGCCGAAGGTGATGATGAAACGGCCCGCAAACTTGCCGAGAAGGCCCTGGCGATCAAACCGCGTCACGAAGAGACGCAGGATGTGTTGCTGAACCTGCAAACCAAGGCGCATGATTGGGCCGGGGCGCGTTCGACCCTGACCTCCAAGTTGAAGGCCGGGTATTTGCCGCGCGATGTTTTCAAACGGCGCGATGCTGTTCTGGCCTTGTCCGAAGCCAAAGGCATTCTGGACGAAGACGCGACCGTCGAACAGCAGGAGCGCGCGATCGAAGCCAATCGTCTGTCGCCCGATCTGGTGCCTGCCGCTGCCATGGCCGCCCGCGCGTATATCGCCAAAGGCAAACCCCGGGCTGCGACCAAGATTCTGAAAAAAGCATGGGAGGTTCAGCCACACCCGGATCTGGCCCATGCCTTTGCCGAAATCGTACCGGATGAAACTCCCGAGCAACGTATCAAGAGGTTCACGGCGCTAACCCGCATTCACCCCGAGAATATGGAAACGTGCCTGATTCTGGCAGAATTGAACATCGTGGCCGAGGATTTCCCCGAAGCCCGCCGTGCGTTGGGTGATTTGGTTGAAAAGCAAGGTGATGCGCGCGCCTACACGTTGATGGCTGCGATCGAACGTGGCGAGGGGGCCTCGGACGCCGTTGTGCAAGGCTGGTTGGCCAGGGCGCTGAATGCGCCGCGTGGTCCGCAATGGGTGTGCACCAACTGCCATGATATCCAACCCGAATGGGGGCCGGTCTGCCAGAACTGCGGAAGCTTCGACACACTCAGTTGGCAAACGCCGCAAACGCCTGAGATCGCAAGCGCGACCGGCGTACACATGTTGCCTTTGATCGTTGGTGCGCTTGAGGATCAATCAGAAGAGCCCGAAGTCGCGGAACCTGTGGATGAGGTCGATGTGGTCGAAGTGGCGGCAGACGCCGTAGAGGTTGCAGAGGAAGACGAGGCTCAAAAGCAGGCCTGAGCCCCGCAACGCCCAACTATCAATTGTCGGCCCTGGCAACTGTTTCTTTTTATGCAGGTTGAGGTGTCCATTTCTGGCGCGTTTTGCAGAGAGCGTTTGCGGCTGTGACAGGCTTTCTTGCAACAGCAGTGATGATGACCTTGCGAGGTTTTCCGGCGGCGCATAGGCGGTTGGCGACTGTCATGAGGACTGGATTGTGATGGCTGGCGACGAGAGCGGCCTGGAACATCACATGCCATAGCAATCGTCGGCCACCGCCAATTGTGCGCCGACCACGCATGGCTCCGCTGTCATTTGCAATTGGCTCTAGGCCTGCGAGCGCGGCGGCTTGCTCGCCGGTGATCTGGCATCTCTGTGATCGGCATGGTGCTGGCAACCGGTCTGATCCCGGGAACGGAACGCGGGATGCCAGCCGTCGTGGCAAGGCTCTCATCTGTGGCGATGATATTTTCGATCCGGGCCTCAAGCTCTGCAATCTGATAATCCAGCAGGTCTTTCAATTTGGCATCCAAGGCTTCGAACATGTCAGCCGATCCCATCTTCCCATGCGCCTTGATCTGCGCCAGAAGCCGCTTTCGCGTCTCGACAAGTTGTCCGCGCTTGGACAGCAAGGCTCTGAGAAGACGTATCTTTGCATGTGGGAGGTTGCGCCTTGCATCTGGTCGGAAATCCATGAACTGCGCAATGTGTTCTGCATCGATCCTGTCCGTTTTCGCCCTCGTGCCTCGACTGGCTGCCAAAGCCTTGATTTGAGCTGGCGGCAATTTCCACGTCGTGACCCCTACTGCGTCAAGGCCGGACCACAGATGCCATTACTGCCCGCTGGCGGCTTCCAAGCAGATGTGGGCATTTTGTGAGAGCGCCAGGTCGCCCTAGCGCACGTGTCCTTCATGGTATTGGGCATTCGCAGTCTTTGTTTGCTTGGCAGGCAATGAATATCCAGCCCATCGCGGCTGACCTCCATGCCCCCTTTCCTCTAGGCAGATTGCTTCGCAATCACCTGCCGGACAATCGATGATCGCAGCCTGTGTTACCGTATCCATAGTCTCTTCCTTCTGATCCGTGGTCCAACTTGGCCACATGCAACTGTTCGAGATGATGAAGAGAGACGGTGCTGGCTGGCCAGCAAACGTGGTCGAACCCACAAGGCTCAGATGGCATACACCGCCTCGTCAGCAGCCTCGGCCAAAGTCGCTGACGGGGGCCGCATAACAGAGTGGAGATACAGAAGGCTCGGGACCAGTTGATTTCCACTTAGCCTCATGACTCACGGGGTTCGAAATGGCGGTGAATATGTCTGACCTTTTCTGGTTGAGCGACGCGCAGATGGCGCGTTTTGAGCCCTTCTTCCCGAAGCCCCACGTTAAGCCTCGTATTGATGTTAGGCGTGTGCTGAACGGCCTGCCGAAGGTCGATTTGTTCAGAGAAGCATTGAAAGGCACAGGGATACGCGCCTGCATCCCGGGCCGAAAGCAACGCAAGAAAACCGACAAGTACGACAAGCGCCGCAACCGGTTTGAAATCGTGTTTGGCAGGCTCAAGGACTGGCGTCGCGTCGCGTCGCGACATGCAACGACAGGTGTCCGAAGGTTTTCCTTCAGCCATCGCCCTTGCCGCTCTCTTCATTTGCTTGTCATGAGTCATCGGGAAATTTGTGGTTGCTTCCCTCGGAGCTGAAAGAGGGCTCACACTTCTGGCTGGTGAAGCTGATGGAAGGAAGTAACCATGAAATACTATGTCGGACTGGACCTGTCGATGGACAGCATGCGGGTTTGCATCGTCGATGAAAACGGTGGGAAAGTGGCCTCGATGAAGGTCGAGAGCGCGCCTGACCAGATCGCAGGTGCGTTGGATCGAGTCGGCGACATTGAGGGAGCGGTGATCGAATCCGGCCGCATGCCGGCGGCAATCTGCCACGGCTTGCGAGCTTCTGGCGTTCCCGTTGTGTGCATAGGCGCGCGGCAGGCGCATCAGAACGTAAAGGCATTAAAGGTGAACAAGACTGACCCGCATGATGCAGCCGGGCTGCCGCAATTTGCCAGGACAGGCTTCTACAAGGAAGTGCATGTTAAATCTACGGCCGCCCATGGTGCGCGCTGTGTCATCGCGATGTGCAGTCATCTCGTTGAAGCCCCGCTGCGGCTCAAAAACACGATCCGAGGGATATGTGCAACTTTCAGGTTCAAGCCCGGCCCCGGTCAGGACATGTCGTTAATCGACCGGGTGATGACTGCTGCAGATATACCGGGCACTCGCCAGAGAATCACAGCGCTGGTCGCCACCAGAGCCGGGGTGGTGGAACAGATCAGGCAACGGGATCGTGCCTTGCTTGAGTTCGCTCACCAATCGTCGGCCTGCAGGCAGCTCATGATTATACCCGGCGTTGGCGTTCAAACTTCCGCCGCTTCCGCAGCCATGGATCAAGCTGACCGCTTCCGGCAATCGCGCACAGTAGACGCCCACATCGGATTGGTCCCCGGGCGTCACCAATCCGGGGAAATCGATTGGACAGGACGCATCACCAGACAGGATGACAGCATGGTCTGCAAGCTGCTCTACGAAGCGGCCAACTCGATCCTGACGCGCAATCGTGACAACTTCGCCCTCGCAACCAGGGCCCAGAAGGTCGCCAAACGCCGAGACTTGAGAAAGGCACGCGTGGCGCCTGCCGTTATCAAGCACGCGATGCTGCGTGACGGAGCTGTGTTCGAAGCGTGAGGTGAGATAGAAATCATTTGCCTGCGGTGAAGCCGGAAAGCTGATCCGAGGGCAGTGTCCCAAGAGGGAACGCAGGGACGAACGATCTGCAAAGGTTACCGGATGGGCCCAGGAGCCCGCTTCGAGTCAACGCAACCTTCGGCCTTGTGAAACCCGATACAGTACGATCGGCTCACAGCAATCGGTGCGGACAGACCCTTGAAACCCTCAAGGGAAACACCGCCAAGCTCCACAAATTACAGATCCTGACCCTAAGAGCTTTAGCAAGACATTGCCCGTCGACTAAAGGTCCGTAATTCAATCAATTGTAATCGAGCATTTCGTGACGTACCTAACGAGCATTATTCCAGATCCAGGGCGCCGGGTATGAAAGACTTGTATGAAAGCTTCAATGAGAAAACCGATGCAGATTGGCTTCAGCTATGGCTGGATAAAGCCGAAAATAAAGGAGGCGAGCTTGCAAGCGCTCTCCCCAACTTTCCTCCAAATGATATTCAAGTCGAATTTGTCGGAAGCGCGCTTTCCAGTGCAATCAGAGAAGCGTATGGTTTTTATGTGCACGCAAAGAAGATGTTTTCTACGTACGGCGAAAACCCGAGCAAAGATGATTGCTTTTTGGATTTCGGATGTGGTTGGGGACGTTATATCCGTTTGTTTTCGAAAGATTATCCAAGTCAATCTATATTCGCCGCAGATGTAAATGCCGACATCGTTGATGAGTGTCGGAAAAGAGGTCTTCCGGGCGGGTTCATGCATATTTCCCCATTGGGTGAGTTTTCGCTGCCCGAAGGCAAGATTTCATCTGCGATGGCGTATTCAGTTTTCACGCATCTTCCAGAGCATGTTCATTTGCATTGGCGTATCGAGCTCGCGCGCGTTACTAAACCCGGCGCTGTTCTGGTGATCACGGTCCAACCGAAGCGATTCCTGAGATACATTGAGAATCGCGGGCGCGAGATATTGGGCCCGAAAATATTTGGAAACAGAATTGGTTTGCTTCGTCACTTCCAACTTGGAAAACGAAGAGGTTCGAACGCTTGGCACAAGCTACTTGCAGAGTCCGCAGATATGGTGCCCGAGTTTGCCTCGCGTTATGACAGCGGCGAACTGGTCTTCATGGAAGGCACAGATGGCAACAAGACTTACGGCGATGCGATCGTGCCAGTTTCATATATCGAGGAGAACTGGGCCCCGGACTTCAAAGTCGTCGACGTCGTAGATGACAAATCCAGGTTTGCTCAATCGGTCATTACGCTCAAACGGATTTGAACAACAAGCAATTCCTGCGGGTTTTCAAGCCAGAGAAAGCAGACACGTAACGGGTTGCAGCGATCAACGCGAGATCGCCAATATTCAATTTATGCGCGAAAGCGCTTGTCGAGGAAATCAATCTTCGGTTTCGCCCCGCGTTGCAGACATTCGCCAGGCCTCATGAGCGATAAGCTGGCTGCTGGCGCGGCAGTCATTCGTCCAAGGCAATGGAACGATGCAAAGTACCGTTTCACTTTTTGGTCTCGGACACCGAAAGTGTGAGGATCCGGTTCCTTTTGGGATAAGCCAAGAGAACCGTCTGATGCGTCTATACGTGATCGGGCAAACCGGAACCGGAGGATCGGCACCGCGGCAACGTCTGCTTTGAAGTCCCTCTGACTGCTTATTGCGGAGAACTGGACGTTGGTTTGAACAGGACCAAGGTCCGAGTAGCGGACACAGCAGCCGTTCGCCTAATCTTAGCGCTTTGAGATTAGTTGCATGTTTGCTCAGTAGAGTTTTCTGAGATACCGCCTGATGGCTGACTAACGGCTGCACAAAGAGTTAATAAATTAAGGTATTCTACAAACCCGAAGGTTTGCCTATCGTCTTAAAGAAGTAACGCGATGGGAGGTCATATGAAAAAAATTGTCTCACTAGTTGGTGCGCTATGTATTACCGCCACTGGAGCTTGGGCCGATGAGGGCCAACCCCCAAATATTATTGTTATCATGGCTGATGACGTGGGATGGGCAAGCGTTGGTGTTTATCATGGCGGTGTCAAAAGCATTGAAACGCCGAATTTGGATCAGCTCTCGTCCGAGGGAGCGCGTCTTACAGATTACTACGCAGAGCCAAGCTGCACCGCCGGTCGATCAGCTTTTATGACAGGGCAAATGCCAATTCGCACCGGTATGCATACAGTTGGATTGCCTGGTGACCCAATAGGTTTGAACCCAGATGATCCGACACTTCCGATGTTCTTAAAAAAACTGGGATATACGACCGGACAGTTCGGTAAAAACCACCTTGGCGATCTGAACGAGTTCCTACCTACTACGAAAGGTTTCGACGAATACTGGGGTTGGCTTTATCACCTTAACGCCATGGAATACACGTCTGACCCGGATTGGCCAGACGACCCAAAATTCAACGCCCAATTTGCTCCCCGCAATATCATTCATTCCTTTGCGACAGAGGAAGAGGATGAAACAGTCGATCCGCGTTTCGGTAAAGTCGGAAAGCAGCGCATCATTGATGATGGTCCAGCTCCGCCGGAACGCCAAAAGACTTTGGACGACGAAGTAACTTCCTACACGACGGACTTTATCTCGCGCGCGGTTGAATCAAATACACCGTTTTTCGTCTGGATGGCTCCAGCCCGAGCTCATGTCTGGACCCATCTAAGCCCAAAGTACGAAGGGATGCTGGGCAATGGTCGAGGTCTTCAGGATGTGGTCATGAAGGAGTTGGACGACAACGTTGGAAAAGTGCTCGCGCACCTTGAGGACCTCGGCGTTGCTGACAACACCATAGTAGTGTTCACCGCCGATAATGGCCCGGAAACACTGACTTGGCCTGATGGTGGAACCACACCGTTTCATGGAGAGAAAGGTACAACCTGGGAAGGTGGATTCAGAGTACCCGCGATAATCCGCTGGCCTGGAAAAATTCCCGAAGGTCAGGTCTTAAATGGTATTTTCAGCGGGATGGATTGGATGCCCACCTTCGTTGCGGCCGCTGGAGGTCCCGCAGACCTGAAAGAGAAACTGCTAGAGGGTTATGAAGGCTACAATGTACATCTCGATGGCTACAACCAATTGTCATATCTAACAGGTGAGCAAGTAGAAAGCAGTCGTCGTGAACTGATTTATTATCAGGGTACGGACCTCCAAGCCGTTCGGTACAATGATTGGAAAGCACATTTCGTCGTGCAAAATCACGGTTGGTCAGGTCCTAAGGAAGAATTGGTTGCTCCGTTGCTCTACAATCTGCGGCGGGACCCTTATGAAAAAGCTGCGGACGAAAGCGGCATGTACGTTCGCTGGATGGGTGAGAAGATGTGGGCCTTCGGTCCAGCAGCTCGATTGGTGCAGGCGCATCTTGCTACCTTTGAGAAGTTCCCTCCGCGTGGAAAACCGGTCGCAAACAAGGGTCACGTGGAAGAACAGACATCAACTGAGGGTGGAATCTCTCAGTAAACGATTTGAGACTGATGCTTCGTCTTTCAAATTGAAGTGATGCACTCGGCCTATTGGCCGAGTGTCAATTTAAGGTAAGTCATGAACCGCGACCGACTGGCGGATTTGGCTTTGTGTAAGGAAAGCCCTTATGACCGCTAGATTAGTCCTACTCTTAGCCGCTGTTGGCCTCGTCCCGATTGCCTTGTCTTACGGACTTGTGCCCGGGCGTTCTGTCCCTTTTCTTTTAGGTTTCCCAGTAGAGGGAACCAATCAATCCCACGTCTTCCGCGCCATTATGGGGTTGTACCTCACCAACGCTGTGTTTTGGTTGGTAGCCACTGTGAAGCCTGAACTGCAACGTCCAGCACTTTGGGTTCTTCTTCTCTTCATGTCCGGTCTGGCTGCTGGGCGTTTGTTGAGCATACTAATCGATGGCTTTCCGAGCGGCATTTTGTGGTTTTATCTTTTTGCTGAGCTGGCGTTTGCGGCGTTGGCTGCAACTTCCTTGCGAAGAGAACGTGAGATTGGATGTACTTAAATGTTTAGATATTGCGTTGCCCTTTCAATAATCTTGGCAGTTTTCACGGTTTCACTTTCAGTTCTGGCTCAATCATCAACTGCTCAAAGCGAAGTGGATGAAAACTACTTGGTGCTGGAGGCAGCGGTTGGTACAGCAGGCCTGACTGAAGTTGCATCGATTGATCATGCGCGCTTGGCTCAAGCCGAAGGCGTCGAAATGCCCGCGTCGCGCGTACTTATTTTTTCAGACCCTGAGATCAATTCCTCAATACTCGCTGGGAACGTGCGCGCTGGACTGGATCTTCCGTTTCGCGCTTTGTCATTCGATCAAGATGATCTTGCGCAGATCACCTATACGGGATCGCAATTTTTGGTAGAGAGACACGGGTTGACTGAGACCTCAATGCTGGAGGCATTCGACAACAGGATGCTTGATGTTCTTGGCGGTTTAGTCGCGAAGCCAGCCCCGACTGACGGATTGACGCTGGACTATGGGGTGATCGAACTGAAGTCGAAGCTAAACGTATCGGAGGCAGTAGGGCGACTCACCGAGGTTGTGATGGCGCAGGACGATACCGTCTGGTTTGGAGAAATCGACTTTGCGGCCGAAGCATCCCAATTGGGAATGGAGATTCCAGAGGCCGTTCTATTGTTGTTTGGTGGCCCAGCACCCGGCGGAGTAGCAATGGCGGATTTTCCGGCAATTGGGCTAGATGCATTTTGCCAAAAGCTGTTGGTGTACGCGGACGACGATGGGGGTTCCACGATCATTTACAATGACATTGCCGCACTAGCGGAGTTGTATTACGGCACCTCAACCAAGCCCCATCGTGCGTTAAATGAGCGACTCACTGCGACATTCAGATCCGCGATTGAGTAGCTGCCAATTGGAGAAAAGGACAATCGGTGAATGCCGTTCAGTTATTTCCACCGCGGGTTTCAGGTCTGGTACAGTTATTAGCGGCGGTGCAGCGTGGCAACGCCAATAAATGGCTGCTCTGGGCTCAAGGCAGTCATCTGAGTGTTTCAGTCAGGTGACGGCTTAGGATCGGATAGCGGTCATTGTTGGTGGTCATCCAGAGGAATATCTCCTGAAGGTCTGCATTGAACGGCAGCGGACGTTCGCTGAAATCTGCTGAACGACTGCTGTGCGGAACAGAGCAGTCGTTCACATCTCTTCAATCAGATGCAGAGAAGATGGGTGAAACAGGTCTTCAATGGAAAGCAGTTCCTGCGAAAGGCCTTGGTCGTGGCAATACCTGAGAAGCGCTTTAAGGGTTTCCTGATTTGCATCCGTCATACCATAGGAATGAAAGTTGTGGCCCATAATAGCTCTGGTTTGTTCAAGCTCTTGAGATATCCACGGTACGGTACTGATGTACCATGCCTCTTTCCTCTGAAATGCGTATAGTTGATTTTTGGCTTGCGAATATGCGTTGAAAACGGCGGCGATGACCTCAGGGTGCGCCTCAACGAAATCTCGGCGGATGGCGACCGCGTGCATGATTGGATAGATACTAGTTTTCGCGAAGTATGCTTGTTCGATGGCGCGTGAATCATCGAATAATCTGACGCACAGCGGATTTCCCTCGATGTAGGCCTTAGGTTCGGCTGCGTGAAACAGAGCGTCAACAATGCCTTCAACGAGCAATTCAGACTCGTCCAACCCTTCTGGTCCCGTCGAAATGTTTACCCCATCAGGAATGAAATTCTCGAAACCAGAAGCGCCTCCCGTTGCCGCACCCGCCGAGTCACCGGCGGATACAACCCAGTTAATGTCAGAGGGAGAAACACCGTATTCATCCTCAACAATCCCTCGAATCCAAGTCAGCGAAGTCGATGAATAGCCCGGTGAGGCGATGGTTTTTCCTACGAGATCTTCTGGGCGTTCGATCCCGCGGTCGGGCCGAATGTAGATGCTTTTGTGCCGAAACGTCCGGAGCGGGAAGACCGGTATAAGAGTGTGGTTGCGCAGACCCTCGTTCGAGTACGCAATGATGTATGGTACAAGCCCGATTTCCGTGACCTCTCGGGTCATTGAGCCGCCTAAAGCATCAGTGTTTAGCCCCCCAATACTGTCAGTTTCAAAACTGTGCTCGAAACCCTCGACTTCGATGTTGCCATTCATTAGCCCCTGGATGCGATCGTATGGGTAACCCGACAGACGCAAGGAAGGAGAGGACGCGAACAATGGACCAGCAGCCAAAGAAGCGCCCAGTATAGGTGCTCCCAAACCTGCTAGAAATGCCCTACGCCTCATAACCCGCCTTCCCCAAGAATTGCTTTTCCATTCTCTTCCTAGTGCAAATCACAAGTAGCTTCGCGGTGCAATTCTGAGAGGACCGCTTTGGGCTCGATCCGAACCACCGCTGTACTGCGAACGCAGGTCCGCTCAGGATTGGCGAACGGCAAGTGCCGCCCGCCAATATGGTTCAAATGTCGATTTGCTCGGCGATGCTCAGCGCATCTTCAAGTTCGACACCAAGATATCTGACAGTGCTGTCAACCTTAGTGTGTCCGAGCAACAGTTGAACCGCCCTGAGATTTCCGGTTTTGCGGTAGATCTCCGCCGCCTTGGTCCGGCGCAGCGAATGGGTGCCGTAGCCACTGGGTTCCAACCCAATCGCAGCCACCCAATCCCGCACAAGTCGGCCATATTGGCTGGTTGAGATATGTGGGCGGTCATGAAACCGACTGGGAAACATGAAACGGCAGCCGATCATTTCCGGCGACTTGATCCATGCGGCAATGGTATCCCGCGTGTTTTCAGAGAGTTCGAACTGAACGGGTCGCCGGGTTTTGCTCTGGATCACAGACATCCTCTCGCGAACGCGGTCATCTCTGACCAAATCACTGACGGACAGTTTCACCAAGTCGCATCCGCGAAGCTTGCTGTCAATCGCCACGTTGAACAGCGTGAGATCACGCAGATTCCTGGCCAATTCGAGTCGCGCGCGGATCGCCCACACTTGTTTCGGCAACAGCGGCCTTTTCTGGCCGACGATCCGACCTTTGTTCCATGCTCTTCGTTTCGGGGGGACAGCGGGAAGTTGGCCTCTTTGCATTTTGGGTCCTCCAACCCTCCCGCCAAGCCCAGACATCAGCACCGCGCTGGCACCTGAATTTTACCGTTGGTTTGAATGACCGTTGCCCAATTGCTTGTTTTTGGGAAACGCTGCGGGCGCATTGGGCTGGTCTGAGCCAAATTGACCGATGCTGCATTTTTACCTTAACGTCGGATGTTTGCGCATCGTCGACTTGCACCAAATCGGTTTTATAGGCGGCTGTCGCAGTACCAATGTTTACTTAATTGAGGTTAGCCCGTCTGGAGAAACACTGCAGACGACCGTGCACTTGATGGCTTTTCGCAAAACCTTGCGCAGCCATCGCAATAAATCCGGGCCGTAAACTGCCAAATTGAGTGCACAGACAGCGTAACGCACACGCTCAACCCCAAAAGGAGAAGACAAATGCAAAAGACAATGATCACAACCGCCACAGTATTCGCACTGGTCATGAGCGCCGGAGCGTCCATGGCCGGACCTTTGAATGGCCACAGCTTCGGTGGGAAAGCACATAATGCTCGCTCAACCGTATCCCAGGCGCTCGACAACGCGGACCGTGGGGTCAACACGTACCAAACCACTACAGTTACTGGTTCGAATCCGATCTCGGAGTTGCCAAATGTTGTTGTTGTCCCGGTTCAGGGTGATGGCAGCTACACTTTGATTATTGGCAAGTCGTCGAGCCCCGACCTGCTAGGTGCTGAAGAAAACAAACATGTTCCTGTGGCATACGAGTAATCAAAATGATCATACTGTGGGTTTCGCGACACTTGGTAATCCCGCCATTCGCCTTGTGTTGATCCAGACAGAACAACGCTGAGAAATCGCGACGTGCCACTACCCACTGCCGGGCCCCGGATCTCAACTCCGGGGCCCGGTTTCGTGTGTCGACTACCCCTTTCAGGTTCGTAGGAGAAGCCAGTTCCGACCTGACAGCCCGCCAATTTGCAAACTGCGCGGCGAACGGACACCACCTTGATGGCTTTTCGCAAAACCTTGCGCAGCCATCGCAATAAATCCGGGCCGTAAACTGCCAAATTGAGTGCACAGACAGCGTAACGCACACGCTCAACCCCAAAAGGAGAAGACAAATGCAAAAGACAATGATCACAACCGCCACAGTATTCGCACTGGTCATGAGCGCCGGAGCGTCCATGGCCGGACCTTTGAATGGCCACAGCTTCGGTGGGAAAGCCCATGATGCTCGCTCAACCGTATCCCAGGCGCTCGACAACGCGGACCATGGGGCCCATACCCACCAAACCGACCCTGGCTTCGATCCGGATCAAGAAAACTCGTCCTCGACCGAGCCCCTGGGCACCGACGTCTATACCTTTGATGTCATCAATAAATCTGGCGGCGGTGGTGGTGCTCACGTGATACTCTGGTCACCAAAATGATCATCCTGTGATATTTCGTGACACTTGGTTATCCCGCTACTAGCAGTGTGTTGATCCAGACAGGACGGTGCAGAGAAATCGCGACGTGCCACTACCTAATGCCGGGCCCCAGATACTAACTCCGAGGTCCGGCACATAGTGTTCGACGATTTATAAATTCTGAGACGACCTACGCAGGTCGAACACTTCCCGGAAATTTTCCGGTCCAGGTCTTGTAGGCATTGGTAAACGCAGCTTGGGCAGAATAGCCAACCGCCTCGCTGCAAATGCGCGGGGCGGCGAATGTTCAATTGATGTCTTTTCGCAAAACCATGATGTGCCATCGCAATCATATAGAGCGGCAGTTTGCCATGTTTGTTGCACACACAGCGTAACAAACACGTTTAGCCGAAAGGCGCTCAAAGATGAAAAAGGCACACATTACATTCACTACAGTGTTCGCTCTTGTCGTAAGTGCCGGAATGTCCATGGCCGGTCCTTGGAGTGAACGCGGCAGCCATTGTGCCGGTGATCGTAGTTTGACAACTAACAGCGACAAACAGCGATTTGACACAGATTTTCCTTTGGCTGAGGTCGCGGGCGGACAGATGTTTGCCAGGCTGGAATTTGGCATCAGCAACCTGTCATCCAGCGCCAACACCCGCTTGGCCAGCGCCAATGCGTCGGCCAACGGCTACGATGCAACCCTTAGCGCGCTTTGGAATGCGGACAGTCAATTCTATGTCGACGGGCAGCTTCGCTATGGGTACTTCGACGGCGATGCAGGTCTGAATGGCCGGGAGGCGGTGGATTTCAGCGGCAGCGGGTATGAGATTTCTGTCGAAGTTGGTAAGCCGTTCACGCTTCTGAACGATTTGACGCTCACACCGCAAGTGCAGGTCATGTACAGCGACATCAACATGGGCGATGTCCCAGATCGGGTTTCGGGCGACCTGGTCGGATCCTTGGTAGACGGTGATACATTGATGGCCCGAGTCGGACTGCGTGCTGAACGTGTCTTTGCAACCACTTCGATGCTCTACAGTCAAATCGACGTCTACCATGCGTTCGATGGGGGAACCTCGGTGGTGTCTGGTCAGGATACTGCGGCAATGAGCATAGGTGGCATTGCCGCCCTGTCAGATCGCGCGCAGTTCTATGCTGAGGTCACCACAGAAACCGCTTTGGGTAGCAGCTCGGGTGACTACGACCTCAGCTGGGACATCGGCTTCGAAGTCCGGTTTTATGCCGTTTTGCCTTTGATCCGAATTGAAATGGGGATCAGGCGTTAATTTGATGTCTTTTCTCAAAACCCCGACGTGCCATCGCAATCAATCTAAGCCGCAGAATGCCAAATTGAGTGCACACACAGCGTAACAAACACGCTGAACTGAAAGGAACTATGAAATGAAAAAGACACTGATTACATCCGTCACCGCCTTCGCCGTTGTTCTGAGTGCTGGGATGTCCATGGCCGGCCCGCTGGGTGACCATGGCCTTCGCGGGCAAGCTCATGATGCTCGCTCAGCCGTATCGCAAGCACTCAACAACGCGGACCGGATGGCTAATACCCATCAAACCACTAAAATGACCGACCGTGGCGTGGATTTGTTGGCAGAGCAAGATGTGGGCGAAGAGAACTTAATCTCGGCCCAGGAAACCAGCCTATACGGCTCGACCCCTCAATACTCGTTGGAAATTGAAGTCAGTCCGGAAGCAAAGAACGCATTGGAACATACTGATTTGGGTCTCTGGGTGATCAAGCACCAATATTAACCTAAGCAGGTGTAAACACGGTGCGCCACCGTTAAATGCCGGACCCCGATTGCTGACGCTGGGGCCCGGCTGCACTGTCTTTTGGGCAGACACAGCTCTGTGCAGTCTCCCGGCGGCCAGAATGCGCTGAAATCGATCTTGGTGTGAGCCAGATTATCCGCGCTGTTGCGTAGTTCTCCGAGCCAAAGCCCTGCGCCTCTGAGATATTGAGAAAGCCTTTGCACTGACTGCCAAAGGCTGTCGGGCAAGGGCGCTTTCATGTCCTGTTATACTATTGCCGCCCGTGCCGAAAACTCGTTTTCGATCACGCACATCGAGTGACTTTTGGTTCATAGTGGGTCAACGGCTGAGTGGGTGCTTCGGCCAAAACCCACCAATTTTACTCGGTGGACAGCCGTCGCAAAGTAAATGTTCCCCTGACAGAGGTTTCCTCATTTCAGAAGACGTCGCAAACCGATGTAAGCTTGATGACTTTTCGCAAAACCTTGGCATGCCATCGCAATAAATCCGGGCCGCCGATTGCCAAATTGAATTTACACACAGCGTTTCAAACACGATTAGCTGAAATGGAGCCAAGAGATGAAACAGGTCGCGATTACAGCCGCCACGATGTTCGCACTTGTTGTAGGTGCCGGAACGGCCATGGCGCATCCGTCAGGCAGTCACGGGCGTGCACACGATGTTGGTTCAAGGGTTCCTCAGGCACATAGCCATGCGAGTGCCAATACCCTTAAAACCGCAAAAACGCCTGCTAATGTAGAGACCAGGCAAGGGCCAGCTACGCTTTCGTCAGCGCCACCCAGCGGCAGTTATCAGTGGAACAGAGATTACAGTAATTATTAACAAGTGCTTTGGTTAACGAGTATGTGGGCTGGGGCGCAGGAACTGGAAATTTGTTCATAAGTCGGCTCAGATGGAAGGCCACACTTGTGTTCAACCTGCTTACCCCAGCTCATAGCTTTAGTCAGCATTGGCGTCCCTAGGCGAACCTACCCGGTTCGAACACTCCCCGGAGATTGGCCCGTCCAGGTCTTGTAAGCATTGGTAAACGCAGCCTGGTCAGAGTACCCGAGTGCAAAAGCAATCTCGGAAAGACTGAGTTTGGGATCGTCAAGGTATTGTTCTGCCAGCCTTTTTCGCGTGTCCTGTAGTAGTTGTTTGTAGGTTGTGCCTTCTTTGGCAAGTTTACGTCCAAGTGTGCTGATACTCATCCCAAGTATCTTCGCGATTTCATCTTGTGTTGGTGCATTGAAAGACAATCGCGATGTTATTTCGCTTTGTACCAAAGAGCTTGTCTCACCTATGACTGGCGTGAGTTCCTTCATCAGATTTTGCACATGTGTTTCAAGGTGCAAAAGCAACGCAGAATCTGTGTTCCTGATCGGGATATCCACAACGGCCTTGTCGAACAGGATGCCTGGAACGCGTTGGCTCTGTTTGACGTTGATCGACAAAGCATCGGAGATTTGTATTTGCTTTTCTTCGGTCAATTCGTGCGGAAACCGCATCTCGACGACAGGCAGCGGCGTCTCAGCCGCAATTTGAAGACTGGTCAAAAAGGCGGTAATCCGAAATTCGTTATGCGCCCCATCAGCACGCATCAACTTGGAGATGGAATCTATCTCCAAAAACATGCCATGTTCTGTTTCATAGAATGACAGTTTGGCAAAACCCCGAGCCAGGCGAGCGTAGGTCACTGCCTTCTCGATTGCGTCTCCTACAGTCGGAGAGTTCAACACGACATAGCTGAGAAGTGTTGTCCCTCTGGGATTGAATGTTTGTCCTGCTGAGATGGCAAAAAAGGGATCTTTGGTTTCTTGGGTGGCGAGTTCCAAAAGCCGGAGTTCGTTCCGAACATCAACCTGGTTCGGAGGGGTCTCAAAACTGTCTTCCGGTAGATGTGCAGATCTTAATAGCGCAGCAGTGTCTGAAACCGGTTTTTCAGAAGCTTGGCTATGTGGTGGACTCCAAAACCCGGAACATACCAAACATGGCCATCAGGATTCACTTCGTTCGTTTTCATGCTGATCTGCTGCCTGACGCTGAAGAGCTTTACTTAATAGGGACGTTTACTGCTGTGGGCAACAATAAGCGGGGCGCAAATGCCATGCCAAGCGGGATCAGGGCGACTTGACGAGATATATCAAAAACCTGAACTCTTCTCACAATACCCAAAGCGATCGCGGTCCTAGGTTGGAGATATAACAGCAAGACAAGGAAATCAAAAATGCAACGCTTCAACACCATCACAAAACTGATCGCCACACCCGCACTGGTCATCGCACTAACCGCAGGATCGGTCATGGCTGGACCGGGTCATCATTCCGGAGCCGCAGCCCAACATGAACGCGTCGCGCCGTCTCACAGCACGTATACGACCGATCATGCAAAAGCAACGTCCAACGCGGCATCACAATCGCCAGCCTACAAAATGAAAAAACCGGCCGGAGGGGGCGGCAGCATACACACTGAATGGCAATTTCTATACCCAGATAGGTGTGGGCACGATTGCAAGCAAAAGAACGAAAAAATCCTCGAAGCCTACTCACGTATCATTGTCGGGGGACACAAATATTAAAAATGATGTCTTTGCATCAACCTAACGCAACCAGGTCCTGCATTTGCGCCCGAGCCGACACCGACAAATCGGCTCGGGCGCGCATTTGATCGAGCATATACCAACAGAGGCTCATCACGGTGAGCAGCCCGATTTGACCGATCGACGGTGAGTGTTGGTGCATCTTTGGCGTTGAACCATCGAGATGGTGGTTTCGGTTGCCGGTCACGGAACTATCTTTCGAAATACAGACACTGGTGAAAGCTCCGATCTGCTGATCTTCGACGAATTGGAGATCCGCCTATGTCGAAACGGAAGACCCACAACCCTTAGCTCAGGACCAAAATCGTGCTCGAAGCTTTGAACTGTGAACGCATGGTCGCGGAGCCTTCGAGCCAATCTGGTGTCCATTCCCCCATGACCCATCGTTGGAAGCGGACGCTGTAGCTCGGTCCGACCGATTGGTTCTGATAACTGGCATGAAACAAAGGCAGCCAAGTAGCATCAGGGCGGCTTGATGGGAAATATCAATAACCTGAGTTTGTCTCACAATACCCAAAGCTATCACGCCCCTAGGTTGGAGTTGTAAATGCAAGATTTGGAGACCAAAAATGCAACGCTTCAACACAGTCCAAAAACTCATTGTCGCACCAGCACTGGTGATCGCACTGGCCGCAGGATCGGCTATGGCAAGACCACGTCAGCACTTTGGCGGCGCTGATCATCACAGGGCCCAAGTCGGCCAGTCTGAGATGTCGCAGAACACGGCACACCAAGTAGCGGATGTTTCAACAACCGTCACCGGGGAAACCGTCAGTCGAATTGCCAACCGTTCTTCGCTTGAGGCCACGCAGAACGTGGGCAACAAAGCAGTCGACACGAGTCCGAAATCGCTCGGATCGCTGAATTTTGGCGATGATGTCTATCTTGATGGCGAGGCACATATCCTGTCTGTTGGCACGGGTTATGCCAGCGGGTTAGCCCAAACCAACACACGTGTTGGCGATACCGATGGAACGATCAAGCAGGACGCAGAGCAGAAAATTCAAGACATGCCCGCAATTGACTACATAGACGCGCTTGCTTTCTACTCAGGCATAGTTCTGCAATTCAAGCAATGGCAAGACAACCCCACCAAAATGCCAATTGGGACTCAAATTGGAATTAAAAGAGCAGCCGTCGCTGCCGGAATTAGCGCAAGTCAGCACGACTAAGTGTTTGGCAGCGTTTGAGTGCTTCCAGATTCCTATGCAATGGAGCTAAGTGTTGACACCTCGAAATCAGAGAACAGTATCCGACATTGAAGTATGAAAGCTGCCATTGATGCAGTTGCGGCAAACGACAGCAACGTCGCTACCCTGTAAATTTATCCCGATAAGAATGCTGCGTGATTCACGAATGGCCGAAATCGCCGCCGCGCTGCGTTATACAAATATATATCCCGACGCCAGAACATAGTAAGAACATTTCTTTCTTAGCGGAAGTTTCTCCCTTATGATTTCGAAAAAATCTGGAGAAGTAAATGGGCGGTATTGGAAGTGGTAGGCACTGGCATTGGGGAGCAAAGAGCGTGACTTCCGATTATCGCAGCATCGATGTGCGTCGCTGGGCGCGCGAAGGGCTGTTGAAGCCTGGGCATAGTTTTTCTTGGCTATGGTCGCAGGAAGGGGAGGTCGTAGGACGCATAAACGTGCTGGCCGATTGTGGATTTGTGAAACTGTCTTATCGCAGCCGGGAATACGGCGACGAATGGGAAAGCCACGAATATCAAGTACGCCTTCTTTCGCAGTCATTTCACTTCGGCGGAAATCGCCAGTGGTTCGCGTGTCCAGCGCGCGGGTGTGGTCGGCGCGTCGCCAAACTCTATGGCGGGCGTATTTTTGCGTGTCGTGATTGCCACCAACTTGCCTATCCGTCCCAGCGAGAAGCAGCGTTTCAACGTAGCCAAAGGCGTGCAGACAAAATACGGGAGCGTCTCGGATGGGCAGGCGACCCAGATCTGATGGAGGGCTTGAAACCGAAGGGAATGCACTGGCGCACCCATTATCGCCTTGTGAACGAGCTTAATTATTGGGAAGCGGAAGCGGATTTGGGCTTCACCAGCTATTTCTTGGGAAAAGTGGCCCAATGCTAATCTTTTGGGCGACTACCGCGCGACTAAAGGTGGTCAGCAGGGTGGTTAGAGGCGATACGAAAAACGCTTTATCTTTTATAATCAAATATTTGGAAGAGTAACTTGGTGCCCAGGAGAGGACTCGAACCTCCACGTCCATACGGACACTAGCACCTGAAGCTAGCGCGTCTACCAATTCCGCCACCTGGGCAGGTGTCGTGGAGGGGCGTTTAAGCCTAGTGGCGGGAGGCGTCAACCAGATTCGGTGAGATTTTTTGAAGTTTTTTGAATTCGGTTCCCGGCCGGTGTTTTCGGCCCATGATTTTCACGGCCGTCGCGGCGAATTAGCGCCTTGTTTGACTGGCCTGCGGGCGTTAGTTCTAGGGCGCAATTTCTCAGCAGGAGCCCTCTCATGTCAAAACTGGTGACGATTTATGGCGGATCGGGATTTGTCGGTCGCTACATCGCGCGGCGCATGGCGAGTGAGGGTTGGCGTGTCCGGGTGGCGGTGCGACGTCCGAACGAGGCCATGTTCGTGAAACCCTACGGTGCCGTGGGTCAGGTCGAGCCGGTGCTGTGCAATATCCGGGATGATGCCTCGGTGGCGCTGGCGATGCAGAGCGCCGATGCAGTTGTGAACTGCGTGGGCGTACTGAACGAACGTGGCAAGAACGGTTTTGATACCGTACAGGCCGAAGGAGCTGAACGCATCGCGCGTTTGGCAGCCGAGCAGGGCATCAAGCGGATGGTTCATATCTCGGCCATCGGTGCAGATGCGAATTCAGCCAGCGCGTATTCTCGGACCAAAGCACATGGTGAAGCGGGCGTTTTGAAGCATATGCCAGACGCTGTGATCCTGCGCCCTTCGGTGATTTTTGGCACGGAAGACCAGTTCTTCAACCGCTTCGCCGGGATGACCCGCATGGGACCGTTCCTGCCTCTGGTCGGGGCCGAAACCAAGTTCCAGCCGGTTTTTGTAGACGATGTGGCGCAGGCTGCCGTCAAAGGTGTTCTGGGACAGGCAGAGCCAGGCATTTACGAACTTGGCGGCCCGGAGGTGAAAACCTTCCGCGTCCTGATGCAGCAAATGCTTGAAGTGATTCACCGTCGCCGCGTCATAATTGGTCTGCCGTTCTTTGCTGCCCGGATTATGGCGAATGTACTGGATATGGTTAAGTTTGTCAGTTTCCAGCTGTTCCCCAACAACATCTTGACCCGCGATCAGCTCAAGAACCTGCGCCATGACAATGTGGTATCCGACTGTGCCAAGTCATTTGCAGATATTGGGATTGAACCGACCACGCTGGAATCGGTTCTGCCGGAATATCTGTGGAAATTTCGCCCCTCGGGTCAGTATGACGACATTCAGAACTCGGCTAAAAACCTGCGTATCTGATCAGCTGTAGGCCATGATCAAAAGTATTACGCCAAGAATGACGCGGTAGATAACGTAGGGTGTGAAGCTGACACTGCGCAAAAGCCGCATCATCAGGCTGAGTGCCAGAAGGGCCGAAAGAAATGCAAACAGCGCCGCAATTGCCCCATCCCGGGCCAGTTGCATATCGGCCTCGCGCACAACATCCAATGCCAGCAGAGTGCCTGACGCCAGAATCGTCGGGATCGACATCAGCATAGCAATACGCGCACCGTCTTCACGGGTGTATCCCAATTGACGCGCACCTGTGATGGTAATCCCGGATCGCGACGTGCCGGGGATCAGCGCAAGAACCTGCCACAGGCCCATGATGAACGCGTCACGTATTCCCCATTCGGCGGTTTCTTTGGTTTCGGGGGCTTTCTGGTCCACCCAATACAGCAACAGACCGAAACCCAGCATTGTCCATCCGATTACTGTGATCGAGCGCATGGCCGCGCTCATCCCCGTCACGTGCAGAATGAGGCCCGCGATCACGGTGGGAACAGTTGCAATGATCAGGCCCAGAGCAAGGCGGGACTGAGGTGTATCAGTCCGTCCGGTCAGGGCGCGCGGAAATCCGGCAACGGCCTGTTTCACATCCGACCAGAAATACAGCACCACGGCACCCAGGGTTCCCACATGCACCGCGACATCAATGGCTTGACCCTGGTCCTGCAACCCCGACAGGTTGGGCAGCAGGATCAGGTGACCAGATGAGGATATGGGCAAAAACTCAGTGATTCCCTGAATGATTGCTACGAGAATCAGGTGAAACAAACTCATCTGCCCTGCCGTGCTGCTGCCACGTGTTTTATGCGGTTTATGGGTATAAGGGCGGTACAGAAAAAGAAAGCACGCATATAGGTCCGATTCGGATCTAAATTTTCTGATTATCTTTTGTTTTTTAAAGAGGTGGACGGTGTTTTCTTAAAATAAGTCAACATATATGACTTTTCATCCAGATGCTCTTCCCTTAAAGAAGCGGGACCAAGCCAATTCATGGAGTCTGACCCGTGGCCAAGCAACCGATGCTGAAATTTGTACAGATCGACCGCGTCATGCCGGAAAAGCGTGGTGCCAATGACCGCAAGGACGACTTTGACGAGATCTATACCGAGTTCGCCGCTGAAAAAGCGGCCGAGCAGGCGAGTCGGTGCAGCCAATGCGGTGTTCCGTACTGCCAGTCGCATTGTCCGTTGCACAACAATATCCCCGACTGGTTGCGCCTGACTGCGACCGGACGTCTGGAAGAAGCCTACCATACCAGTCAGGCCACCAATACCTTCCCCGAGATCTGCGGCCGCATCTGCCCGCAGGATCGTCTTTGTGAGGGCAACTGCGTGATTGAACAGTCGGGCCATGGAACAGTTACGATTGGTACGATCGAGAAATACATCACGGATACCGCGTGGGAAAAAGGCTGGGTCAAACCGGTCGCTCCATCGACTGAACGTACTGAAAGCGTGGGTATCATTGGTGGAGGCCCCGGAGGGTTGGCCGCCGCGGACATGCTGCGCCAGGCGGGAATCCAAGTCACGGTATACGATCGTTATGACCGTGCCGGTGGTCTGCTGATGTATGGCATTCCGGGTTTCAAACTGGAAAAGGATGTTGTTCAGCGCCGCAATGACCTGCTTGCTGATGGTGGGGTTGAGTTTGTTCTGAACTGCAACGTGGACGTGGCAAAGTTCCAAGAAATCCGGGCCAAGCATGATGCCGTTATCATTGCGACTGGCGTCTACAAGTCGCGAGACTTGGCCATGCCGGGCAGCGGACTGGCCGGGATTGAGAAGGCAATCGACTTCCTGACGGCCTCGAACCGAAAAAGCTTTGGCGACGAGGTTGAAGATTTTGACAACGGTCGCTTGAATGCGGACGGCAAGAAGGTTGTCGTGATTGGCGGTGGAGACACCGCGATGGATTGTGTTCGCACTTCGATCCGTCAGGGCGCGACTTCTGTCAAATGCCTGTATCGCCGGAACCGGGCCAACATGCCGGGTTCACAGCGTGAAACGCAGAACGCTGAAGAAGAAGGCGTGATCTTCGAATGGCTCAGCGCACCCAAAGGGTTCACGGGTGAAGACACTGTTTCGGGTGTGATCGTGCAAAAGATGCGCCTGGGACAGCCAGACGCGTCAGGTCGTCAGGCCCCCGAAGTCATCGAAGGCGCGGACTATGTCGAAGACGCTGATCTTGTTATCAAGGCGCTCGGCTTCGAGCCTGAAGACCTGCCCACGCTGTTCGGACAACCCGACCTGCCGGTCACCCGCTGGGGGACGATCAGGGCTGCGTTCCAAACCGGTGAGACCGAGATGGATGGAGTCTATGCAATCGGTGACATCGTGCGTGGTGCCTCTCTGGTAGTTTGGGCGATCCGTGACGGCCGCGACTGCGCCGATGCGATCATCGACCGCTTCAATGCAAAATCTGCTGTTGCAGCCGAATAATCCCAGCGATCAGGAGGGTCGGAAATGCCCGAATTGCAAGGCCAATGCATGTGTGGCGCAGTCACGGTGACTGCAAATCCGGCGCGGGATGCGCTTGGGGCATGCCATTGCGATCAGTGCCGCCGCTGGACCAGCTCCATGCTGGTGACGTTTCAGGCCGAAGAAGGGTACGCCGCGCTTGGCCCGGTCAAAACCTTTACCTCGTCCGACTGGGCAGAGCGTGCGTTTTGCGCCGAATGTGGTTCGGCGCTTTGGTACCGGATTACCCTTCCGGGCGAGATGCACGGCCAGACACAAATGGCGGCAGGTCTGTTTGATAACGCCGCAGGCAACCCGCTGAAACTTGAACTTTACATCGACAAAAAGCCCGAGGGTTATGCATTCGCAGGCGAACGCCGGCAGATGACCAAAGCCGAGGTCGAAGCCATGTATGCCCCCTCTGACGAAGGAGACAGCCAATGACCAAATATGATGCCGATTGGGTGCGGGCCGAAGAAGCCAAGCGCAACTGGATGGCCAAAAATGGTCTCTATTCCGACGAAGAAGAGCATTCTTCCTGTGGCGTGGGTCTTGTTGTGTCCGTGGATGGGAAAGCCTCGCGCAAGGTTGTGGACGCCGGTATCGACGCGTTAAAGGCGATCTGGCATCGCGGCGCAGTTGATGCCGACGGTAAAACCGGCGATGGCGCGGGTATCCACGTGCAGATTCCGGTGCCCTTCTTCTATGACCAGATCCGACGCACAGGCCACGAGCCCAAGTTGGATGAACTGATCGCGGTTGGTCAGGTTTTTCTGCCCCGCACCGATTTTGGCGCGCAGGAGCAGTGCCGGACCATCGTGGAAACCGAAGTTCTGCGCATGGGGTATTACATCTATGGCTGGCGTCATGTGCCGGTCGATGTCACCTGCCTGGGTGAAAAGGCCAACGCCACACGGCCCGAGATCGAGCAGATCCTGATCTCGAATTCCAAAGGCGTGGATGAAGAGACCTTCGAGCGCGAGCTTTATGTCATTCGTCGTCGTATTGAAAAGGCGGCTGCAGCGGCTGGTATTTCCGGGCTGTATCTGGCGTCGCTGTCCTGTCGTTCGATCATCTACAAGGGTATGATGCTGGCCGAACAGGTTGCCGTCTTCTATCCAGATCTGATGGACGAACGCTTTGAATCCGCGTTTGCAATCTATCACCAGCGCTATTCAACCAACACCTTCCCGCAATGGTGGTTGGCCCAGCCTTTCCGCATGTTGGCTCATAATGGTGAGATCAACACGCTCAGGGGCAACATCAACTGGATGAAGAGTCATGAAATCCGCATGGCCAGTGGCACCTTTGGTGACTATGCCGAGGATATCAAGCCAATCATCGCCGGAGGATCGTCGGATTCGGCTGCATTAGACTCGGTTTTTGAGGTTCTGGTGCGCGCGGGCCGCTCGGCCCCGATGGCGAAAACCATGCTGGTTCCGGAAAGCTGGTCCAAGCAGGCGGTTGAGTTGCCGCAGGCGTGGCGCGATATGTATTCCTATTGCAACTCGGTGATGGAGCCCTGGGATGGCCCGGCTGCGCTGGCCATGACCGATGGCCGCTGGGTCTGTGCCGGTCTGGACCGGAACGGTCTGCGTCCGATGCGTTACGTTGTGACTGGCGATGGTCTGGTCATTGCGGGTTCCGAAGCAGGCATGGTGCCGATTGACGAGGCCACAGTGACCGAAAAAGGCGCGCTTGGCCCCGGTCAGATGCTGGCTGTCGACATGAAAAAGGGCAAGCTCTACCGTGACACCCAGATCAAGAACAAGCTGGCTCGCGCACTGCCCTTTGGCGAGTGGGTCGGCAAGATCAACGATCTGGACGAAGCGTTGGCAGGTGTGACCGAAAAGCCGATATTCTCGGGCGAAGAACTGCGCAAGCGTCAGATCGCGGCAGGCTATTCGGTCGAGGAACTGGAGCAGATTCTCGCGCCCATGGCTGAAGATGGCAAAGAGGCGCTGGCGTCCATGGGTGACGACACGCCATCGGCGGTTTTGTCCAAGCAATACCGCCCGCTCAGCCATTTCTTCCGGCAAAACTTCAGCCAGGTCACGAACCCGCCGATCGACAGCCTGCGTGAATACCGTGTGATGTCGCTGAAAACCCGGTTTGCCAACCTCAAGAACGTTCTGGATGAAGACAGCAGCCAAACCGAGATCGTAGTTTTGGAAAGCCCCTTTGTCGGCAACGCGCAATGGGACAAGCTGGTCGAGAACTTTGATGCTCCTCTGGCTGAGATTGATTGTAGTTTTGAACCCGGTCGAGGCGCTTTGAGCAACGCTTTGGCCCGTGTTAGAGCCGAAGCGGAAGAAGCAGTGCGGTCTGGTGGAGGGCATCTTGTGTTGACCGACATGCGCTCGGGCGAAGGTCGGGTCGCGATGCCGATGATCCTGGCGACAAGCGCCGTGCACTCGCATCTGACCCGTCAGGGATTGCGTACTTTCTGTTCATTGAACGTGCGGTCGGCGGAATGTGTGGATCCGCATTACTTCGCCGTACTCATCGGTTGCGGTGCGACTGTTGTGAACGCTTATCTGGCAGAGGATTCACTGGCAGATCGCATTGACCGCGGGCTGCTGGATGGCACGCTGACAGAAAACGTTGCGCGATTTCGCGAGGCCATCGACCAGGGCCTGTTGAAAATCATGGCCAAGATGGGAATTTCGGTGATCTCGTCTTATCGCGGTGGCCTTAACTTCGAGGCGGTGGGCCTGAGCCGCGCCATGGTGGCCGAGTATTTCCCGGGCATGACCAGCCGGATTTCCGGCATCGGCGTCACCGGCATTCAGGCCAAGGCCGAAGAAATCCATGCCAAAGGCTGGAACAGTGGTCTGGACGTGCTGCCCATCGGTGGGTTTTACAAGGCCCGCGCGACGGGCGAGACCCACGCCTGGCAAGCGACCTCGATGCACATGCTGCAGATGGCCTGCAACAAGGCGTCCTATGAGCTGTGGAAGCAGTATTCGGCCAAGATGCAATCAAACCCGCCGATCCATCTGCGCGACCTGATGGACTTCAAACCGTTGGGCAAGCCGGTACCGATTGAAGAGGTCGAATCGATCACCTCGATCCGCAAGCGGTTCGTCACGCCGGGCATGTCGCTGGGCGCGCTGTCGCCCGAGGCGCACAAGACGCTGAACGTGGCGATGAACCGGATCGGCGCAAAATCTGACTCGGGTGAAGGTGGGGAAGATCCCGCACACTTCGTGCCTGAACCCAATGGCGACAACCCATCGGCCAAGATCAAGCAGGTGGCCTCGGGTCGGTTCGGCGTGACCGCCGAGTACCTCAACCAATGCGAAGAGCTGGAAATCAAAGTGGCTCAGGGCGCCAAACCCGGCGAGGGCGGCCAGCTGCCCGGCATGAAAGTCACCGACCTGATCGCGCGTCTGCGGCATTCGACCAAGGGCGTGACGCTGATTTCGCCGCCGCCGCATCACGACATTTACTCGATCGAGGATCTGGCGCAGCTGATCTATGACCTCAAGCAGATCAACCCGCGCGCCAAGGTGACGGTGAAGCTGGTGGCGTCGTCAGGCGTCGGCACGATCGCTGCCGGCGTGGCCAAGGCCAAGGCCGACATCATCCTGATCTCGGGCCACAATGGCGGCACCGGGGCATCGCCCGCGACCAGCATCAAATATGCCGGTCTGCCGTGGGAGATGGGCCTGACCGAGGCGCATCAGGTTCTGGCGATGAACAACCTGCGCGACCGGGTGACCCTGCGGACCGATGGCGGTTTGCGTACCGGTCGAGACATCGTCATGGCCGCGATGATGGGGGCCGAGGAATACGGTATCGGCACCGCCGCCCTGATCGCCATGGGCTGCATCATGGTGCGCCAGTGTCAGTCGAACACCTGCCCGGTTGGGGTCTGCACGCAAGACGAATCCTTGCGCGCGAAGTTCACCGGCAATGCGGACAAGGTCGTCAACCTGATCACCTTCTACGCTCAGGAAGTGCGTGAGCTGCTGGCCAGCCTTGGCGCGCGTTCCGTGGATGAAATCATCGGTCGGGCCGATCTGCTGGCGCAGGTCAGCAGGGGTTCGGCACATTTGGACGATCTGGACCTCAACCCTTTGCTGATCACAGTCGATGGTGCCCATAATATCGTGTACAATCGTGACAGGGACCGGAATGCTGTGCCTGATACGCTGGACGCCGAGATCGTGCGCGATGCGGCCCGATTCCTGAAGGACGGCGAGAAAATGCAGCTGTCCTATGCGGTGCAGAACACGCACCGGACCGTTGGGACCCGTGTTTCCAGCCACATTGTGCAGAATTTTGGCATGCGGAACACGTTCCAGGATGACCACCTGCACGTGAAACTGCAGGGCTCGGCCGGTCAGTCTCTGGGTGCCTTTGCGGCTCCGGGCCTGAAGCTGGAAGTGTCGGGAGATGCCAACGATTATGTTGGCAAGGGTCTGTCTGGCGGTACGATCGTCGTGCGCCCGCCGCAGGTCAGTCCGCTGAAGGCGGATGCAAACACGATCATCGGCAACACGGTGCTGTACGGCGCAACTGATGGCCATCTGTTCGCAGCTGGCCGCGCGGGCGAGCGGTTTGCTGTGCGCAACTCGGGCGCCAAAGTCGTGGTCGAAGGGTGCGGATCGAACGGGTGTGAGTACATGACCGGCGGTGTGGCCGTGATCCTGGGTGATATCGGTGCCAACTTCGGTGCCGGCATGACCGGTGGCATGGCTTATCTTTATGATCCCGAAGGCAAAGCCGAAGCGTTGATGAACAAGGAAACGCTTGTGACCTGTCCGGTTGCCGTCGACCATTGGGTGGAGCAATTGAAATCCATGATCATGCGCCACGCCGAGGAGACCAACAGCCGGAAGGCCGCAGATATCCTACAGCATTGGGACGTGGAAAAAGGTAACTTCCTGCAGGTTTGCCCCAAAGAGATGCTGAACAAGCTGAGCCACCCGCTGAGCGAAGAAGCTGCGGCAGTTCCGGCGGAGTAAGCCGGAATCCCATCACTAACAGGCCTCGCGTGCCATTTGCACCACGCGGGGCCTTGGTTGTCTGCGCGGTTTCGACAGGATTCTTGCCCGCTCTCCCGAATTTCGCCATGCTTTTTTCACCTTGTAGTGATAGCCATGACCTGTTTCGGTTTCAAATGGTGACAGAGTAGGGGCAACAGGATGCCAACGACATATCGCGATCAGTTTTTCACCTTTGATCCCGCAAGCCCGCCACCAGGAGGAACAGCTGTCACTGTCAGCAGTTTCAACCTGACTGATGCGAATGATGACAATCTTATTGACGTGCCCAGTGGCGATACGGTCAATGGACAAGACGTAACAAATTCCTGGCCGGGGGATACTGTTACGATCAACGTGTCAGGCGTTGGGAACGTGACCTATACAGGAATCACTTTTTACCTGGCCGATGGATCGCGGGTTTTCACCCCTACAGACAATCAGGTGCTTCAGCCTGGAACGCTGGTTTCGACCACTTTTGTCAACACGCAAGGTCCTCTGAATGTCGGAAATCTGGGTCCACCTTGTTTTACGGCCGGGACCATGATCGCCACGCCGGAAGGTAAGCGGGCGGTTGAGGATTTGAAGGCTGGTGATCTGGTCCTTACGGTGGATCACGGACCTCAACCATTGATCTGGGCCGGGTCTACAACCGTCGCAGCCGAAGGCAAACTGGCCCCAATCCGGTTCGAAGCCGGTGTTTTCGGTCTGGATCGCCCCTTGCTGGTTTCACCGCAGCATCGGATGCTGGTCGAAGACTGGCAGGCGTCTTATTTGTTCGGTCTTTCCGAAGCGCTGGTTCCGGCACATACACTGGTCAACGATGACACGGTGACACGCGTTGAAGGCGGTGAGGTCGAATACTTCCACCTCTTGTTCAAGCAGCATGAGATCGTCATCGCCAACGGAGCGAAAAGCGAAAGCTATTATCCCGGGCACGCGCTGTCAGCCTCGGATCGCGAGACTCAAAGCGAGGTGCTGCACTTGTTTCCCGAGTTGGCAGGTCTTGATCCGATGTCGCTGAAAACCGCTCGCCCGATCATTCATCCGCGTGAGGCGCGTGCTTTCGCGATTTAGGCCGTTTCAAACCGGAACCCTGCGTCGTATAGCTGAGGCATGGCTAAGAAAGCAGCCCGCAAATCTGGCGGAAAAAAAAGTAAGGCATCCAGAAAGAAAGTACCGGTGGCGCGACAGGTTCGCCGCTGGGTAGCGCGCGTGGCCATGGCAGTTGTGTGTCTCGTGGTTGCTCTGGTCCTGATTTATTCGGTCGTGAACCCGCCCGTGACGCATACCATCTGGTCGGAATGGCGCCGGCTGGGAAAGGTTGAACGCGAATGGGTGCCGATCGAGGACATGGCTCCGATCATGGCAAGATCAGTTGTGGCGGCTGAGGACGCAAATTTCTGTCTGCATTGGGGCTTTGACGTTGAAGCCATTCGCGATGCACTTGAGGATGGCGGAAGTCGCGGTGCGTCGACCATCACGCAACAGGTTGTGAAGAATGTGTTCCTCTGGCAGGGCCGCAGTTGGGTGCGCAAGGCTTTGGAAACCTCGATCACGCCGGTGGTTGAAATATTCTGGAGCAAGCAGCGTATTCTTGAAGTGTATCTGAATGTGGCCGAAACCGGGAACGGCGTGTTTGGGGTCGAAGCTGCTGCGCAACGCTATTTCAACACCAGCGCGTCAAAGCTGACCTCGGTTCAGGCAGCACGGATTGCTGCAATCCTGCCGTCACCACGCAACAGGTCTGTCACGGATCCAACTGCCAGAACCCGCAGAAGAGCGGCTTCAATTCTCGATGGGGCGGCCACCATCCGCGCAGATGGTCGCGCAGATTGTTTCGAGGATTGAAACCCGCTATCTGCCAAGGGTAAATCTGTCGGGTATTCACTGGTTCGATTGGAAGTCCATGGCGCGTCTGTTTCACGTTCCCCTCTCTCCGTATTGTCGCAAGGTCCGTCTGTCGCTGGCGGAGAAGAAGATCGAGGTTGAGCTGGTAGAAGAGCGATACTGGGAGCAGGATCCTGATTTCCTGCGCCGCAATCCGGCGGGAAAAGTACCCGTGTTGCGTCTGGACGGGCACATCATGTCGGAAAGCGCGGCGATCTGCGAATACATCGAAGAAACCCGCCCTGAGCCAGCTTTGATGCCGAAAAACCCCGAAGCCAGATTTGAAGTGCGGCGCCTTGTCGGGTGGTTCGACGACAAGTTTCACCACGAGGTGACATCGAAACTGTTGTATGAGCGGGTGAACAAAAAGGTGACGGGACAGGGGTATCCGGACAGCAAGCATATCAAACAGGGCGCCAGGGCGATCAAATACCATCTGGATTACATGGCATGGCTGCTGGATCATCGCCGCTGGCTTGCGGGGGATCAGATGACACTGGCTGATTTCGCGGCCGCAGCGCATCTGTCTTCGCTGGACTACATCTCGGACGTGGACTGGAATCGCAGCCAGGTGGTCAAGGACTGGTACGCAAAGATCAAGTCTCGTCCTGCGTTTCGGTCAATTCTGGCGGATCAGGTGCCTGGGTTCCGACCGCCGCCCCATTACGCTGATCTGGATTTCTGATAGGGTGCGCAAGGGGGGCTGTCTGCCCCCCATCGCGCCGTGGGCGCGATTCCCCCCGAGGATATTTTTGGCCAGATGAAGAGCGGATCGGATCTTAAGGAAAAGCTGGTGCAACAAGCCTTGGCAGAGGGGTTTGTTGCCTGTCGTGTGTGCCGGCCATGGGATGTTCCACTGGTGCCGAAACGCTTGCGGGCATATTTGGATGCCGGTTACCACGGGCAAATGGGATGGATGGCCGCGCGCACACAATGGCGTGGCGATCCTGCCGCCCTTTGGCCCGAGGCGCAGTCAGTCGTCATGTTGGCCGAAAGCTATACGCCGGAACATGACCCGACAGAGATCCTGAATCACCCGGATCGCGGTGCAATTTCGGTCTATGCGCAGAACAAGGACTATCATGATCTGGTCAAGAAGCGGCTGAAACGGTTGGCGCGATGGCTGATTGCCGAAGCCGGGGGGGAAGTAAAAGTGTTTGTCGATACCGCACCGGTTCCCGAGAAACCTTTGGGGCACGCAGCCGGATTGGGGTGGCAGGGCAAACATACCAATCTTGTAAGCCGCGAATGGGGAAATTGGGCTTTTATAGGGTCTGTTTTCTCCACACTGGACCTGCCGGCGGACAAATCAGAGATAGACCACTGCGGGTCGTGCCGCTCCTGTCTGGACAGTTGCCCGACCGATGCGTTTCCGGCGCCGTATCAGTTGGATGCACGGCGGTGCATTTCATACCTGACAATTGAACACAAAGGTCCGGTGGACCAAGAGCTGCGCAATAAGTTGGGCAATCGGATTTACGGCTGCGACGATTGCTTGGCCGCGTGTCCCTGGAACAAATTTGCCGTCGCCGCGAGCGATATGCGCTATGCCGCCCGGGACGATCTGAAAGCGCCCGGCTTGCAAGAACTGGCGGCGCTTGACGACGCAGCCTTCCGTGCGCAGTTTTCTGGCTCACCGATCAAGCGCATCGGGCGGGACCGGTTCGTGCGCAACGTTCTGTATGCCATTGGAAACTCGGGACAGCCGAAATTGAAAACAGTGGCCCAGAATCTGGTCGAAGACCCCGACGAGACGGTGGCCGACGCGGCGCGCTGGGCGGTGGAACAACTGTCATAATTGCCGCAAACAGGCTGGACGTGTCGTGCATAACCGCTACACCCATCCCCAGCGAACAGTGAGGAGAACCCGATGACGTTGTCTTTGGGGGTAGATACGGGCGGGACCTATACCGACGCGGTGTTGATCAGAGATGAGCAAGAGGTCATTGCCTCGGCCAAGTCTCTGACCACCCGGGCGGATCTGGCGATTGGTGTGGGCAGGGCGATCTCGTCTGTACTGGCAGAGGCGCAGGTCACGCCGGATCAGATCTCGATGGCGTCATTATCGACGACGCTGGCCACGAATGCTCTGGTCGAGGGGCAGGGCGGTCGTGTCGCGTTGATCTATATCGGGTTCAAGGACAGCGATCTTGAAAAACACGGGCTGAAAGAGGCGCTGAAGGGTGATCCGGTCCTGGTGATTGCGGGTGGGCATACCCATTCCGGGGGGCAGGCTGCGGCCTTGGATATCGCAGCGCTTGAGGCCTTTTTAGACTCTCATAAGGGGGTTTCTGGCTTTGCGGTTGCTGCTCAGTTCGCCACCCGCAACCCGGCGCATGAGTTGGAAGCGGCGCGCATAATCTCGGAAAGAACCGGGGCGCCGGTGACCTGTTCGCATCATTTGTCCGCCAAGCTCAATGGTCCGAAACGCGCCGTGACGGCTGTTCTGAATGCGCGGCTGATCGGGATGATCGACCGCCTGATCGGGCGTGCACAGGATCAGCTGCGTGCTTTGGGGATTTCTGCGCCGATGATGGTGGTGCGCGGCGATGGTGCATTAATGAGCGCGGAACAGGCGCGGGAACGGCCGATAGAGACAATCCTCAGCGGTCCGGCGGCTTCTATTGTCGGGGCGCGATGGCTTACCGCAGCGGACAATGCGCTGGTCTCGGATATCGGGGGAACCACGACCGATGTTGCACTTATCCGGGATGGAAAGCCCGCGATTGATCCGGCCGGGGCGCAGGTGGGTGGGTTTCGCACCATGGTTGAAGCCGTGGCGATGCGTACCCATGGTCTGGGCGGTGACAGCCAGGTGCATGTTGTGGCCGAAGGGCTACGGGGCGGTGTGTTCCTCGGCCCGCGTCGGGTGTTGCCCGTATCGCTGATCGCATCAGAAGCACCAGACGTTGTGAATTCTGTGCTGGATGAACAATTGCGGGCCACGACCGTGGGCGAGCATGATACACGCTTTGCCCGCCGCGTGACCGGCATCGACACCGACGGAGTCGGTGCACGGGAAGAGATCTTGTTGGAGAGGCTGGGCGATCAGGTTCTGCCCTTAAGTGCGCTACTTCGGTCCCGGATGGAGAACGGAGCGCTGACGCGGCTGGTGGATCGCGGGATCGTTCAGGTCTCGGGCGTGACACCGTCGGATGCCAGCCATTTGCTGGGGCGGGTCAGCGCCTGGGACGTCGAGGCGGCCCGTAAGGCACTGCAGCTTATGGCACGTAAACGGGTTGGGTCAGGGGATATGCTTGCACACTCGCCCGAGGCCCTTGCGCAGATGATAGTCGATCAATTGACCAAACAGACCAGTCTGGCTTTGTTAGAGACTGCTTTTGATGAAGAACAAGATGGATTTGGTGTGCTGCCGCATGATTTGGCGCGTCATGTTCTGACACAGCGTGGGTTGGCACAACACCGTGGGTTGCTGTCGCTGAGCGCTGCTTTGAATGTGGATGTGGTGGGCCTTGGGGCGTCGGCCCCCAGTTACTACCCTGCCGTGGGTGAGCGGTTGCATTGCCGGATGATCCTGCCGGAACATGCAGGCGTGGCAAATGCGATTGGTGCTGTCGTGGGGCGGCTGACCTTGCGCCGCTCGGGCACGGTCACATCCCCGGCGGAAGGGCGGTATCGCGTGCATCTGCAGGATGGTCCGCAGGATTTTACCGCGTCAGAGGACGCGTTGGCCTTGTTGGAAAAGGTTTTGATGTCCGAAGCGGAGGGCGCAGTGCGAGAAGCCGGCGCAGAAGACATTCGCGTGATCGTGGATCGTGACATCAAAACTGCACGGGTCGAGGCAAAGGATGTCTTTGTCGAAGCCATGATCACGGTCGAGGCAAGCGGACGTCCGAGGGTGGCCGCAGACTAGCCCCCCTGAAAGATTCAGAGGGGCCGGGCAGGTGGTGCTTTATTCTGCTGCGCTTGCGCGCTTGGGCAGAACCCAATCCTGTCGTGGGAAGTGGCAGGTATAGCCGTTCGGGATCCGCTCCAGATAATCCTGATGCTCTGGCTCGGCTTCCCAGAAGTCTCCGACAGGCTCGACTTCGGTCACTACTTTTCCGGGCCACAAGCCGCTGGCACTCACGTCGGCGATAGTGTCCAAGGCCGCCTGTTTCTGCGTGTCATCCACGTAGTAGATCGCAGATCGATAGCTCATGCCGATATCGTTGCCCTGACGGTTGACCGTAGTCGGGTCATGGATCTGGTAGAAGAACTCCAGCAGGTCGCGATAGCTGATCTGAGACGGATCGAACCAGATCTCGATCCCCTCGGCGTGTGTGCCATGGTTGCGATAGGTTGCGTTGGGCACGTCGCCCCCAGTGTAACCGACACGGGTACGCGACACGCCCGGCAGTTTGCGGATCAGATCCTGCATACCCCAGAAGCAGCCCCCGGCCAGTACAGCGCGTTGTTGGGTCATCAGATATCCTCCACTTGATTCAGGTATTCGCCATAACCTTCGGCTTCCATCTCGTCCCGATGAATGAACCTTAGCGAGGCGGAGTTTATGCAGTAACGTAGCCCGCCATGTTCACGCGGACCATCCGGGAAGACATGCCCCAGATGGCTGTCGCCGTGTTTCGAACGAACCTCGGTACGGATCATGCCATGCGTGGCATCGCGGAACTCTTCGACGTGTTCGTGGACGATCGGCTTGGTGAAACTGGGCCAACCGCACCCGGATTCGTATTTATGGGTCGAGGCAAACAGCGGTTCACCTGATACGATATCCACATAGATACCCGGTTCTTTGTTGTTCAGGTATTTCCCGGTGCCCGGACGTTCTGTACCACTGCGTTGAGTGACGTGAAACTCTTCGGGCGAAAGCGCAGCAATGGCCGTGGGGTCTTTGGTATAGCGAGTCATGGATCCTCCGGCTGATTTATTGTTTGCGCCATTATCTGGGGGCTGCGGAGTGGAAAGCAAAGCGATATTTCAAACCGCTCTCGCAGTCGTGCAAGTGATCTGAACAACAAAGACATGCGTATCAATCTAAAAGGGAGGACAAGAAATGATGAGATTGCTGCTTTTGACTGCCCTGATCTTACTGGGCCGCGCCGTTCAGGCGGCACCTCTGACCGGTGAGTTCGACTCGATCGACGGAGGCACATTGGCCATCGAAGACTGGCGCGGCCAACCTGTGCTGGTGGTCAACACCGCGTCGCATTGTGGATTCACGGGACAATACGCGGCTCTGCAAAAGGTGCATGAGACCTATTCCGGCAAAGGGCTGGTCGTTCTTGCGGTGCCGTCGGATTCATTCAATCAGGAGCTGGAATCGGCAGATGAGGTTAAACAGTTTTGTGAGATGAACTATGGGCTGACCCTGCTGATGACGGACATCACTCCGGTCAAAGGCGCAGACGCCCATCCGTTCTACAAAGCCGTTGCCGCCCGGACCGGTTTCACACCCAAATGGAATTTCAACAAGATCCTGATCGATTCTGAAGGGGAAGTGGTTGCGACCTATGGGTCGAACGTTAAACCCGATTCCCGTAAATTGTTGTCTCAAGTCGAGGCCTTGCTGCCCTGAGCGCCCTGTCGTGAAATCTGAACCGCAAGAATGCCAAGGGTCGTGACGGCAACGCCGACCGCGTCCATCCCGCCCAACTTTTCGCCCAGCAGGATCGCTGCGATCGTGACCCCGAATACAGGGTTCAAAAAGTGGAAAGTGGCGGCCCGAATGGCTCCGATCCGATCCAGTAGCAGGAACCAGATCAATGTGGCCAGCAATCCGGGGAAAAGGGTTGTGTAGATGAACGCCAGCGCCAGCGGAAGTGTCGGGTGAATGTAGATGGTCTCAAAGATCGGAGCGGCCAGGAACAGCGCGGCTGAGCCTACCAGCATCTGCAAGCCGACGACCATCATGAAGTTACCGCCAGACGTCGCACCGCGAACTGCAAGCGTGGCAAAAGTCAAAGCAAGCGCCCCCGCACCGCATAGTGCGACCCCGAACATATCGACGCCCGCGCTGATCCGGCTGCTCATGATAAGGGCGACTCCGGCGAAACCGGCGAACAGACCCAATACACCAAGCGGGCGCAGCTTGTCCCCGAACATCAGCCAACCTGCCAGTGCCACCAACAAGGGCATAGTGGAAGCGATAATGGCTGCGACCGAAGCCTCGACCGTTTGCATCGCGTAGAAGTTCAGGCCCAAATACAGGGCATTTTGGCAGATTCCGAACAGGATCGTGGCACGCCATTGATTTCGGGTCAGGTTCCAACTTTGCCCCATCGCGCGGGCAATCATGACCCCCAGAACACCGGAGATAAGAAACCGCAGTGCCAGCGAAAACAGAGGTGAGGCATCCGCCACGATGATCCGCGCCGAGGTAAAGGCAGATGACCAGATCAGGGCAAATGTCAGCCCCATGGCTATGGCGCGCAGATCCATGGAGACCCCCTGTCACGTCGCGCGGACTGTCCCTGATTTTGGGATCGGTCGCAAGCAGTGCGCGTCAAAAAAGACACATGCGTGATGCAAGAAAAGTCTTGCATATGTTTATATTGATTGACTGGCCAATTAAAGATATCGGCGGCAAGACCTGACATATCAAGGGAGGTTTGTCGGTGCTTCTGGAGTACATTCTATCTTTCGGCGTCCTGCTGGCATTGGGCCTGGTCGCTTTCTTCGTCGTGAAATGGTGGAACCTGCGCTGCGTTGGCGTGACACCGGTACATCTGTTCACGTTCATCGCGATCCTGTTCACATCCGGTCTGGATGTCGGCCTGATCATGTTCCCACTGACCGAATTCGGTGGATATGCCGACGACCCTGCTTACGCCTTCGCAAACCCGCTGGCGATCGAGTTCGGATTCTGGGGCTTTCTGATCTGGGCCTTTTATTTTCTGACGGCCTTCTACTTCTGCGTGATCGAACCCCGTGTGAGGTTCTTTGAGATCCCGCTGGTCAAGCTGATTAACAACGCGGTCATCATCGGCACCTGTGCTTTCACAGCCAGCCTTTTCCTGATCTACCTGCCCGGCTATCTGCCCGAGGTCGGAGACGGCGAATCCGTCGTTACTACCTTCTACATCATCGTGTTTGTCGTCATTCTGGCGGCGGCTTATTCTTCGACCGATCTGAAGTATGTTCGTATCCTGTCGGTAGGTTCTACTTTTCTGTTCCTTGCACTGATTCTGGGCATGTGGGCAGCTGCAGGCATGGGCGTGACCGGGTTCGTGGAAACCGGCAGCGATATCGGGGCCTATTTCGCCAACCTGCACAAATTTGTCCTGCCGCTGACCGACTATCACGCATTCTACCTGTTCTGGTGGTTTGCATGGTCGATCATGATCGGCCAGTTTACTTCGCGCTTCGTGGGTGGTCTGACCACGTGGCAGTTGCTTGCCGCTCTGCTGATCTTTCCGTCCATACCGCTGGGGATCTGGTTCACCGTTCTCTACTATTACCATCTGAACGGCATCAGTACCGCAGGCATCACCAACATTGCGATGGTGATCGTGGGTGTGACGTTCGTGATCAACTCGCTGGACTCGCTGATCCGACTGTACACCGACAACCTGAACCTGACCGTGGAACGGTTTGGCAAGGCGATCTATGTGGCTGGCAACGTCGCGCTGTTGTTTGCCCTGACCCTGCTGTTCCAGAGCCAGTGGCTGCAGATTCAATGGATCGGAGCCGTCGTGGTTGGCCTGTATCTGGCCTGCGTCGTTTATATCCTGATCACCAAACGCCAGGAGGTGATGAGTATCGATTCAATGCCTGAAGATCGTGATCTGGACTTCCACAAGGTTGAGACGGTTCACTGACCGACCTATCGAAGCAAATCGAAAAAGGGCGCCTCTGGTGCCCTTTTTTTGATCGTCCAATGTCGCAGTTTTGTACAATATGCGGACTTTTCAACCACTCGGTATCCCGACGCTGACGGTCATTGTCTTCGCTGCACGATTGAAATGAGTGTCGCGCGTGGTGCGATCAACTCGTTCGCGAAATGAAATTCAACAAGGTTACTTGCCAGCTGTCGGATAGATGAACCCATTTACCGGGTAGGAACTGCCATACCGGCCCGGTTGACTTTCAACCCGGACCACTGTCCAGTCATTGTTTTTCGAGACATCCTTGACGCCCATTTGCAACGACACCTTGTTGCGGTGCCAGTTGGCGTGATTCACAATGACTTCGCGATCGGAGACTATATCGGATACGACGGCCACATGGCCCAAGGGCATCCCGCGGGTTGCCCGAAACGACATTACCGCTCCAACAACCGGTTCCTTGCCTCGCTCAAACGTTTTTCGAGCTTTCCCCCACCAGTCCTTCGCATTGCCGCGAATTTCTATACCGCTGAGGTCTCGCGCGTAGGGCACGCACCACACTCGCTGCCCTCTTGACCGCTTCTTCGAGACCTCTTGCAGAGCCATCAACTGACGTTCAGGATTGAGATCCTCATTGGTTGTGTTTTGCGCGCAGGCAGAGACAAGTGCAAAGAGGCCCACCGCGATCGCGGATCGGGCGGCGCCGGACACGCGTGGCCAAGTCGATTTCTTTCTACATACGATGGTTTGCAAGACGTTTCATTGCCGGTTCGAAGACTAATGGAGTTTTAAGGCGATCAAGCAAGTTATGGAAAGAGGCCCGTCAACGGCACGGCAAGATTTCGCCGGTTCACATTCCCACGTTCAGGCCGATGCCTGCATGGAAGGCGATTTGTGACGTTAGTGACGCATTCTGAACCGAAACATGGTGTCGGAATCGGGTTCAAACCCGACACGCACAAAACACTGACGCAAAAGAAAAAGAGCCCCCGAAGGCGGCTCTCTATCGTTGTCCCGAAAGTTGAATTCAGCCGTTCACGCTGTCTTTCAGTGCTTTGGCGATGGTCATCTTCACAACCTTGTCGGCTTCCTTGGTGAAGGTCTCACCAGTGGCCGGGTTGCGGACCTGACGCTCGGGGCGTTCGCGACAGTAGATTTTTCCGACGCCGGGCAGGGTCACTGCGCCACCGGCCGAAACTTCGCGGGTGATCAGGCCGGTGATGGCCTCCAGCGCGGAGTTCGCAGATTTCTTGTCGGTTCCCATTTCCTCAGCGAGAGCAGCAACCAGCTGAGTCTTTGTCATAGGCTTTGCCATTTCTTGGTCTCCTTAACGTGCCCGATCTATAGGGCCTCACCGCGTAACTGTAACGGGATATTGTGGCTAAACACAACGAATAGTAGCGCTGAAAACCCTAAAAATATGGGGAAAACGTTGCTTTTTTGCGTCAGAGAAAGGCTGTTTCGTCGAAGGAGCGCAATTTCCGGCTGTGTAAGCGCTCCAACGGCATGCCGCGCAAGTGCTCCATCGCCTTGATGCCGATGGCCAGATGCCGGCTGACTTGCGTGGTATAGAAGGAAGACGCCATGCCCGGCAACTTCAATTCTCCGTGCAGGGGTTTGTCCGAAACGCACAGCAAAGTGCCGTACGGTACGCGGAACCGATAGCCGTTCGCTGCAATGGTGGCACTTTCCATATCCAGCGCGATTGCCCGGGATTGACTCAGACGCTGGACCGGACCGGACTGATCGCGCAATTCCCAGTTTCGGTTGTCGACCGAGGCCACTGTGCCTGTCCGCATGATCCGCTTCAGCTCGTAACCTTCCAGTTTGGTCACCTCGGCCACGGCGTGTTCCAGCGCCACCTGCACTTCGGCCAGAGGCGGGATCGGCACCCAGACCGGCAGATCGTCATCCAGAACCTTGTCTTCGCGCAGATAAGCATGGGCCAGAACGAAATCGCCCAATGCCTGTGTGTTGCGCAACCCGGCGCAGTGACCAACCATCAGCCACGCGTGCGGGCGCAGAACTGCAATATGGTCGGTGGCGGTTTTTGCATTGGATGGGCCAACACCGATGTTCACCAACGTAATTCCCGAACCATCTTCGCGCTTCAGGTGGTAGGTTGGCATTTGTGGCAGTTTCAGCGGTTGTTCGATAGGTGCCTTGGGGTCCGTGATCTCGGCATTGCCGGTTGAAACAAAGCTGGCATAGCCGCTGGCAGGATCCGCCAATTGCTCGCGGGCGTAGTTCTCGAATTCCGAGACATAGAACTGGTAGTTCGTGAACAACACGTGGTTTTGAAAGTGACCTGCGTCAGTTGCGGTATAGTGTGCCAGCCTCGCAAGCGAATAATCCACGCGTTGGGCAGTAAAAAGAGACAAGGGACCAACAGCGTCTTCATGGTCATGCACACCATTGACGATGTCATCATTTGTGGTTGTCAGGTCAGGAACGTCAAACACATCGCGCAGGGTGAAGTCTGCCGCCCCGTGATGAGGTACAACCAGATCGGGATTGTTTGCCACGGCAAAATGCACCGGAATCGGTGTGCCCGACGCCGCAATTGTCACAGGCTGGCCATGGTTCTTGATCAACAGTGCGATCTGTTGGGTCAGGTAGGATCTGAACAAATCCGGGCGCGTCACCGTCGTGGCGTGAACGCCGGGTTCGGACACGTGACCAAAGCTCAGGCGGCTGTCGACTTGGGCATAGGTTGAGGTTTTGATGCGAATTTCCGGGTAATAGGCTCTATATCGCGCGGCAGGCGCTCCATTTCCCATGGCTTCCGAGAAACTGTCGCAAAGGAAATCGATTGCCTGGACGTAAAGCTCTTCCAGCCGTGCAACGGCGGCGGCGGGATCGGTAAACTGCTCTGGCGCGGGTGCTTCGGGGGTCAGGAGTGTTGTCATGCCAATGGTTCCAAAAGATCTATTTTTTCAAATGTGCGCACGTCGACCAGTCCGAGATCCGAGATTCGAAGTTCCGGAATTACGACCAGCGCCAGCAGTGAGTGCTGCATGTACGCGTTGTTCAGATGACAGCCACAGTCCTGCATGGCTTGCACCATCATATCGGCCTTGGCCGCGACTTCGGCAGCAGGACTGTCGGACATCAGGCCAGCGATGGGCAGTTCGACCAGCGCCAGTTCCCGCCCGTCACGGTACAAGGTGATGCCACCGCCCATTTCGGCCAGGCGGTTTGCGGCCAGCGCCATCTGATCCCGGTCCGTACCGACGACGATCATGTGGTGACTGTCATGCGCCACGGTCGAGGCCATGGCCATTTTTCCCTGATATCCAAAGCCCGAAACGAAAGCGTTGGTGACGCCCCCGGTGGCCCGGTGCCGTTCAACCAAAGCGATCTGACACACCTCGCCTTCGCCTTCGACCAGACCGCCAATGATCGGCAATTCTGCTTTCAGCGCCTTAGTCGGCGCCTGGTTTTCCACCACGCCGATGACGTTGGCCTGAACTCTGTTGGCTCCTTCCGGTGCCTTGATCTCAAAATCGGCCGACGTCAGTTCATGCCCCAGGTGAACGGTGTTGCGCGCTTTTTCGGGCCAGTTCAGATGTGGACAATCCACCTTGATGGCACCGTTTTCCGCTACCACCTGCCCGCGGGCCATCACCATCTCAATCGGCAACTCAGTCAGATCTGAACTGAGGATGATGTCCGCTCTTCGCCCCGGAGTGACGGATCCGATTTCGCGCTCCAGCCCGAAATGAGTTGCCGTGTTGATCGTCGCCATCTGCAGCGCAACCAGAGGGTCGCACCCACAAGAAATGGCATGACGTACGACGCGGTTCATATGCCCGTCATTTACCAATGTGCCGGAATGACAGTCATCCGTGCATAGAATGAAGTTGCGCGGATCCAGCCCTTTTTCGGTCACGGCAGTGATCTGGCTTTCCACATCATACCAGGCCGAGCCCAGACGCATCATCGAGCGCATCCCCTGGCGAACCCGGGCAATGGCGTCGGCCTCGCATGTGCCTTCGTGATCATCTGCCGGGCCACCCGCCACGTAAGCTGCAAAATCAGGCCCCAAATCAGGCGAAGCATAGTGCCCTCCGACGGTTTTCCCGGCCCGTTGAGTGGCGGCTATTTCGGCCAGCATCTTGGGATCACCATGGATCACACCTGGGAAATTCATCATCTCACCCAGCCCGATGATACCGGGCCAGTTCATCGCCTCGGTCACGTCTTCGGGCGTGATTTCATAGCCTGTCGTTTCCAACCCGGGTGCGGATGGTGCGCAGGACGGCATCTGAGTGAAGATATTGACCGGTTGAATCATCGCTTCGTCATGCATCATGCGCACGCCGTCCAGACCCAGCACGTTGGCGATCTCATGCGGGTCGGTGAACATGCTGGTCGTGCCATGGGGGACGACCGCACGTGCAAATTCGGCCGGAGTCAGCATGCCGGATTCGATATGCATATGTGCGTCACACAAGCCGGGCAAAATGTAACGCCCTTGCGCGTCGATGATTTCTGTTTCCGGACCGACGCAATGCGAGGCATCCGGTCCGACAAAGGCAATTCGCCCGGCGGCAATCGCCACAGAATGATCCGGCAGCAATTCGCGGCTGTGTACGTTCGCCCAGATTCCGCCCTGAATAACCGTGTCGGCCGCCTCACGTCCGGCTGCAACTGCGATCAATTTAGGGGCGACTTCGGGCCAGCTTGGGAAGGGTATGTATTCCATGGCTCAACTTTCACGAATGCGCCAGCGGGTGCAACCCCGGTTCTTCGTTGTTATGGATTCCTCATGTGTATTGGGTATGCCTTCTGGTCCGGGCGCGCCCGCCGCGCGTCAGCGATGCTCGGCCCAACCTACGAAGATGCCCCGGCGGGGCATTGCCGTTGGGCGGGAGTAATTCCCTTTATGCCGCAGCCCCGATTTCTCGCCGTACCCAATCAGCAAAGGCTACGGCTCCGGGTGTATCCTCGGCCTTTGGGGATAACAGCAGATAGTAGGACTCCGGCATTCGAACGCGGTGCTCAAACGGCGCAACCAGTTGACCGCGCTCGATCAGATGACTTGCGATAGTATCATGAGCCAGGCACAGACCGCCGCCAGCCATGACTGCTGACAGGCAAACTAGGTAGGTCGTTGCGTATGTGATCGACGGATTATCCCATTTTAGACCCTGATCTTCCGCCCAACTTGGCCAGTTGGACAGCAGGTTGGAGCAGTCGAAAAGTGGCTGTTCCTGAAGATTTTCCAGACACACCTGATTTCCGGGAGCGCAGACCGGATAGTAGTGTTCGGTGCGCAGAATTTCGGTTCGGACTGTATCCGACGGTCGAAGCGAGAACCGAATCTCGACCGCTGCGCCTTCGGCCATTTCGCGCGGCTCCCAAAGTTCGGTGAAGATATTCAGTTGAACATCCGGATGTTCTGTCCGAAATGCCGGCAGGCGCGGGGCCAGCCAGTTGACGGCAAAGCTGATGTTGCATTGCACCTGCACCGCGTTTGGCTGCGCACCAGTAACCGCCCGGGTTCCGCGCATAAGCGTCCGGAAGGCCTCTCGCACAACTGGCAGATATGTGATTCCGGCCTCGGTCAGTTCCAATGCTTTGGGTCGACGCAGAAACAGTGGCTGCCCCAGATGCCCTTCCAGAGACTTGATCTGCTGGCTGACGGCGCTTTGCGTCATGTTCAGGTCTCGCGCGGCGCCAGTAAACGAGAGATGGCGTGCGGCGGCCTCGAAAGTGCGCAACCAGCCCAGCGGAGGAAGCGAGTTCTGCATCTACATAACCTCGGCATAAGTTCAGCTAATGGGATAGTCGTGTTTTTTTCGTTGGTCAAACCGCCGGACCCCATGCAGGTTTGGCCACGACCAGCCGCGAAAGGAGCCAAGCATGAGCCTCACCAGTCTTCGTCCCAATATCGACCATTGGTCCGAGCGCGTGGATATGGCCGCCACCTTCCGCTGGACGGCCCGGCTAAACATGCATGAGGCGGTTGCCAACCATTTCAGCCTGGCGGTGAATGATGACGGCACGCGGTTTCTGATGAACCCCAATCAGGTGCACTTTGCGCGCATTCGTGCCTCGGATCTATTGTTGCTGGATGCCAAAGACCCGCATGTGATGGAACAACCCGGTGCCCCGGACCCGACGGCCTGGGGGCTGCATGGCTCAATCCACCGCCACTGCCCTCATGCGCGTTGCGTCATGCATGTGCATTCGATCTTTGCGACTGTTCTGGCCTCTTTGGCCGACAGTTCATTGCCGCCAATCGATCAGAACACGGCAACCTTTTACGACCGTTACGTGGTAGATGAAGAATTCGGAGGTCTGGCCTTTGAAAGCGAGGGCGAGCGTTGTGCCGGGATGCTGTCTGATCCCAGGAAAAAAGTAATGATCATGGGCAATCACGGTGTTCTGATCATCGGCAGCGACCCTGCCGATGCCTTCAACAGGCTGTACTACTTTGAGCGCGCGGCCGAAACTTACATTCGTGCTTTGCAAACCGGACTGCCCCTGCGCGTCTTGTCGGATGAGATTGCCGAAAAAACAGCGCAAGAGTTGGATGACTATCCCGATCAGGCCGAGGCGCATCTGCGTGAGATCAAAGCAATCCTTGATTCCGAAAGTTTGGACTACGCGACCTGAGGCGAATGCGATGCACATGGTTGAAGCGGGTGGCTTGGTTGCGTCCGGATAACCGGACTCAAACCCGTTCAAACAAAGCGATCAGGGCGGTGTCATCCTTGTTGGGGCCAGCTGCGAGATCTCCGTATATACGGATTTCGGGCAGGGTCAGGTTGCGAATCTGATCCTGTTCCAGTTTGCGGAACGCTTCAGCAAAACCCAGTTCCTTGAAATGGCGCGCATTGATAGAAAGGGCAAACTGCGCCCCGTGGCGAGCCACGCTTAACAGCGCGGGCAGCACCTCGGGGCCCAAATGACCATGTGTGAACGTGCCGGATGAAACTATGCCGGAATAGCTGTGACGCGGAACAGGGATGCCCTGTGTCAGATCAGCCTCGATCGCGTCCCGGTAAATGTCCTTGCGCATCGCCTGATCCAGCATCTCTGCGCTGATGTCGGTTGCATCAATGGGTCCGACGCCAAGCGCCGACAGCACCGCGCCGCACAGGCCGGTTCCCGCTCCGACATCCAGAACGGGCCCCTGACCACCCGCACCGACAAATGCCCGAGCCGTGTGGGTGTGAAGCTGATAATCTTCGCGCGCAGCGAAACTGTCATCATAATCTCCCGCCCACTCCGCATAGAGCTGTTTGTTCTCGTCCGGAGAACTCAGCGCGTAGGCCGAATGCAGGTCAGGTGTTTTCTTGCTCATGACCAACAGAAAGGCGCAATCGAAGATTCGATTCAAGTGCGTCCATGCGGCGCTTGCATCCCGGCACGGCGCAGATCATCAAAGGTGCATGACCAAGACGCTCTTTTCATTTGGCCATGGCTATTCTGCTCAGGCCCTGTCCCGAATCCTTGCCCCGAAGGGCTGGAAAACTGTTGGCACGACGCGAGACCGTGAAGGGATGGCTGCAATTCGGGCCTCTGGCGCCGAACCGCTGATCTGGCCGGGTGAGGCGCCGAACCTCGATGGGGTGAGCCATTTGCTGATCTCGACTGCGCCAAATGAAGAAGGCGATCCGGTGTTGGCGGCGCTGGGCGATGAAATCGCCAAGCGGGCCCGTCAATTCAAATGGGTGGGCTATTTGTCGACAACAGCCGTCTATGGCGACCATCAGGGTGGGTGGGTTGACGAAGACACGCCGCCTGCACCGACCGCTAGGCGCGGCAGATGGCGTATGCTGGCCGAGGAGCAATGGTCGGCAATTCCGGGGCTGCCTGTTCATATCTTCCGTTTGGCGGGTATCTATGGACCGGGGCGCGGGCCGTTTTCTAAGCTTAGGCGTGGTGGATTGCGGCGCATTATCAAACCGGGGCAGGTGTTTTCGCGCATTCATGTGGAAGACATCGCGCAGATCTTGAAAGCCTCGATGATGAAGCCGAATCCGGGACGGATCTATAATGTATGTGACGACGAACCTGTCCCGCCGCAGGATGTCATAGGATACGCTGCCGAGTTACAGGGTTTGCCCCTGCCTCCTGCAGTCCGGTTCGACGACGCCGATCTGACGCCGATGGCGCGCAGTTTCTACAACGAAAACAAGCGGGTTCGAAACGACCGGATTAAGGATGAGCTTGGTATTGATCTGATCTATCCCAATTACCGGGTTGGGCTTGAGGCCCTGATGAAGGGCCAATAGTGCATTTACAAGGCAGCCGCCTTGATCATGTCTGCAGCCTTTTCCGCGATCATGATTGTGGGTGCATTTGTATTGCCCGACACTAAGGTCGGCATCACCGAGGCATCAACGACTCGCAGACCTTCAAGCCCCCGCACACAAAGCTGGGGGTCGACGACCGCCATTTCGTCCACGCCCATTTTGCAGGTGCCTACAGGGTGATAGATCGTGTCGGCGCGGGCGCGGATATGCTCGGCCCAATCAGCGTCGGTTTTGGCAGTATCCGTACCGAACAACTCTTTGTGCCTATAGTTGTCTAACGCAGGAGCCTGCAGGATGTCCCGTGTCATTCGCGCGCCCTTGATCATTGTATCCAGATCGCGTGCATCTGAAAGAAACCCCGGATCAATAGAGGGTACTTCCATTGGGTCGGAGCTGTTCAAACTGACTGTCCCCCGGCTGTCCGGGCGCAGTTTGCAGACATGACAGCTATATCCGTACCCGTAGTGCAGTTTGCGGGCATGATCATCGACCATTGCGATAGTGAAATGCAGCTGGATGTCGGGACGCTCCAGGTCAGGGGAGGTTTTCAAAAACGCCGCGCCTTCGGCAAAGGGGGTAGCCGCCATCGAGACGCCCGTCCTGCCCCACCGATGAACATGCTTCAGCATTCGCGCTGCCCCTGCCGGGCCAATCCCAAAATTGTCTGTATCTCTGGTTTTGAAGATCAACGTGAAATCCAGGTGATCCTGCAAGTTCTTTCCCACGCCGGGCAACTCGTGGCGAACAGCGACTCCGTGCGGTTCAAGATCGCTCATTGCACCAACACCCGAAACCTGAAGCAGTTGCGGCGATTTCAAAGCGCCTGCGCACAGCAGGACTTCGCGCTTCGCCCGAATGGCGATGTCTGCGCCCTTGCCTCTCGCCCGGTATACAACGCCCGACGCGCGCTTGCCCTCAAAGCTCAGCATACTGGCATGTGCATGCGTGATGACCGTCAGGTTCGGGCGGTCAGAAGCTGGAAAAAGATAACCAGCAGCCGCAGAACAACGCTCACCATTCTTTGCCGGGTCGTGAAACTGTGTAACCTGGTACAGGCCGACGCCTTCGTTGTCGCCTCGGTTGAAGTCTTCAGTATAGCGGTGTTGGAGTTGCTGAGCGGCTTGAATGAACGCAAGGGTGATTGGACGAGGTTCTTTTTGCAGAGAAACATGCAACGGCCCCCTGTCGCCATGCACGCTGTCAGCGCCAAGCTCATTGTTCTCGGCCCGTTTGAAATATGGCAATACGCTGTCCCAGTCCCAGCCGTCGCAGCCCAGATCGGCCCAGCCATCGTAGTCCTGCCGCTGACCGCGTACATACAGCATGGCGTTGATTGCGCTTGAGCCGCCCAGTGCCTTGCCGCGTGGTTGATAGCCCTTGCGCCCCTTCAACCCGGGTTGCGGGACCGTTGCAAAAGCCCAGTTGTTGATCCTGGGGCGCCCCCGTAGTGCGGCAACAACGGCGGCAGGCATTCTGACGAAAAGGCTGTTCCCACCGCCACCAGCTTCAAGCAGGCAGACACTTGTGGATGGATCTTCGCTCATGCGATTGGCCAGAACCGAACCGGCCGAACCTCCGCCTACGATGATATAATCGAATTCCATGCTATCTTTCGCACCTCTCGCGACACCATAGCTCTTATGAGCGTTCGGGCAGCGTTAACATCTCTGTTGTGAGAGTGCGTTAATCGCTTGAAAAAACAATTGTGACCCCAAGTCAGTTTCTTGCGTGCTCTAAACGATATTCTTGATAGTCAGGTCTGCGTCGATCGAAGGACCCAAGGGTGTTTTACAAGCCGCTCTTTTCTGCCTGGACTCTCGATTCCATCTCAGAAGCGAATGTTTCTGGTTCTTCTCGGGAAATCTGCACAACGAACGTGAGCTGCAGAGATTGATTTGTTAAAGTAAATTGTTGTTTTCATTAACTAACATAAGAAATCGACAAAAAATGTGGAGTTTTTTCAAAATGGGGGTTGCAGGTCCCAGACCTAATCCGTAAATACCCCTTCACCGGCGCTGCTGAGGCGGTGCTGACGGGCTGGAGAGACGGTCGGACGCATCGGAGAGACGGTGGAGACGCTCAGGATAGACTGGGGGCATCTTAGGGAATGAGTTAGGCGGGCGCGCTGATGTTATTGGCGCAA